>NZ_CP077107.1:0-308466 GCF_019263745.1 Methanospirillum hungatei
AAAGCTCACTAATGATACTCCGGGTAAGTCCGTCTGGTTTTGAACAAAATTTAATCCCATTTGGTGCGGTGAGATCGCCATTCGGATCTTTTGTCTCTGGTGAGGCATTGATGGTCATCATCGCCATCGGATACAAGGATTTCAGGTCAAGGACTACCACATTCTCTCTGATTCCTGAACTTGGTTCAAAAACAGTAGCGCCTTCAAATTCATCACCCGGACTATAGCCTTTTGATGGTAGGATGAATTTTCCATGTGCCTTGCGGAGGATATAGATGTCAATGACATTTGAAGAGTTCAAAGTTCGGTCCAGGGGACACCCGACATACTTAGCAATCTCCTGGTAAAACTCGATGATATTATTCTTCTGGTTTATTTTTACGCAGAGCTCGACATCTTTGAAGTTATACTCAACCAGTTCATGGGGAGCCTCTTGCCACATCCGTGCTGTCATACCAGGCTGGTAATGAAATGCCTTCACGTCACCTACTTCGCGCTCTCCTACCGCGTCCAGACGGTACGAGTCCAGTTTGGATGACTGCATCTTTTTATACGCGGCCAGAAGATCAAAATCAACTCTGCCCCTGACTCCAGAACGTTCGCTCATCCCAGGCAACCGGGCAAGGCTGTCCGGAGGGAGGTTCAGAGTACGGATTCTCCCAAAAATGAATGGGAGATCGAAATCGGTGAAGTTCCACCCTGAGAGTATGTCCGGGTTTTTCTCTCTGATGTATGCAGAAAAATCCCTGAGTAGTGACTTTTCATCATCGAAAACCCTGATGGTGTGAGTATCACTGCAAAAACAGCCGTTTAGGAGAGTACTCCTGCAGAGATTCTCTAAATTTATTGATTTTTCCGCGTTCTGGAGAAGAAATGTTGTGTAGTGTTCGTCAAATGAGTCCCAGGCAGTAATACATATAATGCGATCACGATCAGGGTTTGGAAGACCTCCTTTATCGTCCTCACATTCAATGTCAAGGAGACAATATCTGGATGGGGCATGAACATCCGCTGGTTTTACTTCTGTAAACGGGACGATGGATGAACCAGATGGGACTGTTATTCCTCCGGTAATTCCTGCATCAATGAGATAACGGGTCGCAAAGGGAATGTCTGCTTCAAAATGTGTGTAATTTCCTCTGATATCCCTGACATCAGTAGGTCTTCGGGTGTAGAGTCTGCGAAGTTCTTCTCCGTGAATGGATTTGAATGAGGTACTGTCAACTTTGATGACCTGGTCAGGGTGATTCCGGGCAACCTGTGATGCAAGGATGTATAAATACGGGAAAAATCCTGTAACCTGGATCTCCTTTAGATCCCCCGTTTCAGTCCGGCCAAAAATATGGATTATCGGCCCGTCTGCAGCGGTTGAATATTCAACTTGATTGATGCTGAGTAGAATTCTTTCGTCGCGTTGTGCCGTATCGGCTGAAAATGAACTATCAGTCTGATGTAAGGATAACTGGGCATCATCAGTCATGTGATATCCTCCTGCAAAGGTCAGATACGAAGGTCGCTGCACTGTGGAAATGGTCATTCTCCCAGGTATCAAGATCCCATTCCTGAATCGAAATGATTCCTTCTCTTCCAATGACTACAGGGACGCCAAGAGAGCAACCAGTAAAACCATATTCTCCTTCAAGGATCGCAGAACATATGAGATCAGTCCTTGCGTCTTTGATTATAGATTCAATCAAATGCCATATGTGATATACAGGCGCATATTCAGTCGCGCCTTTCCCCTTGATGATTTCCATGCTAGCATTTCGGAGAGTTAATAAAATGTCATCTCTTATGGGGATATCAACGTTTAATCCGGTTTTACTGAAAATAGGAACCTGATGTTCTCCATGTTCTCCAAGGATCATTCCATCACATCTTATGGATCGGTTTGCCAGTTCGTATTGAAATCGTGCACTATCAAGTTGTCCGCCAAATCCAATTATGCGGCTTTTTAGAATCCTTGTTGCTTTCCAGAGAAAATATGTCAGAATATCTGCAGGATTTGTAACTACTACAATAATCCCCTTGTAATTGGGAATAAGCGCAGCCAGTTCTGATGCAACCGGAACATTGCAGTCCAGTAATGCAGCTCTTGTTTTGATATTTTGGTTTCGTGGAAGGCCGGCTGTATAAAGTATAATGTCACATGTGGCAATGTCTATCGGATTTATTGAAACAGATACTGGACATCTCATATGTTCGATGTCAAGTCGTTGCGCCTCGAGGAGTGCCTGGTTACAATCATACAAAACAAGATGATCTATTAGGCCACTTGATACGGCACGGGCTGCAACCCCGCCTCCTATGCGCCCAGTACCGAATACTGCAAGGCTGGTCATATCCCATACCGATAGGAACGAAGAATAGATAATTACCATCATCCCCATTTCTCTCTTCATGATCAGATTGAGTCGGGAATCCGTACATCTTGCGGGAGTGCCTGCCAGAAATCATCTGGTTCTCGCTGCAGGTGTGCTAGGAACCTGCGCTTCTTCTCTTTCACGGGTGCTTCATCAGGGAGCGGGAGCGGTAGTTACCAAGTCCATTGGTCCTGAACCGCGATATGGGCATGCCGGGCCATGTGTTGTTGTTTTGGAAGATGGTGTTATGAATGCGATGGGGCTTCCAAATCCATCCCGGGATTTTGTCGAGGAATTATCAACATTGGTGAATGAACCGGTGATTGTTAGTATTTTTGGCGGAAATCCTGAAGAGTTTCATGAAGTTGCAGGTTGGTTTGCAGAGAAAGCGCAGGCATTTGAACTCAATGTGAGTTGTCCACATGCAGCTGGCTTTGGTGCTCAGATTGGAACAAATCCTGATGTGGTAAAGGCCTGTACTGAAGCAGTAAAAGAGTGGAAAAAGCCAGTTTGGGTGAAATTAACGCCGAATGTCACAGATATTACAGTAATTGGTAAAGCAGCTGAAGAAGGGGGTGCGGATGCAATTGTTGCCATCAATACCGTTCGCGCCATGCGTATTTCAACCGGACTGCGACGGCCGGTTCTTGGGAATAAATTTGGGGGCCTTTCTGGAAAAGCGATTTTTCCCATCGCTGTCCGTTGTGTGTATGAACTCTATGAGGCCTGTTCAATTCCAATTATCGGATGTGGTGGCATTTCCTGCGCTGAGGATGTTATTGAGATGATGATGGCCGGGGCAGAGGGGGTTGAGATTGGAAGCGCCGTTGTCCAGGATCCTGAAATTTTCAGGCATATCGGTGAGGAATTATATGCTCCTGACGGAATTTCCGCTCGTGAGATTGTGGGGTGTGCTCATGTCTGATGGTCTTCCTGTTCCAGTTACAATCACTCGCGTAGTACAGGAGAGTCCGGGTGTTAGAACTATTTTTTTCGATCAGAATTTCTCCTCCAATCCCGGCCAGTTTGTTATGGTTTGGGTTGTGGGCACCGATGAGATTCCAATGGCTTTGTCATATCCCAATGCGGTTACCGTTCAGCGCGTAGGGGAAGCAACATCAGCATTAGTTACAATGAAACCTGGTGAGAAAATCGGGATACGGGGGCCATTTGGTAATGGGTTTACCATCCGGGGAAAAATTCTTGCCATTGCAGGGGGAGTTGGAACAGCTCCCCTTCTCAGGATTGGGCTTGAGTATCCTGATGTTACATTCCTACTTGGTGCCAGGACTGCTAGTGAATTGATTTTCTATAGTGTTCTTTCATCTACGTGTGATGTAAGGATTGCGACCGATGATGGATCTGCCGGTTATCATGGATATGTTGCAGGATTGCTCGATGAAATTGATCTTGATGAATATGAGAACATTGTAGTCTGTGGTCCTGATCCGATGATGCGTTCTGTCTTGTCTGTTCTTGAAAATAGGGATGTTCTTGAAAAATCACAGTTTAGCATGCACCGATATATGAAATGCGGGGTAGGGTTGTGCGGTTCATGCTGTATCGATCCTAATGGACTATGCGTCTGCAAGGATGGACCGGTATTTTCCGGGGAGATGCTGCTAAGAAGTGAACTAGGAAAATATCATAGAAATGCAGCAGGTTTAAAAGAAAAATAATGAATAGTTAATATTTTTCCTTTTTTGGAAAATTAAAAACATAATTGGTTATTTTGATCAAACCAAAAATGTATAAATATGACTCCGATGCTTTAGATCTCCAATATTTGAGATTTAATTCATAATTGCGAATAAGAAACCTTATACGTTCACTGATACAAATGGAGTATGTAATACCACAAAGAGAGGTATGGTGTAATCTACACCAAGCTGATACGTTAGTATTCATGTTTGGTACTCCTCGCATCAACACTCCGCCATACCTTCTTTGTTGGTCTTTTTTGAAGATTTCATTTTTGAGTATATTTCCAGAAGATTTTAGATCTGCTGAGAATCATTTCGGCAACTACATATACTCATGACTACAACTTTGTTATCCCACACGCTTCCTGAAACATCAGGAGCCGGCGGCCGGGGAATGTCTGCTTCGGAAGGTAAATACAAAAGTATATAACCTTCAGGGAGCAACGTAAGAGGCCGTTTTAATGGAGAGCCGACGAATGCATTGAAGTGCAGTATCGGTTCTGACATAGGAATACTGGTAATGTGGATATCTGTCTACATCTGCCAATACTTTAAGTGATACAGTGTGCGAGAAATTTGGAAATTCTGGTTGATCCTGCCAGAGGCCACTGCTATCGGGGTTTGACTAAGCCATGCGAGTCGAGAGGTGTAAGACCTCGGCGTACTGCTCAGTAACACGTGGACAATCTGCCCTGAAGTGGAGGATAATCCCGGGAAACTGGGGGTAATACTCCATAGTTCGTGCTGACTGGAATGTTATGCGAACGAAAGATCCGTCGCTTCAGGATGAGTCTGCGGCCGATTAGGTAGTTGTTGGGGTAACGGCCCAACAAGCCTGTCATCGGTACGGGTTGTGGGAGCAAGAGCCCGGAGATGGATTCTGAGACACGAATCCAGGCCCTACGGGGCGCAGCAGGCGCGAAAACTTTACCATGCGGGCAACCGTGATAAGGAAACCCCGAGTGCCAGCACAGGCTGGCTGTCCGCCAGTGTAAATAACTGGTGAAGAAAGGGCCGGGCAAGACCGGTGCCAGCCGCCGCGGTAATACCGGCGGCTCGAGTGGTGGCCACTATTACTGGGCTTAAAGGGTCCGTAGCTTGATATGCAAGTCTCTTGAGAAATCCGCCAGCTTAACTGGTGGGCGTTCAGGGGAAACTGCATTTCTAGGGACCGGGAGAGGTGAGAGGTACTGCCGGGGTAGGAGTGAAATCCTGTAATCCCGGTGGGACCACCTATGGCGAAGGCATCTCACCAGAACGGGTCCGACAGTGAGGGACGAAAGCTGGGGGAGCAAACCGGATTAGATACCCGGGTAGTCCCAGCTGTAAACGATGCGCGTTAGGTGTGTCAGTGACCACGTGTCACTGAGGTGCCGAAGGGAAACCGTGAAACGCGCCGCCTGGGGAGTACGGTCGCAAGGCTGAAACTTAAAGGAATTGGCGGGGGAGCACCACAACGGGTGGAGCCTGCGGTTTAATCGGACTCAACGCCGGGAATCTCACCGGATAAGACAGCTGAATGATAGTCGGGATGAAGACTCTACTTGACTAGCTGAGAGGAGGTGCATGGCCGTCGTCAGTTCGTACTGTGAAGCATCCTGTTTAGTCAGGCAACGAGCGAGACCCACGCGAGCAGTTGCCAGCTTGACCTTCGGGTTGATGGGGACACTGCTCGGACCGCCTCTGCTAAAGGGGAGGAAGGAATGGGCAACGGTAGGTCAGCATGCCCCGAATTATCCGGGCTACACGCGGGCTACAATGGATAGGACAATGGGTTTCTACACCGAGAGGTGATGACAATCTCCTAAACCTATCCGAAGTTCGGATTGCGGGTTGTAACTCACCCGCATGAAGCTGGAATCCGTAGTAATCGCGTTTCAACATAGCGCGGTGAATATGTCCCTGCTCCTTGCACACACCGCCCGTCAAACCACCCGAGTGAGGTCTTGATGAGGATGTATCTCTGATATGTTCGAATCTGGGTTTTGCAAGGGGGGTTAAGTCGTAACAAGGTAGCCGTAGGGGAATCTGCGGCTGGATCACCTCCTAACGAAATGAAAGTAGTAGCAGATGCAGACAGACCATAGAGTTGCCAGTGTTCCGGAATGGAATCAGAGGGCTCGTAGCTCAGTTGGAAGAGCGCGGCGTTTGCAACGCCGAGGCCTGGGGTTCAAATCCCCACGGGTCCACTGGTGTTAGATTTTAGATGCACCCGGTCTGGCGACAGATCCGGGGAAGGGCTTGAGACCCCGTGAAACCGGGGCAATGATACGCTGTGTAAAGGAGACGCAGAAAGAGATCACTAGGCGTTTCTGGACGTTACATGGGTTTGAAGAAACTACAAAGACGTTCTTACGCCTGTCAGTGGATGGCTCGGTTCGGGTGCCGACGAAGGGCGTGCCAAGCTGCGATAAGCTCCGGGTAGGCGCAAGGAGCCATTGAACCGGAGATCCCCGAATAGGACATCCAGATGCGTTCTGCATCATTCCGTCATCGGAAAGGGAACGCCCCGAATTGAAACATCTTAGTAGGGGCAGGAGAAGAAACCAACCGGGATGTCGTTAGTAGAGGCGATCGAACACGACAGAGTTCAAACCGAATCCTTCGGGAGATGTGGTGTATGGACCGCAGCAAAAGACATGCATTCAGAACTGAAGTTGCCTGGAACGGTGTACCAGAGAGGGTGACAGTCCCGTATGTGTATGAATGTATGCTTGAGCGGTATCCTGAGTAACGTGGGTCGGAATTCCCGCGTGAATGTGGGGGTCATCAACCTCCAAAACTAAATACTCCCCGAAACCGATAGCGTAGTAGTAGCGTGAGCGAAAGCTGAAAAGCAACCCTGGAAAGGTGTTGAAAAGTGCCTGAAACTGACAGGTTATCGCGTGATATGGCACGAAAGGATCTTCAAAGCGAAGGAACTCGTTGCAAGACGGTAGTACGGGTTTTGTTGCCGGTGTCATATCGTACGTTTTGAAGAACGGGCCAGAGAGTTTATTCTGTTGGCGACGGTTAATTTCTATGAAAGAAGCCAAAGGGAAACCAACAAGTCCGCAGCCGCAAGGTCAGGGACGACGTACTACCAGTGCGTGAAGTCAGCAGGATAAGACCCGAAGCCCGGCGATCTATGCGTGGGCAGGTTGAAGCGTGCCGAAAGGTGCGTGGAGGACCGCAAGCGGTTTTGATATGCAAATCATTCGCGTGACCTGCGTATAGGAGTGAAAGATTAATCGAGCCGGGCATCAGCTGGTTCCTCTCGAAACATGCCGTAGCATGACCTGGCCTGAGATAGACAGTGAGGTAGAGCACTGATTGGGGAAGCTGGGGGCGAAAGTCCTCACTCTCCTGTCAAACTCCAAATTCCCTGTCATCTGAGACGGCCGGAAGTCCGCATTACGGGGTAAGCTTGTAATGCGTAAGGGAGACAACCCAGACCGTGGTTAATGTCCCTCAGTGCAGGCTCAGTGTAAACACTGAAAGTAGTCCTGGGTCAAAGACAACTGGGAGGTGAGCTTAGAAGCAGCTACCCTTTAAAAAGTGCGTAACAGCTTACCAGTCAAGATTCAGGGCGCTGAAAATGGACGGGGCTTAAGCCTGCCACAGATACCACGGACCATATAATAGTATGATGGCGTAGAGAGGCGTCCTGCATGGGCGGAAGCAGGGTTGCAAGATCCTGTGGACCGTGTAGGAATGAAAATTCTGGCAGTAGTAGAAGCTTAAGATTGGTGAGAATCCAATCCGCCGCAGGGGCTAGGTTTCCTCGACAATGTTCGTCAGTCGAGGGTTAGTCGGTCCTAAGACGTACCGTAATTCGAGTACGCCGAAAGGGAAACAGGTTAATATTCCTGTACCTGCATCAAACAATCCTGACGCTTTCGGATAGGCATTGCGGAGCCGTCGCTCCGTCTAAGCTGGATATGAAATTGGAGTACCGTAATGGTGAGAATTTTTCTAAACGGTGATGGGGTAACAATGCTGATTCCAGGAGCCCGTGAAAAGGGTGATGTAGTCCGTACCGAGAACTGACACAGGTGCCCCTCGCTGAGAAGGCGAAGGCGTGTCGGGAGTAATCGTGTTAAGGGAACTCGGCAAATTAGCCCTGTAACTTTGGGATAAGGGGTGCCTGCCCAGCGATTGGGCAGGTCGCAGTGACAAGATCGCTCCGACTGTCTAATAACAACATAGCAGACTGCAACTCCGAAAGGACTCGTATAGTCTGTGATTCCTGCCCAGTGCGAGTATCTGAACACCGGGTTCAACCGGACGAAGGACTCGTAAACGGCGGGGGTAACTATGACCCTCTTAAGGTAGCGTAGTACCTTGTCGCTTAATTGGCGACTTGCATGAATGGAATAACGAGAGCGATACTGTCCCTAACACGAACCCGTTGAACCTTTTGTACTAGTGCAGAGACTAGTGACTCCTTATGGGAAGTGAAGACCCCGTGGAGCTTTACTGCAGCCTGTCGTTGGGTTACGGTATTACCTGCGCAGGGTAGATGGGAGACGTCGATCCAACCCTTGTGGGGGTTGGTTAGTCAACGATGAGACACCATCCTGGTTTTATTGTAATTCTAACTGATTTATCAGGACATCGATAGGTAGGCAGTTTGGGTGGGGCGCCACACCCTCGAAAAAATATCAAGGGTGCCCTAAGGTCAACTCAAGCGGGTCAGAAACCCGCTGAAGAGTGTCAAGAGCAAAAGTTGGCCTGACGCGATTTCGCATAGCAAGAAATCGCGAGAGGAAACTCGGGTCTAACGAACCAATACGCCCTGTTGATGAGGGCTATTGACTACAGAAAAGCTACCCCGGGGATAACAGAGTCGTCGCCGGCAAGAGCACATATCGACCCGGCGGCTTGCTACCTCGATGTCGGTTCTTTCCATCCTGGCTGTGCAGCAGCAGCCAAGGGTGAGGTTGTTCGCCTATTAAAGGGGATCGTGAGCTGGGTTTAGACCGTCGTGAGACAGGTCGGTTACTATCTATAAGGAGTGTCGGAAGTCTGAAGGCAAGAGTGAAATAGTACGAGAGGAACTTTCACTCGGCGCCTCTGGTCGATCGGTTGTCTGACAAGGCATGGCCGAGCAGCTACGCGCCAAGAGATAAAAGCTGAAAGCATCTAAGCTTGAAACTCAGCCTGAACAAGAGACTTCATTAAAGACCCGGGTAAAAGACCCGGTTGATAGGTTCGGGATGTAAGCACGAAGGCAACGACGTGTTCAGTCCGCGAATACTAATAGTCCTAATAACGTCAAATTCAGTTTCTCAAACCCAGACGAAATCCTGAAACGCTACTGATTCTTTTCATGCGTCTCCAACACTGTCCAAGCCAGGCCAAGATGGCGGAGCGGCCACGCGGTTGACTGCAGATCAACTACACTCCGGTTCAAATCCGGATCTTGGCTCTCAATAGCGGCCACAGCAGGTGTGTTACACCCGTTCCCTTTCCGAACACGGAAGTTAAGACCCCTCACGTGGATGACGGTACTGAGGTACGCGAGTCCTCGGGAAACCTTCCTCGCTGCTATTGTTCAAGTAAGAAATTATCTATTGTTACTGATACAGAAGCAAATGGCTTTATCGGGTCAAACCGATGTTCAGTTTCAATAGCGGCCACAGCAGGTGTGTTACACCCGTTCCCTTTCCGAACACGGAAGTTAAGACACCTCACGTGGATGACGGTACTGAGGTACGCGAGTCCTCGGGAAATCATTCACGCTGCTATTGTTCAAGTAAGAAATTCTATTTCGAGATAATATTTGTCAACAATTTCAGTATAGTTAGATAAATATTTAAAAAATATAATCAATTGTACCGTTATTATATGGTTGCCATCAGAAATGTTGAAGAATATGAGTGGCTCGTCTATCTATTTGATGGAGTAACCTTAGTTTTTGTCGGTCTATTTCTTATAGGAACATTAATTGGTTCTTCTAATAATGAAAGAACATTACCAACTATGGTAGCTTCTCTTGCCTGTATAGTTATGTCAATTTATTTTTTTGCTGAAGCTCTATTTGCACGAAATAAGAAAAAATTTGAATTAAAAATTTAAATATTTTAGATAATTCCTTATTTAATTAGATATTGAATATTTGTAACAAAATATTTCAGATATTATATATCATATAATATAATGCCTGAATTATCAGAAGAACGTGCGAATCAATTGGTCAATACATTTTCAACAATTTCAATCGCAGTTTATGTTGGTGTTGCGATTCTCCTTTCCATAATTGCGTTATTATCACTAATTGAATCTTTTCTTGAAGTTGTCGTAATTTTGTCTTCAATGCATTGGGAAGAAGGGATAGTCCAGGTGATATATTCAATTTTATTTACGATAATAATTATTGAGTTATTTGAAACCGTTACCGTTTATTTAAAAACAAAGCGGGTTCCAGTACGTGCTCTTCTTATTGTTGCATTAACTGCTCTGATCAGACATATAATTGTTATTAATATCAGTGAAACAGAAATATATCATTATTTAGGTATTTCTGTTATTATGGCGGTACTTATTGCAGGCGTCTATCTCTTAAAAGAAGATATTCATTCTGGTAATTTAATAAATTAGAAAACTTATTGAAATCTTTTTTTCCATGGTCAATCAGATATACTAAGAGCAATAATAGTTTCAGTATTGAGTAGGATATGAGTTCAAAAATAATAACCGACGGAACAGAAATTCTGACAGATGAACAAGCAGATGAATTATGGGAGCTAGGAAATAGTGGGGCACAAAATGCTGCAACTGCTCTTTCTTCTTTAATTGGAGTACCAATTTCGATCACTGTTCAAAAGATAATAATGGTAAGACTGGAAAATCTTCAAAACTATTTAGATGATTCGATTGCGTCAATGGTTGTATTCCAGGTACGTGGTCAGGTGTCAGGAAATGGATCAATAATTCTCCATGTACCAAAAAAATCAATAATCAGATTATCTTCGATAATGTTGGCAGCACCTGATGAGGATCGTGAAATTAGTGAAATGGATATGAGTATGCTTCATGAAATTGGGAATATAATGACATCTTCATATCTTGATGCATGTGCAAATCTGTTATCTCTTATGCTTATTCCATCTCCACCTTCAATGGTTATTGATATGCCTCATGCGGTCATTCAGTCAGTTATTGCTGGTCAGGAATTTGATGAAGAGTTAGATCAGATACTATTATTCAAAACAGATATGCATTGTGCTGAGTTTGATTTAGAAGCAGGTTTACTTCTTTTACCTTCAAAATCGCTCCTTCATGAATTACTTGAGCGGTTTAGAAAAGTTAAGGCGGATAAAACCTGAATACATCATATTAAAAATTAACTTTTAGATTTCCATATAAGGAATTTAGATCAATAGGGCTTTTGGTAATATATCTATTGATTCGAGATCATTAGTACTTGATGTACCTTCTTTTATGTCCCTGTATAAAAAATCCAGAATTACGTGCAAGGGGAATTACTCATCAAAATGATTTAGATGTCTTTTATCAGGTCTTATTACGATGTAAAACTTTTAAAATATCAATAAAAATGCTTCCCTGTGCAGAGACTATTTTTCTTGGACCTAATCATGAACCTGGTCATTTTATTGGCAGACTGGATTCTCCAGATTTTTCTAATCTTATATCTAAATTTGAAGATAAGATTCGTGATGAATGGAAAAATGAAGGTTTGCCATATGCGATTATTGGAGTTGATTCATCTCCGGTTTGTGGTGTCCGGTACACCTGGTATGGTTCTGTAAATGGTTCTGATGCAAAGATCCCTGGGAGAGGGTTCTTTTTACAACGTTTTCCAGAAATACTTGCATATGATGTTTTTGAAGCAGCGTGTTGGAAAGTATATCTGGCTGCTCCGTTATTTTCTGAAGCTGAATGCGATTTTAATAGAAAATTAGCTGACATAATATCCGGCTATGCAATGCAGGTTCATCTTCCCCAGGATTGTGGAGATTCAGAGCATTCACGAACCATTTCTATTCAAAAAGAAATATTTGAAAAAAATCTACAAGCAATTGACAATGCAGATATTGTTGTTGCAGTAATAGATGGTGCGGATGCAGATTCAGGAACATCATGGGAGATGGGGTATGCATTTGCCCAAAGGAAAAAGATTATTTCACTCCGAACAGATTTCAGACATGTTGGTTATAATGAGCGGGTGAATCTGATGCTTGAGCAGTCATCAGTGGTTGTGAATGATATTTCATCACTTATTCAGGCCTTACCCTGTCCAATTCCGATACGGCCATTCAGAGATATGTAATAAAATAATTTCTCATGTTCATTTCGATAAACCGGGCTTATTTACTGATATTTATACAATAAGATCATGGTGATAAATACGGTTTTTCAGATGAAATTTGAGAAATACATCAGAATTCTATCAATAATTTTATCACGTATCTCCATTCTTCAGTTCATTTTTTTAAAAAATAGGTTTGAATCATTTTTATCGCACAGAATGATCCACACATTGTGCAGTTTGTATCGGTTGGAGTACCTCGTCCAGCCTCTTCCGGGTCCAGAGCATATATTGCCTGTTCCTGAAAATTCATTCGCGTTCTGTTCTCGGCGATATGTTTGTCCTGGTCGACACTCCGTACTTCATTGAATCTCCAATATGGGCGGCAATACGAAAAGCCATGAGTCCTTCTTTCACTTCATCAGGAGTCGGGAGACTTTTATGTTCAGCCCTGGTGATGTAACATAGATAATCTGCCCCAGCTCCAGCGGAAAATGTTGCGCCAATTGCACCAGTAATATGATCATATCCCATGCCGACATCAGCTGGGAGTGGTCCTGCTACAAAGAGTGGAAAATCAGTCTTCTCTTTATAGTACCGGACACTTTCAGCTATTTTGTCTGCTCTGATATGTCCTCCGGCCCCTTCAATTATTACCTGAACTCCTTTCTTATGAGCCCGCTGTGCCAGCCTGATATTCTCTTCTATCTCCAGAATCTGTGCAGTATCCCGGCTATCATGGATACATCCTGATCTCATTGTATTTCCGAGAGAAAGGACGATATTTTTAGATTTCAGTAAGGTAAGAATCTCATCAAAATGGGTAATATAGGGATTTTCCTGATTATTTTTTAGCATAAATGAAGTCATCATCGCTCCTCCTTTGGAAACAACTCCTAGTATTCGGGAACTGTGTTTCATTGCTTTTATTGTCTCAAATGAAGGGCAATGAAGAACCATTGATGAGATATCTTCTTTGACTTGTTCTTTCAGATTTTCAATAATGATATCATCTGTGAGATGATCAAGGGTATTTTCTGCAACTGCCTGGTAGAGAGGGACTGTGGTCATGGGAAGTGTTGTGACACCAAGTATTGATCGTCTTATTTCTGGAATGTCTCCAGCAGTTGAGAGATCCGTAATAGTGTCTGCACCATAACATTCAGCAATTTTCGCTTTTTGTATCTCTTCTTCTTGAATACAATGACCGGATGAGGTACCAAGGTTTACATTTATTTTTGTCTTAAGTCCCCTTCCTATTGCAATCCCCTTATCCCCACGGTACATAATTGCAATGGATCCTTTTTCCACTCCTTTCTGGACAAATTTATATGGCCTGTTTTCTAAATCGGATATTTTTCTTACTATTAAATTATTCATTTCTTTTTCTGGAGGTAGTTATTTTACAATATTTGGCAGTGCTGAAGTATGCACCATATTATTTTGTTGTTGGTGCATGTCATTTTCTTGGATCTCATTCTATCTACAACCCTATGAGGATAAAGAGCAATCCAGAAGACTTACAATATGGCTTCCATGATGATAATACTAAATTACTATGATTATATACTGGATAAAATGGAAACACATTTACTCTAAAAGAGCCGAAACACTTATGGTGCACCATATTACAATAGTATTGGTGCACTATCCTCTAACAGCGAAACATGCACCTAGCACAGTTTCTTCTGTACAGATCAATTCTGGTAACCCTGGAAAAATCGTACCGATTTTGTAAATTATTAGGTGAATCCATTTTTTATGAGGTCTTTATTTCTTATTCTATAATTATGAAACATTTTTCAATACACATCACTCTGATATTGGTGCAATAATGATGCAGACATCGGTTCTGGAACTTATTAATAAGATAGAACAAGAATCTGGACAATTAACAAATCCTGAGCGTGCTCTTCTTATAACAGATGGTTCAGTTACCCGGCTTTTGGAGGCATTTGGTAATGCACCAGTCGGTGTCAGAACAATACAGCAGAATATTATTCAGGCATCAGAAAAAATCGCAGAAATTCTTGAAGTTAAACCCGGTGAAGATGTGAATTTTCGGGAAGTGGATCTGTACAATAAAAATAATAATCGTGTTCTGATTCATGCTATCTCATATGCACCATTGAAACATCTTCCGGCGGGTGCAATAACCCGGCTTATGAAAGAAGATGAACCGATTGGTATGATAATGCGTGATGAAAAGATGGAATCAAGGAGAGAAATCTTATCAATACAAAAAATTTCTCTCCCATCAGATGACCTGAAAAGGAATCAAATGGCGAAATTTAATTTGAGCAGATCATACCGGATAATTCATAATTCACGACCGATATTTTTTATTGAAGAACAAATCCCTTTCCCTCTTTTTACTGAGGATACTGTGGTTAGAGTGATTACTCCTTCTCGACTTCACATCGGGCTTCTTGATATGAATGGTTCAGGAGGCAGAGTCGATGGTGGTTCTGGTATAACTCTGGAAGATCCTGGTTTTATTTTTGAAATATCAGAAGCAGATACCTTTTCCCTGACCTCACAGGAACCAGAGGTTGCATACCAGGTGCAGCCAATCCTTGAAAAATTAAACATGAATGGATTGTCGATACCTCCGGTACATATTCACATTCAACAATCTATTCCCTTTCATTTTGGGCTTGGAAGTGGAACCCAGGCAGCTCTTGGAATTGCGGCCGGGATTGGGACAATGATTGGAGCGAATTTTTCTACAGATGCTCTTATTGCCTTATCCGGAAGGGGAGGAACTTCAGGGATAGGAACAAGAGCCTTTTTTATGGGAGGATTACTCGTTGATGCTGGTCACCGGTTTGGCCCTGGCAGAAAGAAGGATTCTTTCGCACCATCAGCCTCATCATCAGGTGCAGGAGCAGCTCCTCTGGTTGGCCGGTATAATATCCCGAAAGATTGGAATTTCGTACTTGCAATACCTGATGGATTGGCAGAAATTCACGGTCAGTTGGAATATGATATGTTTCAGAGATACTGTCCTGTTCCACAACATGAAGTTCAGGCTCTTTCTCATATTCTTCTTATGAAACTGATCCCTTCTGTAATCGAAGAAGATCTGGAACAATTCGGAGAGGCAATTAATGATTTCCAGAATTATGGGTTTAAAAAATGTGAAATCAGTCTTCAGTCACCGGTTATTACGGATATCATTGATGCCATGAGGGATGCCGGTGCAGCTGGGGTAGGTATGAGTTCATTTGGACCGGTAGTGTATGGGGTATGTGATTCGAATACGTCTGCTATCATTTCTTCAGCTCAAAGGATTATGAATCAATGGAAAGGCGGAAAAACGATCTGCACGAAGGGGAGAAATAGGGGTGCTGATATTATGAAAACCTAATTCCATTTACTATCGAAAATTAAGCGCTTTTGATCAGATATCTGCCTGAAAGTAACGGATGAGATATTTTCGGACCTTTTCTGATTCAACAAATCCCTTATCAAGTTCATCAACAAGTGAATCGATAATTTCTACCTGTTCTGAAATTTTTACATTTTCAGGGGTATCAGAAAATGAAGCAAGAGTCAGGATGACACTTAATGGATTTCTAATTCTATCATTTAAAATTGCAAATTGTTCAATATTCTTATTTATCTGTTCAAAGGCATTTTTCTGAAGTTGCCTGATACCTACCCTGTCAGAGATATCCCGGGATATCTGAATGATGAAATCTTCATTTTGAATTTTTACTATTAAAGCGGTGATTTCAACTGGAATTTTCATCCTATCCTTTGAGACTTCTGAAAATTCTCCTGTCTGAACTGGTTTAATTCGAAAATTTTTAATAAAAGACAAGAACTTTCCAAATTCTTCTGGGGGAAGAATATCTGCAGGTGAAAGTGTCAATAGTTCCTTCTGAGTGTATTTTAGTCTTTTAATCGCAGATGAATTAGTCTCTATAAAACGTCCAGGGTAATATGTTTCATCTACCCGATACATTGTAACTGAGTCAAACAAATTTTCAAAAATTATTTTGAATCTTTTTTCAGTGCGGATTAGGAGTTCTTCAGTCTTTTTCCATCTTGTGATTTTTCTAAAATATCCTAACTTCCAGGAACAATCAGAATTTTTTGTTTTCTGAATTGTAAATTCCACAGAATGACCTTTACCTGGCCCGGAAAAAATATCAAGATCTTTATCTTCCAGGTTATGTGAGGATAGATGATATCCCTCCAGTGAGATAATGTCTGAACTTTTAATCACTGGAATAACAACTTCCTCAATGAAACGATCAAATTTTTTTCCGATATAATCCACATCATTGACCGGAAATAGTTGAAAAATCCCTTTGTTCAGGTGACAAATGATATCTGAATCGTTTAAGATTATAATGCCATCTTCAATTTCTGAAGTAAGCTCATACCAGATCTGATATAAACTCTCTATGGGTATCATGAATTAATTTATGTATGTAATTAAATCTATATATGGAAAAAGCATTCTACCAATTATTATAAAATGTGTTGTATAAATTCGAATACCTGCACCTTTATATTACTATTCTTTTATAATGATACAGATAAAATATGGCATCCCCAGATTTCGAGACGAACATTCTCTATACATTAAAAAAAGAAGCAGGTTCTGTTCTTCCCATAGACATTTGGTATGAGGGGGAGATCTGGGTTTTTCATCCGGTGGGTTCAATTGACACTACAACATCATCTGATCTAGAAGGAACATTGATGGAAGGCATTGCCCAGGGGATGCGATGGATTATCCTTGATCTGACTGATGTTCGGTATGTATCAAGTGCAGGAATACGTGTTTTTATTACCACAGTAAAGTCCTTAAAAAAAGAAAATGGCGAAATTCGATTTTCTACTCCTAATAAAAATGTATTAGACGTTCTTCAATTATCTGGATTGTTAAAAATATTAAAAGTATATCCTGATAATTCAACAGCTATCAAGTCATTTGCCTGTAAAACATAATGTATATAAAAAATTTTCTTATTTTATTATTACCTTTTTCCTACGTCATGAAGGTATTCAAAATCAATATGTCCGTTATAGGGGTCTGTTTTCAATAGTCTTACAATTACTTTTTGCCCAACTTTTAGACCTGATTCTTTTCGCATTACTCTTCCTTCTGCAGGAGGGCTGATAAGTCTGACATATATTCCTTTTTCTGATGCACCTGTCACAAATCCCTCAAAGTTTTCTCCAATTCTTGGTTTTAGGAGGACTGCTGCTGCTGATTTTCTCATAAACCGCTCAACCTTGTTTGCTGCTTTTTCCCGACCGGAAAGCCATTCCGCTTTCTCATCCAGTTCCCTGACATGATAAGGAGATTTTGTTCCAAGAAGAACTGATTTAATGAGACGCTGGATAATAAGGTCAACATATCTCCGGTTAGGGGCAGTACCATGTGTGTAATCGGTTACTGCAAGTGCAAAGTGGCCGATAGGGGTTTTACCTGGGATGAATGGAACATACTCTCCAGAACCCATAAGTTTCACTATAGTGAGTGAGAGATCGGGGAATCGTTCAGGATCAGTTTCCCGTTGTTTTGTCAGAAAAGAAGAGAGGGATTTTGCATCCGGATTGAATGGGAGTTTTTCACCGTATTTTGCTGCTACAAGTCGAATCTCTTCCCAGTATTTAGGAACTCTGACAACTCGTTGTATCATGGGTAAACCGGCGTTTTCAAGAAAAACTACCATTGTCCCGTTAGCTGCAACCATGAACTCTTCAATAAGGCATCGTGCAGCATTTTGCTCTTGGATTACCAGGTCAGTCACCGTTTCTCCATCCGACACCACCTGTGCTTCAAGGGTTTCAAGATCCAGGGCACCCTGTCTTCTTCGATGTGCACGAAGACGTATTGCAGCTT
The DNA here is from genome assembly GCF_019263745.1 of Methanospirillum hungatei. NCBI lineage: Archaea > Methanobacteriati > Methanobacteriota > Methanomicrobia > Methanomicrobiales > Methanospirillaceae > Methanospirillum > Methanospirillum purgamenti. The sequence goes on from NZ_CP077107.1 coordinate 18,187, forward strand.
CATTTTGCAATTCCAGTTGTTTTTTCAGACCTTCAGTCTCTGCTACATGTGTTGGAACCGGAATCTTATCTTCAAGCCAGTCTCCGATTTCTTCATAGATAAGCTTTGCCTTATTCCGGACCACTCCCTGGTAAATATCACCTGGTCTGACTCCCCCATCAGAAAGAACTGTGAATTCGATGATTATTGCATAACAGTCCTGACCTGGAAGGAGTGAGGTAATTCCTTTACAGAGTCGGTCAGGGAGCATATGAAAGGTAATAATTCCTGGATAGACCGATGTTCCATTATGTCCGGCATGTTTATCGATATAGGAATTCTTTGTCACATAATGATCAACATCTGATATGGCTACTTTTACATGAATTTCACCATTTTCACCTTCTTTTACGAACTCAATCTGGTCAAGATCTTCTGAATCCACATTATCGATAGAGCTCCAGAGGAGTCCACGGAGATCTTTTATTCCTTTTTTAATTTTTATATGATGTTCAGGGTTTAGGTGGTTTGTTTCATGAATAACCTCACGTGAAAACCTGGGATTAAAACCATATCTCTCCATGGTGTCCCATGAAATCGTTTTTAGATCAACATGCTGATGTTTCATAATGCATCCCTGATAGAGGAATCATACCGGGCTATAGATATCTGTTCGCATTTTTCTTAGGGTATCAGTTTTCTGTTATCACATCCCATAATCTGGTATGAAACAATCAATCGGAAAGAAACCTGCAATTATTCCAACACCAGTTCTTATTATCGGAACCTATGATAAAAACGGAAAAGCAAATAGCATGACCGCTGCATGGGGTGGAGTCTGCAGCTCTGATCCTCTCAGTATCTCCTTTTCTGTTCAGCGAACCAGGCATACACATGAGGCTTTGCTGGAAAAGAAAGAATGTACAATAAGTATTCCTTTAGCAGCCCATGTGAAAGAGGCAGATTATTTTGGGGTGTCATCTGGAAGAGATCGAGATAAATTTTCAGATACTGGTCTCACCCCGGTTCGTGCACCTTCGGTTCATGCTCCCTATGTTGATGAGTTTCCTATTGTCATCGAATGTAAAATCTCCAATGTAGTGGATGTTGGAGTGCATGACCTTTTTATCGCAGAGGTTGTTGATGTTCTGATCGAAGATACCTGGATGAGTGCAGATGGGAAACCTGATCTTCAAAAGGCACCCTTCTTCTTTTATAATCCCCTGGATCGGTCATACTATAAAACTGGAGAATTTCTGATGCAGGGATTTTCAACCAGTAATCTCTTTAAATAATTTTTTCAGAAAAGAAAATGATGTCTTGAAAAGATTAGCCATACATGGAAGGTCATGTATCTGCTGGTTTTTCTTCATCCATAAAAAGGGGGACATTTGAAAATATGTTTACATCAAAAACTCCCTTGGTTGTTACCCGTAACTCAGGAATTACTGATAATGCCAGAAAGGAAAGATACATGAAGGGATCTTTGATTGCGCCACACGCTTTTGTGAGGTGATGAATACTCTCTAAACCTTTATGCACGTTTTCATACGGTAATTCTGACATTAATCCGGCAAGAGACAGAGGTAAACAGACCTCCTCCTTCCCATTCAGGGCAACCATCGCCCCCTTATTTTTTACTACCATCGCAATCGCAGAGATGATTTCATTATCACTTGTCCCGACTGCGATGATATTATGGGAGTCATGTGAAACACTCGATGCCATAGCACCGCTTGTAAGACCAAGACCCCTGACCAGCCCTACTCCAATATTTTCCGGATAATATCGTGAAACAACCACAATTTTTAATATATCCCTTTTTAAATCTGGAATTTCATCACTTGAAAGTTGGATATATTCTGCCTTTGTTCCTATCTGTCCTTCTTGTATCTTGACAACCCGTGCAGTTCCTGTTCCGGTTATCCTGATCTCTTCCGGGGATGGAATTTTAGCATGGAATGGCCAGTTTTTTAGGGTATGAGTTTTTTCTTTCCTAAAATGTTCAGGGAGTACTAATCTCCCGTTTTTATATGTAGCATGAACGTTACACTTTTTTATGTCATCTATGACACAGAAATCAGCAATACGCCCGGCACTTATTGCACCTCTGTCATACAACCGAAAACGTTCTGCAGGTGAGAGCGTTGCCATTCTGTATGCAAGTTCCGGTTCACATCCTTCTCCAATCGCTTTTCTGATACAATCATCAATATGGCCGGATGTAACTAGCATATCTGCATGCCGGTCATCAGTACAGAAACTACAGCGGGATGATGAACATGCGTTAACCAGAGGAATGAGGGTATGCAGATTTCGTTCAGTCGAGCCTTCCCTGATGAATAGAAACATTCCCTTCTGAAGTTTTTCTTTCCCTTCGCTTTTTACAGTAGTTTCATGATCGCTTTGAAGTCCGGTGGCAATATATTGATCAAGCAAAGTTCCGGTCAGAAAAGGAGCATGTCCGTCACGAATGGAGGTCAGGATTAATTTTTCCATAACTAAGGGTTCCTCTGATAACACTCCGGGCACGTTCATCATTTCACCCAGACCCAGAACACCATCTCTGTTCATGAAGGGAAGAAGTAAATCAGCCGTAAGCGTTATTGCACATTCGTCGATAGGGGTTGCAGCAACACAGGAAGGCAACATAACCATGATATCCAGCGGCTGATTTTCATGTGCCTGAAGTATATATTCTATTCCTGCAGTTCCACATACATTCGCAATTTCATGAGGATCTGCAACAACCGTGGTAGTTCCATGCTGCATAACGAGCCGTGCATATTCATATGGGGTGAGTAATGAACTTTCAATATGAACATGAGCATCAATGAAACCGGGGCAGACATAAGAGGATTTGAGATCTACCTCTTCTTTTCCTGAATACCCTGGTCCGGTACCTATAAATATCCCATTCCTGACAGCAAAATCTTCATTTAGCCATTCACAGGTATATGGGTTGAAAATAATCCCGTTTTTAAATATTATATCTGCTGATTCTTCCCATCTGGTCATAAAATATTTGTTTCCCCCTGGATTGACACACGGGTCATATAGTGGAATTTATAGATATTAAGACGTTATTATCATTAAGAACTATGTTTGATCTCGACAATTATGCAGCAGATTTTCGTAGTGAGATCATCGCAGGTGTTTCTATTTTTTTAGCTTCTTTATATATTGTAATGGCTCAACCGGCTATTCTTTCGGAAACGGGTATGCCGTTTACAGCAGTGATAACGGCAACTGTACTGGCAACAGCAGTATCGAGTATTCTGATGGGCATATATGCCAATAATCCCGTAATTGTTGCCCCAGCAATGTCTGTCAATTCCATGTTTGTCTACGTCAGTGTCACTTTTACCGGAATAACCTGGGAGATTGCACTGGGTGTGCTCTTCTGGAGTGGCATTATTTTTTTATTACTCTCTATTCTGGACAAAAACCAATATTTCATCAAAACGATACCACGGCCACTCCGGACCGGTGTTGCAGGAGGTCTTGGTCTTTTTATTGCCTTTATTGGATTAAATCATGGCGGGTTTATTTTTAATATCTCACACCTTAGTGCATCCAATGTTTTTTCTGAGCATAATGTGTTCCTGTTTTTAATAGGTATAACTATTATCAGTATACTCATGGTCCGTCAGATTCCGGGGGCATATATAATCGGAATATTCACAGTAACCATTCTTTCATTTATTGTCGGACAGAACCCTCCGGATTTTTATTTTGAGCAGAGTGGCTTTAATAATTTTTTTGAATATCCGGACTTCAGTCTGATTGGGCGTGCCGATATCCTTGGAGCCCTGGTGTTTCCATGTATGCCATTTATCGTGCTTTTTCTAGTGACTGCGTATGTTGATAATATTTCTACTTTGATTGGTCTTTCAGAAGCGAGTAATATGCTGAATGAAGAAGGACAACCTCGTCAGGCAGATAAAAGTCTGAAAACAATAGGAGTGGGCATGATACTCTCTCCTCTTGTGGGTACATCACCAGTTACAGCCTATGTTGAATCAGCGGTTGGGATTATTCAGAATGGACGGACTGGGCTTGTTGCAGTTGTGGCCGGATTATGTTTCCTGCCCCTGCTCTTTTTAGCCCCACTATTCTCTCTCATCCCACTCGAGGCGACTGCACCGGTACTCGTCATATCTGGTGTAGTGATGCTCTGGCCCCTTGCCTACCTTCGATGGGAGCGACTCGATGATATCATCCCGTTCTTTGTATCATTTCTCATGATTCCCTTTACCGGATCGATTGCATTCGGTATCATGGCGGGATCACTTGTCTGGACTGCAATCAGAATCGGAAAAGGCCGATGGCGCAGGGTCCCTGTAATTCTCTGGATTATCAACATTCTCGCGGTTATTTATCTGGTGTTTCTCTCATAATGAGTGGGGTGTGGTGTGACAAATCCGGTTGATGAGCATATACAGCATTTTCACACATTGCTGGAGAGAGATGGTCATATCCGGATAAAGGATATTGAACCTGGTCACGCGGCGATGGATTCCTCCTTGCATTATCATGCCGGTTCATCATCCATTAACGTATCTGCTTTTTATTATGCTGCGATGCGGCTTCCGAGGTGCATTGATTGTGTTCGGACCATTATTATCAGCTCAGATCTGCAGAGTATGGTTGATTCCGGATTTCCGATATATGACTGGGAGGAGGTCAGGACAGAGGGGAGAAGAAGGAAGTGTTATTATGACAAAAATTTTCTACTCGCCGCCCATATGTCAAGTGTTTCTGATATTGATGATATTATCACAATTATTACCACTTTTCAGATAGAATGGAATAAGATCCATGATTGCTTGAGCCGGCCTGATGAATATTCAAAAATCAAGATTTTTCATCAGATGAATTTGTATCTAACCGGATTAGAACTGTTTCAAAAAAAAATTGAACATCTCTCATAATGACTGGAAATTATTTTTAAAATTATGTAGCGGAGATCCTGAAAGTTTTCTCTTAACCATTGGATCAAAAAGATTAGATTTTCATATTCAGAGAGTATTCAGGTCTGACGAAAATACCCGATCACATCTTGATGCATGGTGGGAAGGACTTGTGGCTTCATGTCCGTATTCGTTATCTTCCTGTCCTGTCTACTTTGTATCGGCAAATATCTACAGCATTCCTTCTTTGGTGACTGGATTCCTGGACAATGATGAAGCCCTAATTTCCAGTTTTCTAGATAATTCACCGGATGAAGTTCGTGATCGGCTTCATATGTTACTGAGTGATGATGATGACAGCAGGATCAAAAATCTACTTCATTATTGTAATGTTTATTATTCTGAAACAGGAAGTCTGTCTCATTCTACCTTTGAAAAAGATTCAGGTATTATTCGATTCCAGAACTCTTCTCATTTTGACCTGAATGCATGTATCATTCCAATACAGAAACTATCCGAAGATCGGATAGATTCACGAATACGGATTCGACAATCAGATGTATTACAACATAGTGATGCACTGATAATTATAATCGATTATCCTCTTGGAAGTGCTGCTCATGATATTCTCTCTTTAATCTTGGAAAAATGCACAGTAATTGGAATCTATATATTTGGAAAAGCTGGCACACTTCGTAATCGAATTGGAGACATTATCATTCCTTCCACTATATGGGACACCTTTTCAGGTAATGAATTCCGCTTTCATAACTGTTATTCAGCTTCAAACATTCGTAAACACACCAGTTGGACAGCGGTGCTGGAAGATCAAAAGTCTGTTACTGTGAAAGGGACTCTTCTTCAGAACAGAAAACAGATGAGGAAATACTTCTCCCAGGGATTTAATACTGTTGAAATGGAGTCTGGTCCATATCTTACTGCTTTGGCTGAATACTGGGGTATTGTTCCTGAAGATAGTATTGTATGGTTAAATCATGATAATGTTCTAGATTTTGGTCTGATACATTACGTGTCTGATGCTCCTTTTAACCGGCGGGAAACTCTATTATCCTATGAAGGCTGGTATAACACGCTCGAATCTGTGTATGCCTGTTCAATTGCAACTCTCAATCTGATTTTCAAGAAAGAGATCGATCGTATAGGGAAAAGCCCTTGATACTTGAAAGGTTCTTGACTTTGATTTGTGCACTAGCCGGATAGTCTTCCGAATGGTCCGGCTCTTATTTCACAATCTTTTTGTAGGTACAGATGTGAAAGAGATTACTTACGCATTCAGGCAAGAAATGAGAGAATTAGAATATGGAATCAGGAAGGAACTCGTTAAGCATTCCCTGTGCACCACACTGTCAGAATCATGAATCTCCTCCAACAACTGGTCTTTTCATCCCCGCCGATAAAAGATATCTCCACCTCTTACTCGGGTATGTCACTGAGATCTGTCATATTGTCAATTTATCCGACACCGATCTCTTTCACCTTGAAGTTGCATCTGAAGAAGCATTCATCAATATCGTAGAACATGCATATCCTGACTGCAAACCTGGGAATATCTACATAGAAGCGAGGATGAAACCGACTGAACTGGTTCTCTCATTCCGTGATGAAGGAATCCCCTTTCATGATTCTCCAAAAGAGTATCCTCTTGTAATATCGTCAGATGGTGATATTCAATCTCCTCATGGTTTGGGATTTCAAATCATGAGGAACACAGTTGATGAAGTACGGATGGAAAATTTGGGAAAAATGGGAAAAGTTCTTCATCTTATCAAAAGGTACCCTGCTCCTGTTGAGATTGAGATGGCCCAGAATGTCCATGAAATTCCAGAAGCTCCTCTTCAACAATATTCAATCCGGCCTATGCAGACTCAGGATGCTTCGCAGGTCTGCCGGCTTTTTTGGTTAGTATATGGGTATACCTATAAAAATGAGAACTTTTACCGGCCAGAAGGACTTATTGACCTGAATGATAACGGTCGCATTGTCAGTTATGTTGCTGTGGGTGAAGATAATGATGTAGTGGGACATGTCGGTCTGATAAGGCCTGAACCTGTCCTTATGGCAGAATTTGGACTTCTTGCAGTCTCTCCTGCTCACCGTGGCCGAGGACTTATGGGACAATTAGAGGATGCAATTTTCGCTAAGGCTGAAGAAATGAATCTCGTCGGCTTGTCAATTAATGCGGTTACGAGTCATCCTAAAAGTCAGAAATCAGCTGTAAAGAAAGATTTTGTCCCATGTAGTATTGACCTGGCTGCATGCCCCCCTCGAATGTTTAAAGCTCTTGTAAGCGATAGTGTACCTGCCCAGCGAGAGTCATACCTCCACGGGTTCAAATATTTTAACACGCCACCACCACGAACCGTGTATGTTCCCAAAAGGCACCATAATTTTGTTCACACCATTTATTCCAAAATGCAGCAGTCTTGCACATTTAGCGATCCGACCCCGGCACGAACTCCTGGTGACTATAAAATACATTATGATCGAACCCTGCAAAAAGGGATCATTACCGTTATATCTGCAGATGAAAGGCAATGGCCTGAGATCCAACGAGTGGTAGATGATATGGTACACCTGGCCGGGGCTGAAGTTGTTGATCTTGACTTACCGGTTTCACAACCAGCAACAACACTTCTTTTTGATCTTGCTGAATCTGCGGGTTTTATCTTTACTGGTATTCGGCCTTGTCAAGCTCCGGACGGGGATTGTTTCAGACTTCAATTTCTTTCAATTCCCTTTGACCTAACCCATATACAGTTGTATCCTAATTATGGTGAGTTTTTACTCGAATATATAACAACTCTGATGAAATAATGACTGATAAAGATATTTCTCCCGGTTTTTTTCTTTTCTCTATTGTGATGATCCATCCTTTCAAATATGAGTAGTATTTATAAAGAAAAAAACAGAACACCATATCATGTATAATTTCCGGAATTCGCTACCGATTCTAATAGTTGTCATCTGTTTATTCTATACGGCAGGATGCACAGGTGCTACTCATGATGAAGATTACAAAACCCTCGTTATCGATGCCATTGAGAGAATGGATCCTCAGAATGAAAAGATTGTAAATCCCTATAAGGGGATGACTGTTGATGACCTCTCGGCAATGAAGACCTTTGCAGAGCAGGCAAAAAGTTCAGCAGAAGAGATGACCCTTTCTGATACTTATAAGAAATCGCGGGAATTTTTCATTCGGTCAATGGATGCAACCATAGCAGGTGTTGATAGTCTGCAGGGAGATATTGATACAACAACTGGAAAAGTTGATAGCACGGCTCCGGCAACGAATTATTTCATCCAAGCTCAGTCAGACCTTGGCAGTGCTGCAGACATTATCAAAGTTCCCAAGAAAAAAACATATTAATATAGGTTTTTAATAAAATCTGTGTGGAAATCATCACTCATTTTTGCCTGATAATTTCCTACCTGGCATGTATCGCTGCATGAGCAGCTGCCAACCTTGCAATCGGAACACGCGGTCCGGAACACGAAACATACGTGAGTCCTATTTGATGACAAAACTCAATTGATGACGGATGACCACCATGTTCTCCACAGATACCAACTTTCATACCTGGACGTGTTGCTCTTCCCCATAGGACAGCAAGTTCCATCAGTTTTCCAACTCCTTTTACATCGAGGACCTCAAATGGATTATCCTGAAGGATGTGATTCATATTATACATTGGAAGGAATTTATTCTCCGCATCTTCGCGTGAAAATGAGAATGTTGCCTGGGTGAGATCATTTGTTCCAAATGAGAAAAACTCCGCTTCTTCTGCAAGGTTTTCTGCTCGCATACATGCTCGAACAACCTCCAGCATAGATCCAAATGAACAATTAATTGTTAGTCTATATGCTGATTCAACATCTTTGTGAATATCTGTTACCCATTCCTTTACTCGTTTTAATTCCTGAGCAGTACAAACCTGTGGTATCATGATTTCAGGATGAACATCCACTCCATTTTTCAGACATTCTGCTGCTGCTTCAAGTATTGCACGAATTTGCATTGAATAAATCTCTGGAAATGTTAGGCCTAGTCTGACTCCCCGATGACCTAGCATGGGATTTACTTCATGGAGAGATCTGACTTTGTTGAGCATTGTTTCTTTTTTTAGAATGACAGCATCAAGTAATTCAGGATCAGCTGGTGTCTGCACAATCGGATGGACATCATCATGCTGGAACATGAATGCCACATTCTCTGATAAAACTTTCATTCCTCGAAGGTTTTTTCGTAAATTTCGAAGTATATCTATTTCATCAACAAGATGCTGTTCTTGTGGTAAAAATTCATGAATAGGGGGATCGAGCAGTCGGATGGTAACCGGACAGGGTGCCATTATTGTAAACAAATTTTTAAAATCTTCTCGTTGAATGGGGAGCAGTCTGTCCAATGCCTTCTGGCGATCTTCTTTCGTATCGGCGATGATCATGTCAATGACTATTGGAAGACGGCTGAGATCATTGAACATTCGTTCAGTTCTGCAGAGGCCAATTCCCATCGCTCCAAATTTTAAGGCTCGTTTTGCATCAGATGGAATATCTGCGTTTGCCATGACTTTAAGACGAGCAACTGCATCAGCCCAGGAGAGAAGAGTTGCAAGATCTGAAGAAAATTCAGCATCGATGAGTGGTACTTCTCCCAGGTATACTGCTCCGGTTGAGCCATCAATGGTGATAACATCACCTTCAGTGATTTGATATTTCCCGATAAGTGCATGTCTGAGTCTTACATCAACATGTATTCCTTCAGCACCGGCAACACAGGGTTTTCCCATTCCCCTTGCTACAACAGCTGCGTGAGAAGTCTTTCCTCCCCTGCTTGTCAAAATTCCCTGAGATGCAAAAAAGCCATGAATATCTTCGGGTTTTGTTTCTTCACGGACAAGAATTACTTTCAAGCCCTCTCTTCCCATTTTTTCTGCACGGTCTGCATCAAATACAGCAATTCCTGATGCACCTCCAGGAGATGCAGGAAGACCGGATGCAATCGGGGCAACATCATCGGATATATTCAGCCTGGGAAAAAGGAGTTGCTCAAGTGTTTCAGGTTTAATTCTAAGAAGTGCCTGTTCTTTTGTAATTAATCCTTCTTCTGCCATTTCTACTGAAGTTCTGACCATTGCAGTTGCGTTCATTTTTCCATTTCTGGTCTGAAGACAATAGAGAATCCCCTCTTCTATGGTAAATTCAAAGTCCTGAACTTCTTTAAAATGTGATTCCAACTTATTTCGAAGTTCCATCAGTTCCCTGAACAGGTCTGGCATTTCATGAGCCATGGCAGCGATAGGTTTTGGTGTTCTGATTCCTGCAACAACATCTTCTCCCTGGGCGTTTACAAGATATTCCCCAAAAATAACATTTTCACCAGTTCCTGGATCACGGGTAAAACCCACCCCGGTTGCAGATTTATTGCTCATATTTCCAAATACCATCGCAACAATATTTACTGCAGTCCCGTTAGCCATATCCGGGGTAATTTTAAACTCACGTCGGTAATCAATGGCTCTTTTTCCCATCCATGAATTAAAAACAGCTTTTATAGCTATTTCAAGTTGTTCATAAGGATCATGTGGAAAGGGCTTACCGGTAAATTGCTTTACTACCTGCAAAAAAGAAGTGCATACGTCTGAAAGATCCCAGGCAGAAAGTTCAACATCCTGTTTTACTCCGGCCCTTTCTTTTACTTTCTCAAATTCTTCATCAAATAGTGCATCTGGTACCCCTAATGCAACCTTTCCAAACAACTGAATGAACCTGCGATATACATCGTAACAGAACCGTTCATTATCAGTAGCAACAAGAAGACCTTTCAGAGTATCAGGATTTAATCCCAGGTTTAATATGGTATCCATCATCCCTGGCATAGAGAGGGCAGATCCTGATCGGACGGAGAGCAATAGAGGTTTTAGAGCATCACCAAATTTTTTTCCGGTATTTAATTCGAGAAGTCTCAAATGATCTGTTACCTGACTCATCAGGCTCGGTGGAAGTCTATGCTTTTCGTCTTCTAGATATGCCAGACAGGCTTCAGTAGTAATTACAAATCCCGGAGGTACCCTGATTCCGGTTTGCGTCAATTCGCATAAATTTGCACCTTTTCCACCGAGGAGTTTCTTATCTTTTCCATTACCATCAGAGAATGAATAAACCCAGGTTTTACTCATCGTCACCACCCTAATTGTCTCTCTCAAAAAATCTGTTCATCACAACAATTATAGTATATAACAAAATCCTCTGAAATTTTGCAGAATATTTACTTATATCTATGAAGTGTGATTAGCGTACATGCTTTGGAATGCCCTTCGTCACACGTAGTTTATTCCAAGTTGTTTGTCAATACACGGTAAGGAACTTTTACCTACTGATATGTCGTGTATTGGTAGACCATGTATTTATAACCTTATAAAGAAAGAAGAAAATGATATTTTTTCGCTAAAATATGAAATTGTCGTTATTCTACTTTTATTATCATGAGAGTAATATCATCGAACTGAGGTTCATTCCCTGCAAAGACATTCACATCGTTTATGATTTTATCAACCATTTTTTGAGGTTCTAAATATTCATTTTTCTGAATTAATTCTTTGAGTCGATTTTCCCCATACATTTCATTCGTTTCATTCACTGCTTCTGTAACCCCGTCTGTATACATACAAATGATATCACCGGATTGTAGGATTGTTACATTTTGATCATATTGAGCATCCGGTAGAACACCAATAGCAATCCCAGTTAATGGAAGTTCAAAAAATTCTCTGGTTGTCTGACGATAGATAATTGGTGGATTATGACCTGCATTGACATACCGTAGAGATTTCTTTTCCTGGTTAATTATTCCATAAAATAAGGTAACAAAGATACCTGTCTTAGAATTATCTTCGATGATAGTATTTGCATAGGTGATAGTCTTGGCTGGTTCATCAAACCATCCTGCGACAACTCTGACGACAATTCTGGAAAGAGCCATAAATAATGCTGCAGGTACCCCTTTTCCGGAAACATCCGCGATCATAATTCCGAGTGACTCTTTTGAAAGTTTTATGACCTGGAATGGAATGATATCAAAAAAGTCTCCCCCAACTTCTTTAGCCGGACATGATTTCGCTGCTATGGAAAACCCTGGAAAAACAGGGAGAGTATCTGGAAGAAAACTCTGCTGAATTTTTGCCGCTATATGTAGTTCTGCATCTTTTTTTGCAATTTCTGTTTCAAGTGCTAATTTCTCATCCATTGTTTTCCATTCTGCAATCAGGTTATGGTACATTGTTGAAAATATGCCCATTCCTATTGCATTAATGATAATCATGGGAATGATTACTACGGTAATTATGGATACAACCTGAGATGGAGGAGTTGTTGTAATGAGTGCAATCAATGAATGGAGAGTCTCTACCAAAATTGTAAAAATTATTGCAATAGGTGTTGAAACAAATTGTTTTTTATTTGCGTAATACATCACAGCCCCAAGTATTCCGGCCATCACCGAAGCAAAAAAGCAACTGTACATGTATGGGCCACCCTGGGTATAGCGAAAAAAACCTCCGATGAGACCTGCACCAATCCCAACATATGGTCCACAGGTTAACCCTCCGACAAGAGGGCCCAAATCTCTAACATTAATTAAAGCACCGTGTATCTGGATATTTCCTAATGTGCCATATATACTTACAATTCCAAAAAAAAGTGTTAAAATGATCTGAGTTTTTATAGATATTTTTCCAGTAATCACTTCTTTAAAATATCTGCTTCTGGTAAACAGATAAGAAGCAACAAAGATTACTGCGATAATCTGAAAAAGAAGTTTTAGACTTTCAAAAAAATTAATGTCCATCTGACAGCCTTTACCTTATTATTTCATCTGTTGATATACTAGTGACTTGTGAATCATTCTTGCTAACTAAAGTGAGAATGTCATTAAAAAATATAGGTAATTATCTATAAAGTGGTTGAATCATTTTAAATCCGGATGTTCCAGAAATTGCATGTTTTATCCCGTTACTGATGAGTTCTTTTGCTTTTTCACATGCATGAGCATCATCAAAACCCTGAGCGATATACCCGGTTATTGCTGCTGAAAATGCACATCCGGATCCATGAACTTCATATGGTAAGCGTGCATGCGTGAACCGACTCACATCATTTTTTCTTATTAAGAGATCAATGGCTTCATTTCCGGTTCCGTGTCCCCCTTTTATGATTACCTGCTGAGCTCCAAGATCGATGATATTTTTACCCGCAATAAGCATCTCCTCCTCACAGGAGATGGTCATTTTAGCGAGAATTTCTGCTTCAGGGATATTTGGGGTGATCAAATGAGCTCTGGGGGTGAGTGTTTCACGTATATCACGGACTGCATCTTCATCAAGAAGTCGATACCCGGATGTGGAGACCATGACTGGATCAACTACCAAAGGGATTGTTGTAGGTAATGCCTTATCAACGGCCTTGATAATTCTTGAATTAGCGAGCATTCCGGTTTTTACTGCTCCGGGAGTCATGTCTTCAAAAACAGTTTGGATTTGTGTTTTTACAATTTTCGGCTCTATTGGCCAAGATCCGGTTACCTTTGCAGCATTTTGAGCTGTTAATGCGGTAATAACAGCCATCCCCCAAACACCCGTCATGGAAAACGTCTTCAGGTCCATCTGGACACCAGCACCTCCGGATGGATCTGATCCTGCAATAGAGAGAGCTGAGAAATATTCTTTATTCTGAAACTGTGGTGTCATTCTATTCGTTTTTTTATCTTGAATATATTTTCATGAACATATACTTTAGGGCTGTCATTCTTTTATTTAATTTTCTGGTTTCGAAAAAAAGATTAGTATGATCTGCCGATTAGGGTGACGACCGATCCTGGTTTTCCACAGATGATACAATTACCTGCAGACTGGTCGATAAGATCGGTTCTGACTTCAGTTCCCAGAACACTTGCATCAGCGATCTCTTCAAGCCGGTCGGCACATTCACGGTTCCCGCACCAGTGAACGGCGGCAACACCCTTTGACACTATCTCATTCACCAGAGATTCTTCCTTTGCTATGAACAAGTGGTCTTTGATATGCGTTTCTGCACGAATCTGCAGGGCAGCTGTGTATTCAGTCATCTTCCTGCAAACCTCAGAGATGATATTTGCACGTGGAAGTGACTCTTTACCGCCTGAACGAAGAACCCCCATAACTACACCATTGTCCAGGTCACGTGGTCCAACCTCAAGTCTAAGGGGAACTCCTCTCATCTCCCAGTAGTAATATTTTGCACCAGGTCTGAGATCCCGGTTGTCAATTTTTACACGGTATCCTGCATTTTGTAGTTCCTTTTCCAGTAGTTCTGCAGCTTGCATGACCTCTTCCTCACGCTTTTTCATAATTACTGGAACAATGACGATCTGCACCGGGGCAACTTCTGGAGGAAGCATAAGACCTCGATCATCACCGTGCATACTGATGAGAGCAGCAATTGACCGTTCTGAAATCCCATAACAGGTCTGATGACAGTACTGCTGCTGACCTTTCGTATCTTCGTATTGTATACTGAACGTTTTTGAGAAGTGATCTCCAAGATGGTGGACTGTACCGATCTGTAAGGTTCTGCCATCCGGCATAATGGTGTCCACGGCGATGGTATAGTCAGCACCAGGAAATTTATCCCAATCTGGGCGTTTTGATATCAGAACAGGAATATTCAGCCGATCATAAAATTCCTGGTACCGAGCAATGGCATCTTCAACCTGATTTTCTGCTTCATTCCAGGTAGCATGAACGGTATGAGCTTCCTTAAAGGATGTAATCTCACGAAGACGGATTAGTGGACGAGTATGTTTGGTTTCATACCTGAATGTATTGACTATCTGATATACTTTGATTGGGAGATCTGCATGAGATCTCACCCAGAGAGCATACATGGGATATATTGCTGTTTCACTGGTCGGACGAAGGGCGAGTTTGATATCCAGCGGGCTTGTTCCGCCATGGGTGACCCAGTACACTTCTTCTTCAAAACCTTTGATGTGTTCAGCTTCTTTCATAAATTCCGGTTCAGGAATCAGAAGTGGAAACAGTGTCTCCTCGTGATCACGGTCAAGTAATTCCCTAAGAATACCATAAACCCGCTTTCGGATACCAAATCCGAATGGAAACCATACATAGAGTCCTTTTACCGGGTAACGGACATCCATTATTTCTGCACGCCAGAGAATATCATTATACCAGCCTGAGAAATCTGCCTTTTGAGGGAGCGTTCCTTCCTGTTCCTCCATTCATGAGCTCCTATGTCACCATCTGTAAGACGGCTGGCGTGATAAATGCCTCGATAATTGCTGCAATAGCAACAAACGGGATAATATATTTTAGAAAATATCCCCCAAGGCTCCAAGCTTCAAAAGATGCTTCAGATCCTCCTGCTAATTCATTTTTTACAGCTCGTCCCAACATTAATCCAAGGGCTCCTGATGCAATCACCGCAGGGAGCTCAAAAATACCATGTGGTACAATTGCCGCAATAAGAGCAATATATCCCGCTTCTTTTCGCACAATCTCTAATACCGCACCGATTATTACCCCGTTCATCATCAAAATGAAAACAGAGAGAAATCCAAAAAATGCACCACCTATGAAAATAACAACACAAGCCTCTAGGTTATTTAAAAATAATTGAAGGGCAAGCATTGGAGGATCATCTCCCATAATCTGGCCTGCAATCATTTCCTGAAATAAGGTAAGCAATGTCTCACCAAATGCGGGTTCAGTTATGGACAATCCAAATCCAACTGCAAATCCGGCAATCAGGATTATTCCTGAAATCGCCAGGTAATGAGAAATTTTTAACGTTTCAGACATAAAGCACCATTCGCATCATATCCCTGATGCCTGGGGCAAGACCAACCATGATCATGGCAACTAGAATCAGGTACCAGATACCTGTAGCGCCTTCACGCCGGTAGAGCTCGAGAATATAAATTCCTGGAATGAGCACAAGAAGTTTGAGCGGGAACATGACAAATGCAGTTCCGGTCAGGTCAATAAGTGCTGAACCTACCACATGCTTTTCTGTATATGGAATTGCATGAAGGTCAATACCAAATGAGGTTGCACTAGCGTCCAGCATATGTCCGAATATCAGTATCTGATATAATCTATCCTGTACATACTGCCATCTGAATCCGTACCTGATGATGGCATACAAAAGACCTGTTGTCGCAGTTGCCATTGCCAGGATCGTACCAGCGACCAGGAGATCAAAGTGGGCGCTGGTCAGACCGAACCAGATAATAAAGAGAAGTGTTACAGCGGAAAGAAGAATCCCTGCCCAGAAATAGATCCTTTTCCAAGATGGTATCACCCCTCTCTTCTCTAATACATATGCACCATAGAGAGCTGGCATGGCTATTGCAAAAATCAGAAAATAGATTAATGGTGTTATTAAAACAACATGGATATCTGATTTAATAAATCCGGTATCCTCGACAACTCGCAGACATCCCCCGAATACAATCCACGGTATCAGAGAATATACAAACTCCCGATCAATTGAGATATGGTTTGAATCAAGCCATCGGTAAATCAGCCAGGTACATACCAGCAGGATGAACGCATAGGTGAGAGTATTTACGATATTGTATGAGTTATCATAATGGATGGGATCTATGTAATATTTGTAGATGAATTCACTAATCATGAGTTGAGAACTCCATGAGCACAGATACGGTACAGGTTTTGCAGTCGGATGGTTTCAATAAATCGCGATGGACCCAGCTTCCACGGGACGTTCTGATTGGTCATCAGGCAATATTGCAACTTCCTGACATCATCGCGGACATCAGACCAGGCCGTTCAGTCCTCATTATATCTGGTGGAACTACCCGTGAAGTTGCGGGTAATGCAGTTGAAGATATTCTGAAAGACTCATATGATGTCAAGCGGTTTGTCGCTGGAAAACTGGATACAACTACGCTGGAGGCATGTAGTCAGGCCTCAATGTCAACGGATTTCCTTATTGGTGTTGGCGGGGGGAGAGTTATTGATTGCGCCAAAATTGTCTCGTACAAGCAGGGCAAGCCCTTCATCAGCGTTCCAACCGCAGCATCGCATGATGGAATTATTTCAGGGAGGGCAACGCTTCCCACTGAGGCCGGTAGTGTTTCAGTCGGTGCCCATCCCCCGATAGCAGTGGTTGCTGACACGGGAATTATCTCACAGGCGCCCCACAGGCTCATGGCATCAGGGTGTGCTGATGTCATCTCCAATTATACTGCCATCCTTGATTGGGAACTGGCCCACCGGCTCAGGGGAGAACAGATCAGCGAATATGCCATTGCTCTTTCAAAGATGACTGCCGAGATTCTGGTTAAAGATGCAAATCTGATAAAGCCAGGTCAGGAAGAAGCAGCCTGGATTGTGGTAAAAGCATTGGTATCATCTGGTGTGTCAATGGCGATTGCTGGTTCATCACGCCCGGCTTCCGGTGGTGAACATAAATTTGGTCACGCTCTTGAACGTTTAATCCCTGGTGCAGCTCTTCATGGTGAAGCATGCGGCATTGGATCTATTATGACGATGTATCTGCATGGAGGAGACTGGCGGGAGATTCGATCATCGCTCGCCCGCATTGGTGCACCAACCACTCCAAAAGAATTGAATATTCCTGATGAAATCGTTATAGAAGCACTCCTGAAAGCTAGGGATATCCGGCCTGAACGATATACTATCCTTGATATGGGCCTGACACGAGAATCCGCTGAACATCTTGTGCAAATGTTATATGAAGCGTGAAAATATGGAACCAAAAAAAACTCGAGTGACTATCGTCGGCTCTGTGTATGCGAAACCCGGAACTCAGTTTGTTTATAGAGGAAGGGCAGATCAATGTGAGTCTTGCACAATTGCCAGGGTATGTCATAATCTGGAATCCGGCCGCCGATATGAGGTTGTTGCTATTAGGGCAGCATCTCATTCCTGTCCGGTTCATCACCATGGAGCGGTAACTGTAGATGTAATTGAAGCTCCCATTGAAATGCGTTTGTCTCCTGATATTGCTCGAAAAAATACAACCATAACAGTAAATTTCCCTCTATGTGACGAAGCATGCAACTTCTTTGCGGCATGTCATCCGTTAGGAGTTGTGGAAGGACAAAAGTACATCATTACAGACATTTTAGAAGATGAGTCGTTAGCATGTCGGAACGGTCCTTCACCTGTTTTGGTGCGGGTAGTTCCACTTCCGGAAGGTTTGCCGCGGTATACACCATGACGAATACCTCTGTTGAAATTCATGAACTGGTGCGCAGAAAAAAATGGTCAGTATGATGATATTAGGGTTTATGCGCCCTTCTCCATCTTCCCTTTAATAAAATATTGCCATAACCTATATGTTTCACCGGGTGAAGATACCACTTGACTGTTCTAGGAGATAGAGTGCAGAAAGAGGAGCTGCTACATTTACATATGCTTTTTATTCATGTCAGGAAGTACTACGAAACCATCACCAACGAGGAGATCCCAACGGAGCGGTATAATACCCTGCATATCTCTCCGGTTCACATACATAAAAACAAAAAGGCCCATAAGGAAGCCATTCTTGTTCTTGGTGAGGAGATTGTTGATCACATCGGTCGGAGCCGGCGATGCTAAGTTTTTCCCATGATATGTCAACACCTTCTGAGATAGCTGTTGAGAACTAATGTCATGGACATCACGCCCGCCTGCCGGGAGATAATCTCTCTCCTTCTCTCCACACCTCCCGGTGAGCGAGAACTTCGAAAGATAGTTAAGACTATCTGTAAAAAATACCGTCTCCCTATTGTTCCCCGTAACTCTGATATTCTGTCTTGTGCAACGCCTGAAGAGTTCACTTTGCTTCGACCGATTCTTCTGGTAAAACCCTCACGAACTTTGTCTGGTGTAGCTCCTGTAGCAGTTATGACATCGCCGGCACCGTGTCCGCACGGAATCTGTTTACCCTGTCCGGGGGGTCCGGATTCGCTCTTTCAGTCCCCTCAAAGTTATACTGGCGGTGAACCTGCAGCAAAACGTGCTTTTGCTCACAATTTCATGCCTTATGATCAGGTGAGTGCACGATTATCTCAGTTTGAAGAACTTGGGCATCATGTGGACAAAGCTGAACTCATCGTTATGGGAGGGACCATGACTGCCCGTGAACCAACCTACCAGGAATGGTTTGTAACTGAATGTATCAGGGCGATGAATGAGTACCCGGCAAACTCCTTGCGAGATGAAACACGAGACGAGATATTTACAAGAAATGAAACATCCCGAGTTCGATGTGTAGCAATAACCTTTGAAACAAGACCTGACTGGTGTCAGAAAGAACATATTGACAGGATGCTTGATCTGGGAGTAACTAAGGTTGAACTTGGGGTACAACATCTTGACGACGAGATACTAGCCCTGAACCTGCGGGGGTGCACTGTTGTAGACACTGTGGAAGCAAATACTCTGCTTCGTGATGCAGGCCTCAAAGTAGGATTTCACATGATGCCTAATCTGCCTGGCAGTACTGTTACGTCAGACCGGCAGATGTTCCATGACCTGTTTGCCGATCCACGATTCAGACCTGATTTTTTGAAAATATATCCATGCCTGGTGACACCGGGATCAAAAATAGAAGAACTCTATGAAGTGGGGGAGTATGCACCGTATGATGAAGACACTCTTATCGATCTGGTGGCCGATGCAAAGATGGAAATCGCTCCGTACTGCAGGCTTCAGCGTATCCAGCGTGATATTCCTGCCGATAAAATCGTGGCAGGCTCTCCACACTCAAACTTTCGGGAACTAGCCAAAGACCGTCTGCACAGGAGAGGGGGCAGGTGTTCATGTATCAGGTGTAGGGAAATAGGCAGAAGAAGATCTCAATCTGAGCCCGTTCTGAAAGTTCTGACATATGAATGCTGCGGGGGTCAGGAAGAGTTTATTTCATTTGAATCAGATGATTCCCTCGTGGGTTTTTCCCGTCTTCGTTTTCCAAAAGATCCCTGGCGGCCAGAAACAGAAAATGCAGCTTTTGTTCGTGAACTTCATGTTTATGGGATGGTTGTTCCTATCGGGCAGGAAGGATCAGGTGAGGATCTGCAACATCGTCGATATGGGACAAAACTCCTTTCCGAAGCCGAAGAGCGTGCTGCATCTGCCGGATATAGGCATCTTGCAATAATGGCTGGTATTGGAGTCAGACCCTATTACAAAAAACTTGGATATTTCCGCAAGGGCCCTTATATGGTTAAGGATTTGTAATGCATGAGACCTGCAACCCGAATATTTATAAAACAGCGTTTTACTGATTATTATAATAAAACCCGTATCTCTCCCCCTTCTTCAGTAAAAGAACGGGAATTTGGTTTCATCTTTTTTGATGACAAATATCCTGATGATATTAGGATGAGGAGACATATTGGATTTTCATCCGGTGATGAGATGCAGGAGTATATAAAAAGTCTGGTACCAGCCCATGTATATTACTCGACTGCATATTATCAGACTCCGCAGGCTCCAACCATGGGTGATAAGGAATGGCTAGGTGCCGATCTCATTTTTGATCTTGATGCTGACCATATTATGCGGGGTTCATATGAGGAGATGCTCCAGCGAATTAAGGATGAAACAGAAAAGTTACTTGGGATTTTAGATGATGAGTTGGGTATTGATATGAAAACGGTTAAACTGGTTTTCTCTGGTGGCCGTGGGTATCATATTCATGTTCAGGAACTGGGATTTCGGGATTTTGGTGCTCCTGAACGGAGAGAAATCGTGGACTATATTTGCGGGATAGGTATGAGTCCTCCAATTCTGCTTCAAGAGTGGGGGCCTTTCCGGACTGGATGGCATGACAGGTTTCGTAGTCTTCTTATCAGGTATCTTACTGAACTGGATGCAAAACCAAAAAAAGAAGGGAAGGCTGAATTATCTTCACTTAGGGGCGTTGGTCAGGTTATGGCCGAACGATTTATTGGGATGATTCCAGAATTAATCACCTTACTCACTACAAATCCATCATCAATTCTTCTCCGTGACCAGACTGTGAAGACTGTTTTTGCAGCTCTTGCTACGGAGCGTGAAAGTGCTCTGCTTCCGTATATCAGGGAAGCAGCAGTTCAGGCAGATGAACCAGTCACTACAGATATTAGAAGGTTAATCCGGCTCCCTGGCTCGCTTCATGCTAAATCCGGATTTAAAGTCGTTGCTCTGGATGTTAAAGAACTAGCGGATTTTGAACCTCTCATTGATGCAGTTGCTTTTGGTGAACGTGAGGTCCTTATAGAATCAGAGCGGGAATATTCATTTTCACTTCTTGGATCACAGTTCACTATCCCAAAAGGCCGATTAAAAGTCCCGGAAGCAGTTGGTGTTTTTCTTTGTTGCAGAGGCATGGCGGAGATAGGAGGTGAGTCAGGGGGTGCTTCTTGATGAACTCCGGACCATCCTGCTTGAAGAACGTGATAGTGGAGAATTGACAACAATCACTCCGGATTTGTTTCAAAAGACAAGTGAAAACGTAAAAATTTTGCAACAGGAAGTGTATGTCCTTGAAGATCCATTTTCTGATGATGCACGTCTGCTTATTGAAAAAGTATCTAGTATCCGGGCAACTGTTGAGGAGTTATTCAAGATACGGACTGATAAGATCGTAGGACTTGCGCTTAGCCAGGCTGAAGGCTCTTATATTGAACGTGAAGAACTTCGTGTCCTCATTCCGGCTGAACTTGAGATGTTTAACCGGATTGTTGAGGCTATCAGACAAAGTCGAACTAAATTAATAGAGTGGAGAGCGGTTCAGGGTTCAGTGGGGCATGCCTTATCCTCTGATGAGGGTGAATGCGTTCCAGCATCAGATACAATCAGTGGAGATGTACCTATCCGCGCAGATACTGGCGTTGATTCAGAACCAGATATAATAATCCCTGCTGATGCTCCTTTTGCAAATGATATCGTATTAGCGCTTTCCAGTATGGAACCTTTTATGGGTATTGACGGACGGACATATGAGATGGAAGCAGGAGATATTCTCACGCTCCCCTCAAGAAATGCACAAGTCCTGGTTGAACGCGACATAGTCTTAAATATCCATCCGGGCTAATGATGTAGGTATTCTATACACGAGGAGTGGCCAAATCATGAAGATGCCAACAAAATTCCGCACATATTGTCCCTTTTGCCACAAACATGAGGAGCATGAGGTAGAGAAGGTAAAAAAAGGTAAAACCACCGGGCTTCACTGGATTGATCGCCAGAAAGCACGCCGAGGTCAGGTAGGGAACATGGGTAAGTTCTCTAAGGTTCCTGGTGGTGATAAGCCAACCAAGAAGGTAAACATCCGGTATCGCTGTACTGCCTGCAAGAAAGCACATTTAAGAGCAGGTTTCAGGGTTGGTAAATTCGAACTTACGGAGTAATTAAAATGGTAAAATTAACACGCGAGAACCGGAGCAAGTTTGTCAAGGTAAAATGTCCGGATTGTGAAAATGAACAGATAATCTTTGACCGTGCATGTACAACGGTTGATTGTGTTGTCTGCGGCTCGAACCTTGCCACCCCGACTGGTGGAAAAGCACAAATTAAAGCAGAGATTATAACTGCATTTGAGTGAGAGCCTGATGCAGGAGAGAGAGTGGCCTGAGCAGGGAGAACTTGTCGTCTGTTCAGTTCAGAACGTAAAAGATTTCGTGGCTTTTGTCACACTTGATGAGTATAACAACCGAGAGGGTCTGATCCCTATTGCTGAAGTGGCACGCGGGTGGATAAAGTACATCCGTGATCACATCAGAGAGGGGCAGAAGGTTGTATGTAAAGTACTGAACGTCGACCCGCAGAAAGGTCACATTGATCTCTCTTTGAAGGATGTGAATGAGCATCAACGCCGGGAAAAGATTCGTGTCTGGAAGAACGAATCCAAAGCGCGAAAATGGATCGGTTTTGCGGCAGAGGCAGCAGGACAGGCTGAAGGTGCTCATGATATTGCCAGTGCACTCTATCGTGAATATGGTGAGCTGTACGCTGCCTTTGAGGACTTTGTAACCGAAGGTCGTAATGCACTGAATAAACTGAAAATTGATCCAAAACTGGCTGATGCATTATACACCATTGCTACTGAAAATGTCAAACTCCCATCAGTCACCATCTCCGGAGACCTTTTCCTGCGATCTACCAAGTCAGATGGAGTAAATATCATCAGACGTGCTCTTCGAAGTGCTGAACCTAAGGTTGATGGTGCAGAGATAGAGATCACCTATCTTGGAGCACCAAATTACCGGATTAAGGTTATTGCGACCAATTACAAGGATGCCGAGAAAGCACTAGAAAAAGCTTCAAGTGCAGCGATAGGTGTCTTAAAGAGGGCTGGTGGCGAAGGTAAATTCAGCCGGAAATCTAAATCCGGGAAGCATGTATGAAAGGGCATATCAGATACTGCCCGTCAGACAATCTTTATACTCTTTCTGAAACGTGTTCCCTTTGTGGGAAATCCACTATTACCCCTCATCCTGCCAGGTATTCTCCGGAGGATAAATATGGTCATTACCGGAGAATGATTCGTTGATAATGCTTCAGCATATTTAAATTTTTATGTATTTATCGGATAATCAGGAATTACTGCAATGATGGAAGATATTACCATACGTTTTGAGGATTCAGTAGCTCCGGAAGACCGGACTGCTCCGATTATGATAGAAGGGCTTCCTGGAATCGGGCATGTTGGAAAACTTGTCGCTGAGCACATGATCCATGAACTTGGGGCTGTCCGAATTGCAGAAATCAATTCTATTTATTTCCCTCCCCAGGTCATAATTAAGGAAGGAGGAACAGTCCGACTCTGTAATAACGAAATTTACCGCTATTCTGGGGAAAAGGGTACATATCTCTTTCTGGTTGGTGATTTTCAAAGTACATCGGGAGAAGGACATTATCTCTTATCCCAGGTATATGTTGATATCTGTCATCAACTTAGTGTCAAGCGGATATACACAATCGGTGGGTACGGAGTGGGTCATTTCAATGAAGTAACAAGAGTTATTGCGGCAGTTAACCGTGATGATCTCCGCCAGCAGGTTGAAGATGCGGGTGGAATTTTTAGCGAGGGAGAACCTGGTGGTGGTATCATCGGGGCAGCAGGACTCATGCTTGGTCTTTCCATTCCTTTAGGCATGGAAGGGATCTGCCTGATGGGTGAGACCTCAGGATACCTTGTGGATCCCCGGAGTGCCACGACTGTTCTGTCTGTTCTGACCAAACTCCTGAATATTGATATAGATGATGCAAAGCTGACTGAACGGGCAGGTGAGATGGAAGTAGCCCTCCAAAGACTTCTGGAGCAGGAGAGAAAGTCTGAGGAAGAACTTTCATACATCGGCTGAATATGCAGGCAGCAGCAGATCTTCATATTCATTCCTGTTTTTCAATGGCATCATCTCCCCGGATGGTGCCTGAAGAGATTATCAAAGGCTGTAGGGTCAAAGGCATCTCTGTTATCGGGACTGGTGATATCCTCCATCCTGAATGGAGGCAGATGTGGCAGGATACCCCAGTTGATGATGATATCATTGTTGTTCCCACGACTGAGGTGGAAGGAGCAGGCCGGGTTCATCATGTGATTCTGCTCCCTGATTTTAACGCAGCAGCTGACCTTGCACAGAGGCTCGGGTCACATAGCAAGGACATGGATACAAATGGCCGTCCCCGTGTTTCCCTCTCCGGAGAAGAGATCTTATCTCATGTTCATGCAGTCGGAGGTATCGGTGGCCCGGCTCATGCCTTTACTCCCTATACCTCAGTGTATGCTGTCCATCCGTCACTCTCATCCTGTTATGGAGATGAACCGGTCGATCTCCTGGAACTTGGTCTTTCGGCTGACAGCAGGTATGGGGCAGGTATTGCTGAACTTTCATCGGTTCCTTTCCTGACCAACTCTGATGCTCATAGTCCTGAGCCATCAAAACTGGGGAGAGAGTATACCGTCCTAGAACTAAACCGGTCAGATGCCAGCGGGGTGCTCGATGCCGTTCAGCAGGGAAAGATCGTGATGAATGTCGGGTTTTTCCCGGAGGAAGGGAAGTATAACCGGACCGCATGCAGCCGGTGTTTTCGTCAGTTCTCCTTTGAAGAAGCGGCAGCGACCTCCTGGAAATGTCCTGATGATGGTGGGAGAATAAAAAAGGGTGTCCAGGAGCGAGCACAATCGCTCTCATCCGGTCCGGTATCAGAGCGGCCGCCCTATCTTCATGTTATCCCCCTTTCCGAAATTATTCAGCGTGTCTTTGACACAAAGAGCCCTACAACCCGGCGCTGTAGGGATCTATACTGTAAGTGTATTGACCGGTTAGGCGATGAAATCACTATTCTTATGAAAACTCCTCCTGATGAAATTGCAGCTATTGATTTCCGTCTTTCATGCGCAATCAGGTCCTTTCGGGAAGGTCATATCATTCTTCATCCCGGTGGGGGGGGGAAGTATGGGTCGTTTGAGATCCCCGGTCTTAGAGATCCAAACCCGAATCATTAAAGGATTTCGCGTCAACCATGTAAGGAATGATCGAGGTTCATCGGGAAATCTGTGCCTATTGCGGCTGTTGTGTCTCGGTTTGTCCGGAAGGGGCACTGGAACTTGTCGATGCCTATCTGGATATCGATACGAATACTTGTAAGAATTGTGGCATCTGTGTCCGTGTCTGTCCGCTTGGGGCTTTGGAGGCAAAGAAATGAAGCGCGAGTATGATGTCCTCGTAGTGGGAGGAGGCCCTGGCGGAGCATTTGCTGCGAAGACCTTTGCCGAGAAGGGTTATTCTGTCCTGCTCACGGAGAAACGCCCTGCTATTGGTGCTCCGGTCAGATGTGCTGAAGGCGTCGGAAAAGCACTGATGCATGAATTTTTCAAGCCTGAAGACCGGTGGGTTGCAGCAGAGATTGATAAGGCCAATATCATTGCACCTGACGGGTTTAAGATGGAACTTGAACCTGAAAAAGCAGGGGCAGAGGTCGGATATGTTCTTCACCGTAAGGTATTTGATCGGGATCTTGTCTGGATGGCAGCCGGAGCAGGAGCAGACATCCAGGTAAAGACCCGTGCAGTAACTCCAATCATGGAGGATGGAGCGGTGAAAGGCGCTATTCTCAATCAGGGAGGAGTAACTCATGAAGTCAGGGCCGGACTTACCATTGCAGCAGACGGTGTTGAGTCAAAGTTTGCACGCTGGTGCGGGGTTGACACAACCGTCCCGCTTCGTGAGATGGAGACTTGTGCCCAGTACCTGATGACCGGTATAGACATTGATGCACATGCAACCGAGTTCTATGTGGGCAATAATATCGCACCAGGTGGCTATGTATGGATATTCCCAAAAGGTGACAAGACCGCGAATGTGGGTATTGGTCTGGGTGGAGATCGGTCCAAACCTGGA
The DNA here is from genome assembly GCF_019263745.1 of Methanospirillum hungatei. Lineage (NCBI taxonomy): Archaea > Methanobacteriati > Methanobacteriota > Methanomicrobia > Methanomicrobiales > Methanospirillaceae > Methanospirillum > Methanospirillum purgamenti. The sequence goes on from NZ_CP077107.1 coordinate 44,518, forward strand.
AATCGGCCAATTGATTACTTAAACCGGTTTGTGTCTAAAAACTTCCCGAATGGGAAGACCATCGAACTTATCGCTGGTGGTGTCTCCATATGTCAACCACTCCCCTGCACGGTTGCAAACAATCTCATGATCGTCGGTGATGCAGCCCGTGTGTCTGATCCGCTGACTGGTGGTGGTATCTATGCCGCCCTTTACACCGGAAAACTTGCCGGAGATATCGGTTCCAAAGCTATTGAAAATGGGGATACATCTACTCAGGCACTCATGCCGTATGATGAGACCTGGAGAGCATCATACCTTGGAAAGGCGCTTGAGAGAAATTACCAGATTAAAGAGGTATTTGTGAAATTGAATGATGATGACCTGAATGCTATTGTACACTCAGTCTCAAAAATGAACCTTTCAGATTTCAATACCTTGAATCTTATAAAAAATATTATCGCAGCAAATCCCAAGCTGGCAATAAAACTAGGAAAAGCAGGTCTGAAGTCTCTTCTTGACTCATTCTGATCTTCCTTTTTTATCCTGACAGATAAATACTGTCAGGTGCTATCAATCATACATGGAACTCCTCACACCGGCAGAAGGAGAGATGGCCCTTTCTCATGCCCACCATGTACTGCACGAACATGTAGCACGTGAACCCTACACCGAACCTGATTTTTCGCCGATTTTCTCAAAAAAACGAGGGGTTTTTGTAACGCTGACCAAAAAGGGTGATCTGCGGGGATGTATCGGTTTTCCCCATGCGGTCATGCCTCTCCGGGAAGCTATCCGTGAAGCGGCTTGTTCAGCAGCGACTGGAGATCCACGATTTCCGCCGGTTACACCAAGGGAACTTTCAGATATTTCGGTTGAAGTGACGGTTCTGACAGAACCAGAGCTATTAGAGGTTTTTCCTGCTGATCGGCCTGGTGCGATTACGGTTGGCAAACATGGGCTGATTGTCAGAGGGTATGGCCGGTCCGGGCTTCTGCTCCCCCAGGTTCCGGTGGAGTGGGGATGGAATGTGACTGAATTTCTCGATCACACCTGCATGAAAGCAGGACTGCCCAGGGGATGCTGGCTGGAGTCGGGGGTTCAAATATTCACGTTTGAAGGGCAGATATTTTCGGAAAAGGAGGGTTCTCATGGCTGAGTGAATGAGCTGGAGTTATCTTTGTGAGAGCAAATCATTAGGAGATCAGCCCTTTCAAGTCCGGATTCTGCATTCGATCTGATATCATAGATTGATCAGTAATTTTTAAGAAGTCTGAAAAAATTGGCATGAAACAGTTACCGAAAGCAAAAACAATATTTTTATGAATATCAGATGGTTTTTAAATTTAGATGAGGATATGATAAAGTGAATAAGAAGGATCAATTTCATTCATTGAAAGAAAATCCTTAAAACATTCGATTCGAAGAATTTTGTAATATTCTTACCTCCTTTGGTTTTATTCATAAGGGAGGGAAAAGAAGTCATCGTGTATTTACCAAAGAGGGTATTCCGGAGATAATGACAATTCAGAACTGTGAGGGTAAGGCAAAACCGTATCAAATAAGACAATTTTGTAAACTAGTTGAGCAATATCATTTGTTGGAGTAATATGCAAAATAAATATCCTATTGAGATTTTTTATAGTCATGACGATGAGGGATATATCTCAATAGCACCCGACTTATCTGGCTGTAGTGCCTTTGGAGAAACTGAAGAAAAAGCACTTTCAGAAGTAAAAATAGCGATTGCACTCTGGATAGAAGCAGCACTTGGTGAAGGAAGAACAGTTCCAGAACCCTCAAATTATACAATACTTGATAAAATTATTGCTTATCAAAAAGCAAGTGTAATTTAAAAAATTTATTCAAGGCCACATCATTTTCATTTTTTTGACTTATCCTATCTTGTAACTGCCCTTATATCCGTCATCAACAAATCCCCTCATCCCTCCACCCTCCGAAAAACCAATCCGTGAACCCTTACAAATAATACGTATCTGATCGTTTAGATAACCAAAACCACTCACTCGAGTAATCGAGAGCATAATCTGGAGACCAACATTAATGCGTAACAATTTTCATATATGACCCTCTCCTTTGAAATTCTGGAAAAAGACATCGCCGGACGAATCGGAAAACTCTCCGGACAAGGTAAGATCGTCAAAACCCCTACCCTGCTTCCGGTTATTAACCCGCACCTGAACCTGATAACCCCAAAAGAGATGGAGGAGATGGGCGTTGAAGCGGTCATCACCAATGCATACATCTTCTCCCGGTCTGAAGAGTATCGTGAGCGTGCCCTGAGTGATGGTCTTGCAAAGACCCTGGATTTTGACGGCGTTATCATGACCGACTCGGGGTCTTTTCAGCTCTCGGTCTATGGTGAAGTTGAGATAACCAATGCCCAGACCATCGCATTCCAGCAGGCAATAAAATCAGACATCATCGTCCCACTCGACATTCCGACACATCCGGACTCTCCCCGGGACCAGGTGGAACAGGAACTCTCGGTTACCATGGACCGGATCATGGAGGCGAAAGATATCGCAGATCATGAGCACCACACCCTTGCCGGACCGGTTCAGGGCGGTCTGTTTCCTGACCTTCGTGAAGAGACCGGGCGAAAACTATCAGAGGCAGGGTTTCGGTTCTGTCCCATCGGCGCTGTCGTCCCCCTCATGGAAGCCTACCGGTATGCAGAACTCGTAAAAGTCGTGATGGCGGCAAAACGTGGCCTGTCTCCAGCCGTCTGCGTCCATCTCTTTGGAGCCGGTCATCCGTCCATGTTTGCCCTGGCGGTTGCGATGGGGTGTGATCTCTTTGATTCGGCTGCCTATGCCCTCTATGCCAAGGACGGACGGTACATGACCACCCATGGGAGTTATCACCTGAACGAACTCTCCTACCTCCCTTGTCCTTGTCCGGTCTGTGTCGGCCATACCGCAAAGGAACTGAACGAATCACCTGACCGGGAACGACTCCTTGCCATGCATAACCTGCGGGTCTCCCTTGCCGAGATCAACCGGGTCAGGCAGGCAATCCGTGATGGAGTGCTCTGGGAACTGGTGGATGAGCGGTGCCGATCTCATCCCGCCCTGCTCCGGGGATATCGTGCCCTGCTTGGATATAATGAAGAACTCACCGCTCTTGACCGAGAGACAAAACGCCGGTTCTTTTACCGGGGCGATGAGAGCTGCAAACGGACAGAGGTACTGCGGTATCATCAGATGGTCGGGCGGCTTAGTGCCGGAGAGCGGACCCTCATCAGCTTTAGCCGGCATATCAAGAAGAAACAGACCGAAGGGTATGATTCCGTATTTTTCTTCAAGCCTCCGTTCGGTCCCTTCCCTGCAGAACTCACCGAAACATTCCCCATCGGGCAGAGTGAGATCCCTGATTTTGACGAAGAGATGATTCGAACCGGGTGTATTGGTATTGCCCGACTCATGGAAACAAACCCGGATTCTCATTTCACCATCCGGTGTCGTCCGGTCTGGAAAGAACTGATAAGCCAGATTCTCCCCACCGTGGAGGTGCAGGATGAAGGGAGTTGAGATCCTCAGCCGTGACGGGACCGCCCGGTATGGCCGCCTGACCGTGGACGATACTGTTATGAGCTTCCCGTCTGCTACTGATACCACCCGGCTCTTTCCTGCCCTGAATACCCGGACCGGAACAAACATCCCGCCAATCGAGGATCCGGAGTTTGTGTCCAGATTCCTTGTCCGCGACGGAGAACAACCAATCCCTCTCCATATTCATGCACCAGCCGATATCCAGTCAGGAGATACGGTCATCACCCCGAACTGGCATACCCTGCTCTCCCGTCCCCGTGACTTCTGCCAGTTCCTGGATCAGCTAAAGGCCTCTACTCCACCGGACACCTGCTGGTACCTCCCCAGTGCAGCATTGCCGGAAAATGCAGCCATTCTTGTTCATGCCGGTTTTGATCTCTTTGATTACATCGCAACCGACTTAGCGACAATACAGGGAAAATTTTGTCTCCCTGACGGCCAGTATCCGGAAAAAGTGATGGAGGAAGGCCTCTGCTCCTGCCAGGGATGCATGAGCGGCGATCTCCTTCTGCATAACCGGATTGCACTGGATCAGGAACTGGCCAGAATCGGACGCCGGATCCGTGACGGAACATTCCGTGAGTTTCTTGATGGCAGATGCAGGACAAGACCCGAACTTGTCTCAATCATGCGGCATATCGAGAAGTCAGACCGGATGGAGCAGAATAGTCCGGTTTCACGCTCCACTCCGTTCCTTGCGACATCCGGAGACAGCATCCACCGAATGGAAGTCAGGCGGTTTGCCGACCGGCTGGTTGAGCGATACATCCCACCGGTTGCAGATGTTGCGGTTCTGATCCCCTGCTCTGCGAAAAAACCCTACAGCCTCTCCCAGTCCCACCGTAAGTTCAGCCAGGCCATCGCACGACGGGCTCATGAGTTGATCATGACCTCTCCCCTGGGACTTGTTCCCCGTGATCTTGAGCTCTGTTATCCTGCAGCGGCTTATGATGTGCCGGTCACCGGATACTGGGATCATGAGGAGCGGTACCAGATCACTCAGACCCTGGTCAGGTACTTTACCAGACATCCCTACCGCCGGGTCATTGCCCATCTGGATGGCGATGCACGAATCATTGCACAGGATGCAGCCGACCAGGCAGGATTTGAAATAGAATTCACCTGTGAGAATGACCGCCTGACAGACCATGTATCTCTTCAAACGTTGAGCAAAGCCCTTGCCGGAGAGCGGAAGGTTAAATCGCATCTGGTCAGGGGGATGATCTCATTCCAGTTCGGGTATGACCTCAAGGCACCGAACCTTGAAGTAAAAGGGTCATATCCGGAGCAGGTGGTAAAGCGGGGCAGAAACCTCTATTTCTCAACCGACCCTGCTCATGGCATGATGAGACCCACCTTTGACGGCTGGTCGCTTATTGAAACCGGATACCGGGTATATATCGATGATTTCGTCCCCCAGGGTGATATCCTGGCACCGGGTGTTATTGATGCCGACCCGGTCATCCGTCCCGGCGATGAAGTGCTGGTCATCGGAGATAAGGCCATGACAACCGGACGGGCAGCGATGAGTGCGGATGAGATGATCCGATCCTCCCGTGGGGTAGCGGTCCGGGTGCGTAAAGTAAAGAAGCTGGACGGGCAATAAATAAGGGCCCGAATAATCTTTTCCGGATGTGACATCTGGTGTATATAATCGAAAAATCTCTCAAATTATCCGAAAATGTCTATGAGATATGGGTGAACGCTCCCCATGTGACCCGGAATGCCAAGGCCGGTCAGTTCGTTATCATACGGACTGATGAGAATGGTGAGCGGATTCCCCTGACAATCTCAAAGATTTCCGGAGATCTGGTCAGAATCATCTTCATGGCGGTTGGAAAAACCACGCATGCCCTTGCTGCAGTTCCTGCCGGAGGTGCCATCAGCGATATTGCCGGACCACTAGGATGCCCAAGTGAGGTAAAGAAATTCGGAACCTGTGTGCTGGTTGGCGGCGGTGTTGGTATTGCATCAACTCCTGTAATCGCACAGGCCTTAAAAGAGGCAGGCAACCGGGTTATTGGTATTCTTGGAGCCCGGAATGCTGATTTTCTTATCCTTGAAGACGAGATGGCAGAGATCTGTGACAAACTTCTGATTGCAACTGATGACGGGTCAAAAGGTCATCACGGATTTGCAGCCGACCTTTTGAAACAGGTTATTGCTGAAGAGAAGGTTGATGCGGTCTGGATCATCGGTCCGACCATCATGATGAAAGTCACGTCCAATGTGACCCGTGAACCGAAGATAAAGACCTTTGTCTCGCTCAATCCCATTATGGTCGATGGAACCGGTATGTGTGGTTCCTGTCGGTGCGTCGTTGACGGAAAGACAAAGTTTGCTTGCGTGGACGGTCCTGAATTTGATGCTCACCAGGTTGACTTTGACAACCTGATGCAACGGCAGCGGTATTACATGGAACATGAGAAGGAAGCCCTTGCACAATGGAAAGAACACCAGTGTTCCTGCGGAGGGCAGCATTAAATGGGAGATAGAAGCGTTGCTGATCGCCTGAAGGACTTTGGTGAAGTTGACAACGGTCTCTCCCCCGAGGAGGCCATAGAAGAAGCAAGCCGATGTCTCCAGTGTAAAAAACCTGCATGTGTAGATGGATGCCCGGTAAATATTGACATACCCGCTTTTGTGGCTTTTATCGCAAAAGGAGAGTTCTTGAAGGCGGCAGAAAGTATCAGACAGCAGAACCTTCTTCCGGCTATCTGTGGGCGTGTCTGTCCACAGGAAACACAGTGCGAGGCTCTGTGTATCCTTGGAAAGAAAGATACCCCGATCCGGATTGGTCAGCTTGAACGATTTGCAGCCGACCAGGAACGGGCAAAGGGCCTTACTGTCCCGGCTCGAAAGACTGCAACAGGAAAGCGGGTCGCTGTCATCGGTTCAGGACCGGCAGGTATTGTTGCAGCCGGAGAACTTGCAAAAGATGGTCATGATGTCATCCTGTACGAGTCACTTCATGCACCAGGCGGTGTCCTTACCTATGGAATCCCCTCATTCCGTCTGCCCAAAGACGTGGTCAAAGCAGAGATTGATCTCATCCTTGCGATGGGTGTTGATCTCCGCCTGAACCATCTGGTCGGAAGAACCGTCTCACATCAGGAACTAGAAGGGTATGATGCCATTCTTCTTGGAACCGGTGCAGGTCTTCCATACTTTATGGGAATTCCGGGTGAAAATTTGAGCGGTGTCTATTCTGCAAACGAATTCCTGACCCGGATCAATCTCATGCATGCCGAGCGGTTCCCTGAGTTTGATACCCCGGTTGCAAGAATGAGCCGGGTAGTTGTTGTCGGTGGCGGAAATGTAGCCATGGATGCAGCCCGTACCGCACGACGGATGGGTGCAAAAGTAACCCTTGTCTACCGGAGACGTGAAGAAGACCTTCCTGCCCGTGCAGCTGAAGTCCATCATGCACAAGAAGAGGGCATTGAGTTTATCACCTGTGCAAATCCTGTTCGAATCCTGGGTGACCAGGCTGTTACCGGTATTGAATGTATCCGGATGCATATGTGTAATCTTGATGAAAGTGGTCGACCTGTTCCAGAACCAATAGATAACGACACCTTTACCCTTGACTGTGATGTTGTCATTCAGGCTATCGGCCAGGGCCCGAACCCGGTCCTTGTCAGCCAGATCCCGGATCTTGATAAGGGTAAGGCAGGCAACGTTGTCACCGGAGAAGATGGCAGAACCTCTCATCCGAAGATCTTTGCAGCCGGTGATGTCACAACTGGAGCGGCAACGGTCATCATGGCGATGGGTGGTGCAAAACAGGCAGCCCGTTCTATCAGCGAGATGCTTGGATCCCGGTAACTGATGACTACTGTATTATTTCCTGAGCAACTGGAGCGGATCACGGGATATTCTTTCAGGGATAAATCCCTCCTGCTCCGGGCACTCACGAGGCTTGCCTACAGTAAGGAGCAGGGTCTTTCGGAAGATTCCCATCTTGATGCCCTGGCAACACTTGGAGATGCTGTTATTGAACTCATTATCCTGGCCCGGCTGGTTAAGGGTGGTGAGCATGACAAGGGGGCGGTATCCCTCAAGAAGATGGATCTTGTCAATATGTCGGTGCTTCGGGATGCTGCCCGTTCCATTCATCTTGAGCAATATGTAAGATGGGGTAAGGGTGAAGCTCGGATGCATGTCTGGACATCAGGCCGTGTTCTTGCGGAGTGTATGGAAGCGTTTGCCGGTGCTCTGTTCCTGGATGGCGGTATTGATGCTGCCGAAGAGGTGCTGGAGCGGCTTTCCCTCCTCCCCGAATAGATAACGCGAAAGAAGATATAGTACTAAAAGTAATATCTGCAGGAATTTTCGCCACGGAGAGAGAAGATGGATAAAAAACAGAAGAAATGGATTTATCTCTCTCTGGCATTCTCCATGGCAATCCTCGTCTTTATCCTTGCATCCACTTTTAACGAGGATACCCTTCAATATCTCACCCATATCAATATCTGGTTTTTACTCATCGCAATCGGGCTTCGGTTTGTCTCATTCTCTCTCTGGGCAGCCCGAATAAAGGTCATGGCAGCATCCCTCGGTTACCAGGTAAGATACGGTCATTGTTACAATATGGTGGTTGCGAACTTGCTTATTGGTGCGATCACCCCTGGTCAGGCCGGAGGAGAACCGGTTCGGATTCATGAGCTCTATAAAGCCGATATGCCGCTTGGTGACGCGACCGCGGTTGTCATCATGGAACGAGTGCTCGATGCCGTGATCCTCGTAGCACTCACGGTTTTCAGCCTCCTGGTGATGGGCAAGGTCATCTGGGACATGGGAGAGGGTATTGTCTTTGTGATATTCTTCTCTCTGGCACTTCTCATCCTGTTTGTTGCCGCTTTGTTCTTTGCAGCACGAAAACCGGAATCCGCTAAAGATAAGGTTATGCGTCTCCTGCACTGGATTGAGGCAAAGATGAAGACACCGGGGATTCACCGGATCATTGCCAGCACTGATGTTGAGTTTGATAATTTCTGTTCCGGTATTACCGCATTTACCAGCCATGGAAAGAAAGGTATCATCCAGGGATCAGTATTTTCCGTTCTCTTCTGGTTTTCCGAGTTTATTGTTGCATCGGTTATACTTATGGGGCTTGGCCTTCCCCCGTCAATATCTGAATCCATATTAAGTCAGATAATTATCGCTCTAATCAGTATGATTCCTTTAACTCCCGGTGCATCAGGTATAGCAGAGCTCTCAGCAACTTCGCTCTATGCATTATTTGTTCCGACTGCTGTCCTTGGAGTGTTTATAATCCTCTGGAGGCTGATTATGTTTTATCTGAATATCGTGTTTGGCGTTATCGCAACCGTTTTAATATTTAAAAGGGAAATCTCGGCTTGAGAATTCGTCAGTGAGTCTTTAACGGGTTGCTTCTATCATTAATTCACTACCCTTTTCAGTAACCGTTAGATTTTCCTTGGGGGCCTTAAACTACCTAACATTCTCACCTCCAAAAAAAGTCACATCTCAATTCTTATTCTATGTTTCTTAATTTTCGTATTGCATCATATCATAGGTAAATTCTATCTTCCGGGTGGGGGGTTCAGCAGGATTCAATGTTAACAATTCTAAGCTTTTACAAAGGACAGCTGTTCATCACCGGGCTGTTGTGCCCTTTACATCAAGATACAACGTAATTGCCTCACGTATTCTCATAAGGAGATTGTCAAGACTTTGTGCCTGAGTATGACACCCGGGGAGAGATGGAACGGTTGCAACAAACCAATCATCTTCATCTTTTTCAATAATGACATTGAATTGCATTATCTCTCCTATATGTTTATTCTGCTACTCTATCCATTATTTACTGGTTTTTGGTTTTACTGGTGAGTGAAAAATTTTAGGATCCACCCCTTTCCTTGGGCAGTCATACTGGGATTAAATCATCTGAAGTGGATTGTTTACTTTCTGTTCAATTCATCCAGCATGGACTGAACAATGGGCTTTAACTCTGTGATATCATGGGTTGCAGTTTTGTAGATCAACCTGACATCAGCTCTGAAGTAGGCATGAATAAGAACGTTCCGCATCCCTGCTATCTCATCCCAGGGGATTTCCTGATGTCTTTCCTTCATCGCATAAGGAATCTGCTTTGCAGCTTCACCAATAATCATAATCTGATCACGAACAGCACTCAGGGTTTTGTCATCATCAGCAAAATCTTCCAGTGATAAAGACCCAATGAACCGGTCTATCCTAATGCAGGCATCGAGGATTTCCTGAAGGTAAAGATGAGGATCTCTCATATATACACAACTTCTGATAGAATAGGCGTCCTGAGTTCTGCCCGGATTGCACGTTCCGGAACAACATCGACAGACTGTCCGAATATTTTCTCAAGATAAATTTTCAGACCTGAGTGATCAAGAAGGCTGGCATCATCGTTGAAATCAACCAGAATGTCGATATCACTTCCCGGCCCGGCATCGTCCCGAATGACCGAGCCAAAGATGCCAATCCGGGTGATATGATATTTCTGGATGATATAAGATCGTTTCTCTTTCAAAACCGAGATGACCTCTTCCTTCTTTTTCATGGTAATCCCCCTATATTCCCGGTTACTAGGGAATTTTTTTCTCATCCTAAAATGTTTTGTAATCTCTCTTGGGTTTTTTCACATAAAAACACATGGATGATTCAGGCAGTAGAATAGATTTTGTCTGAATAAATGAATATTTTGGGCGGGTATTGATCCAAGAAGGGCTGATTATTACCTTAAACCAGCAATAATTTTTTTGACTGGTTTAATCCATTAAACCTCTGTTTCTCCATTTGAGGTTCATAAAGTATGATGAGATATTATCTCGAAAAAATAAAGTATTTAAGCCAATAGCCTGACCAGAAGAGCTTTCTGCACATGGAGCCTGTTTTCAGCCTGGTCCCAGACTGCACTTACCTTACTGTCGATTACATCATCGGTAATCTCCCAGTTCCGGTGTGCCGGGAGACAATGCATCACTATTGCCCCTGGTTTTGCACAGGCCATGAGTTCGGCATTTACCTGGTACGGCATAAATATCTGTCTTCTCCGGTCGATCTCCTCTTCCTGCCCCATGGAGATCCAGGTATCGGTCATGATTACATCAGCACCAGTGGCTGCTTCCCGTGGGTCGTTCACAATCCTGACCTTTGCTCCCATCCGGATAGCATCTCTAACAACGTCATCTTTTGGAGCAAATTCTGGTGGTGAAGCGACAACGACCTCCATACCAGTAAGGATGGTGCTCAGGATAAGTGATGTGCAGACATTATTCCCATCACCAATCCAGGCAACCCTAACCCCCTCGGTCCGAAAGAGCCATTCCTCTATGGTCATGATGTCGGCCAGGATTTGACAAGGATGTTCCCGATCTGAAAGGCCATTAATAACCGGAATATCAGCATGAGCAGCTAGCTCAAGTACTTCATCATGCCGGTTTGCCCGGATCATGATGGCAGACACAAACCTGGACATCACACGGGCTGTATCACGAATTGCTTCTCCTCGCCCAAGTTGCATATCTTTTGGATTGAGGAAAAGAGCATGACCCCCTAGTTCAAACATGCCTGCTTCAAAGGATATTCTGGTTCTTGTTGAGGATTTTTCAAATATCATCCCCAGAGTTTTATGGGCTAAAACGGGTGTATGTACACCCATCCTTCGTTCTTCTTTGAGTTTTCGGGCATGAGCGATTAGATTAGAAAGTTCTTCACGGGAGATATCCAGAATTGATATGAAATCTTTCTTCATCGTATCTCCTTCATATGTGAAATTCTCTTGTCAAGGACTTCTCTGGTTCCGATATCACTACGGTGCCTTACCGGGCCCTGAACAGCAGATGCAGCCTCTTCTGCGATTTTTTCTGCCTCTTCCAGGGTATCACCGATGCCAACAAAGGCCATGGTTCGTGAACTCTGGGTTACCAGGTATTCACCGTCTCGGACGACACTTGCATAGTAGCAAAGTGCTTTGTTTTCCGGTCCTGGAGTCAGTTTCCCTCCTGAAACTGGATTATCTGGATATCCTTCAGGGACAAGATACTTACAGACCGTTGCCTTCTTCGCAAACTGAACCTCTGCTTTGTCAAGGGTTCCTGCTGTAATTGCCTGAACAAGGGTAGAAAAATCACTGGTGAGTAACGAAAGAACGTTCATTGCCTCCGGATCCCCAAATCTGGCATTAAATTCGATGACCATCGGCCCTTGTGCTGTGTTCATGAACTGACCATACAAGATTCCCACATATGGGGTCCCTTCAGCGGCAAGTGAAACAACAGTCTGTTTCATGATGGCAAATGCCTTGTAGTAATCCTCTTCGGTGACAAAAGGGAACCGGTGATCAGGAAGCGTATATGATCCCATTCCACCAGTGTTCGGACCGACATCTCCTTCAAAGGCTCGTTTATGATCCTGAACAAGGGGCATCGGGACAAGATGATTACCATCGACAAATGCCTGCAGGGTGAACTCTTCTCCGATAAGTCGTTCTTCTATGACGACATCGCCTTTGAGTTCATGAACATATCTGCAGGCATCCTCATGGGTCAGGTGTTCACCCATTATCCTGACTCCCTTGCCCCCGGTCAGACCGGATGGTTTTATTGCATATTCTTTTATAGTGGTTTTTAGGAATTTTTCAGCATCTGTGCCAGAATGGAATATATGGTATTCAGGTAGACCGGGAATATTATATTTTTTCATCAGGTTTCTGCAGAATGATTTGTCAGTCTCTATTCTTGCTGCTAATTTTGTGGGACCAACACATCTGACTCCTGCTTCCGTAAGTACATCAACAACTCCTGTTTCGAGTGGAGCTTCAGGTCCGATACATGCAAACAGGATCTGATGCTCGAGACAGAACATTTTCACGCGTTCCGGATCTGTTTCTGAAGCAATCAGCACCTTATATGCCAATTCAGTTATACCTGGATTCATCCTGTTCATTACGGAAAATATTCTCGTCTGCGGATTTTTGGATAGGGCCTTTGCAATGGCATGTTCTCTACCTCCGCTTCCGACAACAAGGATGTTTGTATGTGTATTCATTCCTTAACTCCGATGAAATTGTATCATTCTATCAATTTTTAAAAGAATTTTTAGAAAATGCTCAAAAATGGCACTCTCTCATATGAATGGGTAAAGATCCTGGTCGCTCTGCAAATGAATAACTCTATACTCTTGCAGAGGTGATGAGAAATAATCAGGTGAAGGAGTAAAAAATTGCCTCCTCTGGTACTAATTGCCATAGATATCGGATCTTAGATTTATATTCTCGTACCAATATGCGGTATACCCCATTAAACCTATCATTTTATTACGATACTATGGCCTTGAATGACGAGGAGAGACCCCCTCCATAGTCCCTAAAAATCATCAGTTGAACTATTCATATTCACAGGGTCCGCTTTTAATACGTGGATCATTGACGGCGGAGAAGTTCAATGATACTTTGTAATGGTTGTATGACTCACCTTTCTCTCAGATTATGACCTTTCTTGCAACCGGATTTCAGCAGGTGGACCATTCAAAGGACCAGAAAAAACTGGTCAGATGTCTGTCAAACATCAGAAATCATCCCTTCTTTCGATCTGTGAAAGAGGAATCATTTCAACTCCTGCAGATATCCCCCGGAGATATTATCCTTGAGATAGGGTGCGGACCGCTTGATGATGTGCATATCCTGGCCGAACAGTGTTGCCCGGGAGGGCTGGTTATCGGGTCAGATATTAGTTCTTCACTTGTAACTCTTGCAAAAAAGGCGACCCATACACCCAATCTCTCGTTCATCCGGATGGACGGACAATATTCTGCAGTCAGGGAGGGTGTATGTGATGCTGTCAGGGAAGACCGGGTCCTTCAACATGTCAAAAATCCGGAGCAGGTGATTGATGAGATGTATCGGATCCTGAAACCGGGGGGACGATGTGTCCTCTTTGAACCAGACTGGGAGAATTTTATCATCGACGGGATAGATGAAACGGTCACGAGGAGTATACATAACTTCTGGTCAGATCAGTTTGCCTGTGGTCATGTCGGGAGAAAAATCAGACGATTTTGCCTGAATGCGGGATTTATTGATGTACAGGTCTATCCCCGGACCATGATCATGCATGCATTCAAAGAAGCAGAGGCAATCTTCACCGTTTCAGAAAATGCAATACGGGCAGCATCTGCCGGACAAGTATCACAAAAGGCAGCGGAAGAGTTTATTGCCTATCTTAGAACTATGGATCAAAAAGGTTTATTCTTCGGTTCCTTCACCGGCTACCTGGTTTCCGGAAATAAATGAGTGCCGGAATGGGCAGAAATCGCCTGGGACTGGGTGTTACACGATAATATCATTCACCTTTGAATTTTTTATTCTCATATAGGCAATCTCGGTATTCCAGGGATTTTTTTCGATAAAGTCAAGAACACTCTTGATCTTCTGGTAATTCTCCCGTATCTTTCGTGCATCATTACTCTTTACATCCTTCTCCTTATTTATCAGAAACTGATACTTTTCAGATAGTGAAAAGATACTCTCCACGACATATGTTGAATAAAGGTGATCTGCTGATATGGACTGTCCATCCTTGCCAATATCCTCCAGGTGAATGACAAATGGATCAGTCCTCCGGTATTTCTGGGCAATTCCTCCGATAAATGAGGGTCCGTCAGGGTTGATATACATGTAAATACTGTCATTGCTATCCCGGTAAGTTGCTATGGCAGAACTCTGCAGGGGATCGGTGAGACGGATACCAACTGCTGCATGAGAGAGGCCGGGATATGCAAGGTAGACCACATCATATCCTGCTTCACTGAGCAGACCATATAAAAACAGAGCTTTATCATAACTATTCCCGGTTTTATCATGTAATATCTCAACCGGGTACCGGTTTTCAGGACTTTCAGTCAGAGGGATCTGCTGAACAAAATGGACAATACATTCCAGTTTTGCCCGCTCATTAATCCGTTTGATATTTGCCTGCCGTCTGACTTCGTCCAAGGTTTCCTTCACAGTCTCCTGTGTAGTTGGATCAGTAAGAATAGCAGAAAGAACCGGGATCCACTCTTCAGGATTTTTTGTTGAGACATCCGTTGATTGGAAGGAAATCTTTTGTGCACCCAGGTGAACCGACCGGTTGATATCAAAGGTAAGCGGCAGCGTATCTCCAGAAGACTGAATGGTGAATGTCCGTTCCACAAATGCGGGGTTAGCTCCTTTTTGTGGGATAACTATGAATTTCTCCAAATCGGTTGTGTTCGATAATTCCTGGGATTTTAAAATCCTGATCTTTTTTGTTTCATCAGTAGGAATCTGTAGACTATGCAGGTATTTCCCCTGTGGAGTAAAGACCTGGACTCGTGCATTGCCGGAATCACAGACATATATGATCTCTTCACCTGACACATTCACTACGCTGATCCCAGCAGGGATGTCAAACTTCCCGTCCCCATCTCCAAAACCACCCCAGCTGGTCAGGAGAGATCCTTTGTCACTGAGTTTTAATATCCGGTGGGTTGCTGCATCGGAAATGTAGATATTTCCCTGCTTGTCATGAGTTATTCCGGCGATATCCCAGTACCCAAACGGTTTTGCAACATCCCGGGTAATGATCCTCTGCATTGTCCCATCTGCCTGAACCAGAAACAGGGCTTTGTCATGGAGATCACTGACTAAAAATGATTCATTAGGTAGGGGTAGTATATGTGACGGCCTGATAAGGTTAGACTGGGTCACTGATACCTGCTTTGCCGGTGATGTGTTATTCTGTGTTTGTTCTGGTGCATCTCCGTGAAAAAAAAGTCCAAGGATAATGCCACTCAAGATACCGGCGATTAGAAGTATGATAATACCAACCACATGCCGGTTCATAAACTAAGATTAGCCATATGAGTATAATGGCATGTATGATACAAGGGTTAATTACTCGTTCATAAGTTCCTGTATACTAACTAGAGATTTCAGCGTGATATCGAGATTTTGAAGTTTTTTCTCAGCTCCTTCATTTCGATCTACTACGGTGATCACATTTTTTACTATTGCACCGGCAGAGCGAAGCTGCTCAATTCCAAATACCGCAGATCCACCGGATGTGGTTACATCTTCAACAAGAAGGATGTGTTTTCCGGTAACTTCTCCAATGATGAGACTGGTAAGACCATGTCCTTTCTGTTCTTTCCTGATGATCACGTAGGGTTTTCCAGAGGTAAGGGAGACAGATACCGCAAGGGGAACACCACCGACGGCCACTCCTGCGACGGCATCGAAATCAGTATTTTTTATCAGGATCTCTGATGCAATCTTTTTCAGGATAGCAGGATCAGTGATTGCCTTTTTAATATCAATATATACCTTGCTTTTTCTTCCGGACGCAAGGGTAAAATCTCCAAATCGGATTGCTTCTGCTGAGATTAACATCTCACGCAATGTTGCAGTTACCATGGTACCTTCTTCAATCCTAGTTTATACCCGATAATATTCACGGTTCGGTGCAGCAGGGGTGTCAGCACAAGGATGACTATAAGTAATGGTAAAGTCATGGTGCCCATTATCCAGACCGGATCAAACAAAAGTGTCAGAAGCAAAGCCCCGACAACAAAGTCCAGTTGATCCACCAAAAACCATTCCCCTCCCCGGTCTATTCCCCGGCGTCTTTTAAAAAAACTCTTGACCATATCTCCAAGGAGTGATCCAATTGCAAACAAAATCACTGCAGATACCGTGTGGTGAGGGAACCAGGGTATAATGCCGGATATTTCCAGATATATCTGAAGAAAACCAGCCAAAATTCCTGCGCTAACTCCTCCAATAAATCCCCGGATAGTTTTTCCATCTCCAAGTATCCGTTTTCCGTCAGACCATTTTTTCTTCAGATCTATGGGCATACCCCCACCCGTGAGAGCCGCGAAATTATTTGGAAGGTAGGCGGGGAGCATCAACCAGATGGCAGAACCGATGAGAATGAGTATATTCATGACTATAGTAGCAAAATTCGGCATACCTATAAGGTTAGGTTTTCGCATACATATGAGCAGAAGTAATACCTTGGTATGGAATACCCGCTGGTGGTGATAGTATACTCCTAAAAAATACGAAAAGTCTCTGTCCGATATGTAAAAAGGTACTCGATGCAGAGATTACAGAAAAAGATGGAAAGGTGTATATAAACAGGACCTGTCCTGATCATGGCTTTTTTTCATACCTATACTGGGATGATGTCGAAGCATGGCGCAGATATGAGGCATTCGGTGTAAAAGGTTCAGGTCTTGAAAATCCTCAGGTCATCAGGGAGATAAGCAACTGTCCATATGATTGTGGGATTTGTAATAATCATAAATCAACAACTCTCCTTGCAAATGTTGATCTGACAAACCGGTGTAACCTGAATTGTTCCTTTTGTTTTGCCAATGCCCGTGCTTGCGGATACATTTACGAGCCCACCTTTGACCAGATCAAAGATATGCTGACGATCCTGCGCTCTGAAAAACCGACTCCTGCACCAGCAGTTCAGTTTGCCGGAGGCGAACCAACACTCCGGGATGATCTGGTTGAGATCATTAGACTGGCAAAAAGTTTGGGATTCATGCAGGTGCAGCTGGCAACGAACGGACTTATCATTGCTCAGGATCCTGATTACGCACTCAAGCTCAAAGAAGCTGGACTTTCCACGGTTTACCTGCATTTTGACGGAGTCTCAAAGGAGACAAATTTCAAACTTACACATGATCTGAAAGCAATAGAAAACCTGAAGAAGGCTAAACAGGGTGTGGTTCTGGTACCAACCATTATCAAAGGCCAAAATGATCATGAAATTGGTGATATCGTCAGGTTTGCAGCAGAACATATTGAGGTTATCCGTGGTGTAAACTTCCAGCCGGTATCATTTACCGGGGCAGCATCGCCGGAGGATATCGAACGGCAGCGGATAACTATCCCAGAGTTACTAGATTGTATTGAGAAGCAAACCAGTGGTTCAGTGGAAAAAGAGGATTTTTATCCGGTTCCCTGTGTTGTGCCGATCAGCGACTTTGTTGAGGCATATACTGGTAAACCACAACTAAAGTTCACTGCTCATCAGCATTGTGGTGCAGCAACCTATGTCTTTGTCAGGGATAAGAAGATCGTCCCGATCAACCGCATGATAGATGTTGATGCATTCTTTGATTCCATCGAGCGGCTGACGACCCAACTAACATCTGCAGGACCTATCAGCCGGAAGATGGTCGCTATAAACGGGATTAAGGAGCTCTATGGTTCGGTGAAGAAGAGCGAGGAGGGGGGACGAGAACTCTGGACCAGTCTTGGAAAGGCTCTCATTACTCATAACTTTGACTCCCTTCGTGAGTTCCATTGGAATGCCCTCTTTATCGGAATGATGCATTTCATGGATAACTATAATTATGATGTTGAGCGGGTGAGCCAGTGCTGTATTCATTACGCAACACCGGATGGAACTCTGATTCCATTCTGTTCTTATAACAGTGGTCCGGTGTTCCGTGAAGAGGTATGGAAGAAATATAGTCAACCATTTGAATAAATTTCCTTTTTCGTGTCTTATGATAACCATTATTCCAAAACCAACCGATATTCCATCTGACAATTCCACCCGGATGGTCATGGATGAGTTTGATCGGATGGGATATCCGTACCAGGTCAGGTTTTTAGAAGCCATTGATCCATTTTCAGATGACCTGTCAGGAGCTACTATCTGGGCCTGTGGAATCAGACAGAATGGTCATAATTTTGAGTCTCTTCAGGCTCTTTCGCTAAAAAACCGGATTATTAACTCCCCGGAGAGTATTGTCACCTGTGCAAGTAAAGTGATGACATCAGCCCTTCTGGTGCAGCACGGGGTACCGACTCCGACAACCTTTTTTACCGAATCACGGACTCTGGCAGGTCAGTTCATAAAAAAACATACGAAAGCCGTATCAAAGCCGGTATATGGATTTGACGGAGTGGGTATTCACCTGGTTGAAAGTGAGGGCGATCTTGGGGATCCTCCTTTCTACCTGCAGGAGTATGTGCCAAATGACCGTGACTTCCGGGTGTTTGTCATCGGCGATCAGGCTGTCGGGGCAATAATGCGTGTATCTGATCACCTGACTCACAATATTCATCAAGGGGGCTGTGGTAGTGCTATTGACATCCCAAAAGAAATGGCGAAAATAGCAGTTCAGGCTGCACATTGTGTTGGTGTTGATTATGGTGGTGTCGATCTGCTCGCCTACAATGGTTCTTATGTTGTTTTGGAAGTAAATGGAACGCCTAACTGGCATTGTATGCAGGCACCAATCCCACAACTTCTTGCGGAATATCTTATTTTACAGGATAAACAGAATCAATAATAGGAGAGGATGTCTTTAGACACCCATTTCTATCTCTTTTAACGTGCGCTCAGCAAGTTCATGCATCCGATCAGCCATTCGTGCTGCTGATGGGTTATCTACCTCACGCATGGCCTTTGCGATGGCATTTCCCAGGACAAAAATTGCATATTTATGCTCTACCTTACTCCGGTGTGTCTGGGAGGGCGTAATCTCGAGGGCATCATATTCAGAAAAATCAGCCTCAGGGTTCTGCTCCTGGAGATATTCGCGGACATTTGTGAGCATGGTATGCAAGGAAATTAGTTCTTCTTTATGCACACTTCTGTCTCCACAATAATGTTGGTGGGAAAAATATAAAAAAAATAGCCTGAAACCAACTATCTAAAAGGAATGAGCCGAATGGTTGCCGGAAGACGTACAATTCCCGTAAAGGATGGTGCTGCAAGATATCTGATTCCATGTGTGAAACATTGATCTAAGAGATGTTGGTTTACTTCCTGGTCGATAATAACTCCTTCTAAGTCATGTTCTATTGTTCCAAGTTTTTCTTCAATATCTCCGGCAGGAAGTTCAGTTTTAATTTCACCTCCAAGCCCAATGAGTCTGGCCGTCCCACGATTTTTTACTTCCCTGATATGAGAAAAAACGGTTCGTGGTCGTTCTTCTGAAAGTTCAGAATCTGAAATACTATGAATTTCTTCTGCTGAGCATTCTAAAAGAGATTCGGTCTCAACACATTCCTCTGATTGTTCTAAAATTTGTTCATTTTTTTCAGTCTTGATCTGATCCTCTTCAACATTTTCCTCTTTTTTTATTTCACTTTCACGGATTATAATCTCTTGTTGCTGGTTTTGAGTAGCGAAATATTCTGAAATCCTATCTTCAAGAATATATTCAATAGGGATCTTGTTTCGGAGGGCCTTAATGATCTCTTTTCGAGAAAGATCTTCAACAGATTCTCCTCTGGTGGGATATGCAACAAAATCAACATCGGTCACTTCAAGAAGTTCACGTAGAATGAGATCCCCACCCCGATCTCCGTCGAAGAATGCTGTTGTAGTCTTTTTCCGGCACATCTCAATTATTGTTTTAGGTATACTTGTTCCTTCAACTGCGACGGCATTTTTTATTCCTGCCCGAAGCAGGTTGATAACATCTGCTCGCCCTTCAACAACAATGATAGCATCTGAGATGAGGACATTAGGGCCGGCTGGAACATTGTCAGGTCCTATTGTCGCAATCTTTTCTATCCGCTGGCTTTCGCGGACTGCGTCAATGAGTGACTCTGGATCAATACCTGGTTCTTCAAACTCAAGAAGTAAAGCTTTTGCACGTTCGATAATTTGGGTGCGTTTGGTAATTCTGACGTCTTCAATAGATTGAACTGAGATTTCTGAACTGCAGGGACCTACCCTGTTTATGGTCTCCATGGAAGCAGCAAGAATTGCAGTTTCAGCCCGATCAACAGAGGTTGGTATAGTTATCTCACCATATGATTTGCCTAACTTGCTCTGGACCTTAACATCAATTCGCCCAAGCTTTCCCTGTCGCTGAAGCTCACGAAGTTCTAGTTCTGATCCAAGCAGTCCTTCGATCTGACCAAAAATTGCCCCTACAACATCAGAGCGATCTACCACCCCGTCGGTCTGAATAACCAGATGAATACGATATTTAGTTGTATCCTGTTCATACACTCACGAACCCTCCGTCTGTGATGGAATGAATCATATGTATCGGTGATTCATCTACCAGAAAGTATATAAGAATTAGGTTTGGGATATTGGAATCAGCTACATTACTTATTTGCTGATAGGTCGATTAGCTGTTGACGCGAGATACCGGTGATCTGAATCTTTTTTACTGATGCTGTATGTCCGGATATAATTGTCACGGCATTTTTTGATATATGCAGTTGGCTGGCAATGAGTTCGATTATTGCTTTATTTGCTTTTCCTTCCATTGGAGGAGCTTTTACAGAAATTCCAAATGCTTTTCTCCATGAGTTATACCCATCAGGAAATATTGATTGTTTACTTCCAGCTGAAACCTCGACAGTAATTATTATTCCATCTGATGTGACCTGACAAATGTCATCAGTGGGTTTCTTATCATCTGATTCGTTTCTTTTTTGTTTTTCTGTTTTTCCATACATTGAGTGACCTAATTTTTTACATACAGAATCCTGATGTTCGAATTGTCTGCTTCATTAAGTATATATATCTTATATCTCATTGTAAAAATTAGAACCGTATTTCAATAATCATATTATACTTGTCTGATTATTCGAATAATCTCAAAATAAATATGTGCTCTGGAATATGGAATTCTTAATAGGAAAATTTTACGTTAAGTGATCTCAGCTTGCTGAATAGTTAGATAATACTCCACAGGGATTTATGGAATGAAAAAGGAAATTCATGTTCTTTATGTTGACGATGAACCTGCCCTTTTGGATATTGTACAGACATTTCTTCAAATCACAGGAGAATTTGTTGTAACAACTTTAGATACTGCTGATTCTGCATTACTTTTAATTAAGGAGCAGGCTTTTGATGCAATAGTTTCTGATTATCAAATGCCAGATATGGATGGGATTGAATTTCTAAAAAAAGTCAGGGGGTCAGGAAATTCTATACCATTTATTATATTTACTGGAAAGGGTCGGGAAGAAGTTGTCATTCAAGCTCTCAATGAGGGGGCTGATTATTACCTGCAGAAAGGTGGGGATCCAAAATCTCAATTTACTGAACTTGCTCATAAAATCCGGCTTGCAGTACGACAAAGAGGATTAGAGTCTTCTGTAAGGGATTATGAACGTCGGGAAGCCGATATTCTAAATTTTCTCCCTGATGCAACATTTGCAATTAATACTGAAGGAATTGTTATAGCCTGGAACCAGGCCATGGAAGAAATGACTGGTGTAAGTGCTTCTAAAATTTTAGGAAAAGGCGATTTTGAATACTCTATTCCTTTTTATCAGGAACGTCGCCCTATGCTGATTAACCTTGTTTTAAAAGACGATCCGGTTATCTATAGGACATATTCATCAATTAATCGAAACAGAGACTTAATTTCTTCAGAAATCACGATTCCGTCCTTTCATGAAGGTACCGGAGCATCGTTTTGGTTTACCGCATCCCCGCTCTATGACAATGAAGGGAGGATAGCAGGGGCAATTGAGTCTATCCGTGAAATAACTGACATTAAGAGTTCAGAGCAAAACCTTATCCGCAAACATGAAGAACTTCAGGCAGCTTATGAGCAGATATCAGCCACTGAAGAAGAACTTCGTGCAAATTATCAAGAAATAATTCAAAAAGGAGAAGAACTCGAAAAGAAAGAACAGCACCTTCGTGCAATAACCAACAATATTCCTGGAGTTGTTTATCGGTGTCATGTTCGTTCTGATAATAAACTACGGATAGATTTTATCAGTACAAAAAGTCTTGAAATACTAGGTCTTGAAAGTAATCCCGTTATTTTCTATGACGTATTTGTTCAGGGTATTGATGATTATGATCGCCCTAGATTCATCAACATGGTTAACCAGGCGATTTTACTAAAAATTCCATTTGATTTTGAAGGGAAGTATGTCAAACCATCCGGAGAAAGAATCTGGATAAAGTTTGTATCAAGCCTGGACATAAACCAAGAATCTCTTCTTTATAATGGTATTATTTTTGATAATACGGCATTAAAAGAGCAGGACGAAACGAGGCGGTTTCTAGCTCATGTTCTTGATAATTCTCCGGCATCTATCACTGTTCATGATTTTGATGGAAATATGCTTTATGCAAATGAAAAAACCTTTGAATTGCATGGCTATACTCACGAAGAGTTTCTCGCTAAAAATCTTCATGATATTGATGCCCCAGATAGTGAGCTCTTGATACATAATCGGCTTGATGAGGTTTTTAAAAACAATTCACTGGAATTTGATGTACATCATATCCGTAAAGATGGATCACTTATTCCTCTCCATGTCAACTTGAAAAAGATAGTATGGAGAGGAAAGAATGTCCTGCTCAGCATTGCGACAGACATTACCGTACAAAAAAGAGTCGAAGAGGAACTGAAAAAAAAGGCAGAAGAACTCAATTTAAGGACAAGACTTCTAACCGTACTCCTTGAAACAGTTCCTATTGGTGTATTTATGGTAGAGGCTCCTTCTGGCAGAGCCCTGATTTCTAATCAAGCAGCAACCAGGTTGCTTGGCCGGGGTGTATTACCAGATACATCGGAAAAAAATCTTTCCGAAAAGTATGAGGCATATAGAATTGGAACCTCTCAAAAGTACCCTGCATCGGAAATGCCGATAATTCAGGGGATGTATGGGAAAAGCAGTCATATTGATGATATGGTTGTTGTCCGTCCAGATGGTACGCAAGTTCTTTTAGAAGTTTTTGGAAATCCAGTAACTGACAATCATGGACATATCATCGCTAGCCTGGTTAGTTTTATTGATATAACTGAACGGAAAAGAATTGAAAATCTATTAAAAGAGAGTGAAGAGAATGCTCGTGCTCTTATAAATGCTCAAAAAGAATCTATCTTTATGATGAAACCGGATGGGACAATATTATATGCAAATGATACTATGGCCTATCGGTTTGGGTATTTTGCACAGGATCTCATTGGTAAATGCGTATATGATCTTGCTCCTGCTGAAGTATCGGAAAGGAGAAGAGAGTATGTTGATCGAATGATGCAAACTCGAGATACTGTCCACTTTATTGATCAAAGATTTGGAAGGATAATGGAAAATTATCTCTATCCAATCCTGGGAAATGATGGAGAAGTCTCACGTATTGCAGTTTATGGACGCGACATTACAGAAAAACAGGAAGCAGAACAGCAAATTGCGGAAAGTGAAGAAAAATACCGAAGTGTGGTTGAACAAGCTCATGATGGTATTGCAATTGTTCAGAATAATCTTCTGGTGTTTGTAAACGAAGCGTTTGCTTACATGTCAGGGTATGATCAGAATGAATTAATGGGAATGTCCTATTTAGAGTTCATACAAGAAAAAAACATATATGAGGTGAAAAATTATGTCGATGAGACTCTTCTCTGCATGGAAAAACCAACAAGTCGAGAGATAGATCTCATACGAAAAGACAAAACAACCTTCACTGTTGAAGTGAATGCAGCGGGTATATCTTATAATGGTACCCCTGGTTGTCTTTTTTTAATACGTGATATCAGTGACCGGAAGCATGCAGAAGAACTTCAGAAAAAAACTATGAACCTGCTTAATGAAGTTCAGAGGATTTCAAAAGTAGGAGGATGGGAGATTGATGTTCAATCTGGACGTATCTCCTGGACTGAAGAAGTGTACCATATTCATGGTGTTGGGCATGAATATGATCCAAATGATCTTCAGAAAAACATTTCATTTTATGCCCCTGATGATGCCAGAATAATTGAAACTGCATTTCATCGAGCTGTGAATGAAGGAATACCTTATGATCTGGAACTGAATTTTATCCAGAATGATGGAAAGCAGATCTGGGTCAGAACCATGGGAAATCCGGTTTTTGAAGGTAATAAGGTTATTAAAGTGACCGGAAATATCATGGATATCACTGAAAGGAAACATCTCGAGTTATCTCTTCGGGAAGCATTATTGAAATTGAAAGTCCTTACTGGAATTACTCGTCATGATGTAGTAAATGATTTGAGTGTAATATATCTCTCTCTCGATATGATGCGGGAATCTGATGATGAAGCAATAAAACATGAATACCTCTTAAAAGCAGTAGATGCAGTAGACATTTTGAAAAAGACAATTGAGTTTACCCGGGAGTATGAAAATTTTGGTTCTGTTTCAAGTAAATGGGAAAATCTCCTGGAGATTGTAACCGGAGCTCAATTGGATGTTGCTTTGACAAATATAAAGACGGATATTTCTCTTCCTTCTAATCTCCAATTGTATTCAGATCCTATTATCAGAAAAGTATTTACTACACTGTTTGAAAATTCATCCAGGCATGGAGGTAAAAATCTCTCAAAAATTCGCATATTTTTACAGGATGTTGGTATGGATACCTTAATTGTATATGAAGATGATGGTATTGGTATACCAGAACAGGAAAAAGCTTTAATTTTTAATCACGGATATGGAAGACATACAGGTATCGGATTATTTCTTGTTCATGAGATTTTATCGATTCTTGGGCTTTCAATCCGGGAATGCGGAATTGAAGGAAATGGAGTCAGATTCGAAATTTTTGTTCCAAGTGGCTCATACAGATATCAGAATTCCATTTGATATTCTGTAATCGTGATGATTATTGAGGTCGAATGGTAAATTATCTAATTTTAATAATATGATAGCAATTTTCTAAATATGAAATGCATAACAAGCTGTAGAAATGATTAAACATTGTAATTATTGCAATGTTTTTCAAAATTTTCAAACGTTCGCGTAATCTTTGAAAGAGTGATTCATATAATTTATTATCTTTCTTATCAAATGTTCATCCTGGTTTGAAAACTTGAATGCATTTATTATTCTCATTATTGCCCTTTGTATTTTTGCTCTTGCTTACCGATATTATGGGCTTTTTATTGCGACCCGAGTATTGGAACTGGATGAAAACAGAAAGACTC
Organism: Methanospirillum hungatei; assembly: GCF_019263745.1. Taxonomy (NCBI): domain Archaea; kingdom Methanobacteriati; phylum Methanobacteriota; class Methanomicrobia; order Methanomicrobiales; family Methanospirillaceae; genus Methanospirillum; species Methanospirillum purgamenti. The sequence continues at coordinate 70,008 of NZ_CP077107.1, forward strand.
CGGCAGAGTCATTTAACGACATGCAGGATTATCACCCCACAAATAAATATGTGCTTTTTGGTCATCATTTTGCTGCAATTGCTGGAGCCGGGCCACTAATCGGACCAGTTCTTGCTGCCCAGTTTGGGTACCTTCCTGGTCTTATCTGGATTCTTATCGGTGCAGTCGTTGCCGGAGCGGTCCATGATATGGTAGTACTCTTTGCATCAGTAAGGTTTGATGGGAAAAGTCTTTCCCTGATTGCCGGTGAACTTATTGGAAAACGTGCCGGACTTATTGCTTCACTTTCAATTCTGTTCATTCTGATGTTAACTCTGGCTGGATTGTCTCTTGCCGTGGTCAAAGCACTCTTCATGAGTCCAGTAAACACTTTCACTATTCTTGCCACAATACCCATTGCTCTCCTCATGGGAGTGTATCTGTATCGGTTTAGGCCCGGAGATATTCTTGGTGCTTCGCTCATCGGGCTGGTCCTCCTTATCGTGGTAATTCTAGCCGGACCGTTTCTAGGGCAGATACCAATCATTTCAAGCTGCCTAACCCTTGGTGAAACACCACTCCGGTTATTGATCCCAACATACGGTTTTATTGCTGCAGCTCTTCCGGTCTGGCTTTTGCTCTGTCCTCGGGATTATCTCTCAACCTTCTTGAAAATTGGGACCATTGTTGTCCTAGCTATTGGTGTTTTCATAATCCAACCAGAAATTCACATGCCTGCTGTTACCGAATATTTCGATGGTGGTGGCCCGGTTATTCCGGGATCTGCCATTCCGTTCCTTTTCATTACCATTGCCTGTGGAGCACTATCCGGGTTCCATTCAACCATAGGGACCGGTACAACCCCGAAGATGATTTCAAATGAACGGGATATCTATTTTGTCGGATATGGAGCCATGCTCATGGAAGGATTTGTCTCAATCATGGCGCTCATTGCAGCTTGTGCCTTAATTCCAGCTGATTATTTTGCAATCAACGTTGCTCCTGCTGTTTATCATACTCTTGGAATAGTACCGGTCCAGCTTCCTGAACTTGAAAGTCTGATTGGAGAAAATCTTGCCGGAAGAACCGGGGGTGCTGTGTCCCTTGCGGTTGGAATGGCTGCAATTTTTGCCAGAATACCCATTTTTGAAGGGCTTCTGTCATATTGGTATCATTTTGCTATCATGTTCGAAGCTGTTTTCGTTCTTACCGCTGTTGATACCGGGACCAGGGTTGGGAGATATCTTTTGCAGGAATTACTAGGTCAGGTAGTTCCAAAGTTTCATGATCGGAAATGGATTCCTGGAGTAATCATTTCTAGTTTTATCTTCACCTTTTCATGGGGATATCTCCTCTATACTGGTGAAATTTCTACAATCTGGCCACTATTTGGTATGTCAAACCAACTTTTGGCTGCAACTGGGCTTATTATCGGAACTACTCTTCTTATAAAAATGGGGAAACAAAAATACATGTGGATAACGGCTCTTCCTGGACTTACCATGATCCCTATTACCTTTTATGCAGGGTATTTGAATATTCTGAATTATCTAAATATGCATTCATCACAAGGATATCTTTTAACTGGGATATCTATTATCCTCATGATTCTTCTTGCACTTGTCCTAATTGAAGCAATATACAACTGGTATGACCTTTTACTGGTTGAGAGAAAAGATCCTCGTCGTCCAACTCCGGTTGTATTACCACAATCATAATGTCATGTGGAAAAAGCATTATTGGGCTCCTCATTGAATCTGCCTTAAGGATGAAAACTGATATCCCATCTCTATATATAGCGAGTGATATGAAAATTGAGACCTTTGAAACATTTATATACATTCACTTTGACTTTTCATTATGAACTATATGAATCATGGTAACAAAACCCTGACTGCTGGTTTTATAAAAAAATTGATTATCGGAATAACTCTTTGTTTTCTAATATCTCCTGCCTTTGCTGTGACATCAGAGAATGCAATAATCTACGATTTACCATTATTCGACAATTATGGTCCGGCATTTGCAACATGGTCCGGAAGTGAAAAACCTCTTGGAAATGCCCTGCTTAAAGGAACAATAACTCTGGATAAAAATCAGTATAATCCTGGAGATAAAGTAAAAATAAAATTGGATTTGGTCTTTAGTGCTACTATTATCGCCGGAACAAAAGGTGCATTAATGCATGAATTGGGATATGATACCTGGATGCTTGATACAAGTGATTTCCTTGGATTTGATGTCGAATTAGGGCAGATAGAAGGAGAAGAATACATGGGTATTGGAAACGGGCAGGAAATTCCTCCACTTATGATGCGGAATATCTCCCACACGTACTATTATGATATTCCTGATTCAGCAATTCCGGGAACTTATAATGTGAATGCTTACATTGAGAATTCAGATTATAAGACTAATCCGGTCACCATCACTATAGGGAATGCTGGAAAAACTATAGAATCATACCCGAATGAGGGATTATCTGGTTTTTCAGGTTTGGTATTGTCAAAAGATTTCAATGAAGAAACAGGTGAACCAATCGCTGTATCTGATGTTTTTTCCCGGAAAGACAAGCGAATCTGTGCCCTTGTCAGTTTCGATTCGATACCCTCTGATGAGATACTGGGCTGGAATTGGTATGATCCGAATGGAGATTATTATATTACCGATACACTCCTAGCGGAAAAGGGTTGGGACTGGGCATGTTATTATATTGATATCAAGGATTATGAGGAGGCTCTGATCCCAGGTGTGTGGACTATTGATTTCTTATACAATGAAGAAGTGTTGGATACGAAAACATTTACCTGGGTGAATGAAACCTTAAACTAATGAAAAAAAATTTGCGCTTCACTCATAATTTTTATTGCATTTTTCATTAAGTCTTCATATAAGGTTCTTTTTTCTTTCCCTATCTATCTGGTTATAACGTAATAACTGGAGATGATAGATTTTAAATGATGAATAATATCGCTACTCCCGGTTATTCCGATATCCCCATAAAAGATTACTGGATAGTGGATTTCATTCTTATTAAATTGTTTTTTGTATTCAGTGAATAACTGGTGAATTTCTCCAGGTGACACCAGATTGCGGTAACGAACTATTATTCCCGGATTCTTACGTTCAAAAGACTGGAGGAATTCTCGCACATCTTTACATGATCCACAATGAGAGCTGTAAAAGAATTCTATTGGAAATTCAGAATTTGAGACAATTGTGTGATTAGTTGATGTTGATTTAGTTAAAGTGTCAGGTGAAATATCTGTTCCATTTTTATAAAAAATAGCAGCTGCACATGCAGGCGTAATTAGAAAAATAAAAATCATAGTTAATCCGAATATCAGAAGTATACGTTCGTTTCCAGAATAATTCATTAATATTAGTCTATTTTTTTCAATATAATGATTGAGATATAAAGGAGAAAATTATAGGAATAAAGGGATCAATATGATGAAACCCATCAGGACCATAATTACTCCGATAATGAAGCGGATCTGACTTTTTCTCTCATCTCTCCAGGAATTAAGTTTTTCAGGCGATAATCCAAAAAGAACCAGAAGGAGTATAAAAATAAGGGGCAGTATTACTACGAAATTATATGCAAGAAGGTAAATAATCCCTTCTTTAAAATCCTGGTAAATCATTCCGAGGATTGAAATATATATCCCGACTGTACAGGCCATACCATATAATCCGGTCAATCCCCCAACAATAAATCCTGCCGGAATACTTGCAATCTTTAGATATTTAGAAATTGAGCTCTTTTTCGACTGAGGAATTGAGAAGAGCGCTTTTGGATTTTTAATAATACCATCCCTTATCTGAAAAATCCCGGCAATTATTGCGATGATAGCTGCAATGATCAGAAAGATTTGTGCAACTCCTGGAAGCTGGATGACTGAAAAAATCGCAAATCCGGACAAAACTCTGACTAGGAAAAATGCAATAATATATGCAGATCCGACTAATAATATCGTTTTTCTGGAATCAACAGCCATAAGTGAGACCAGTAACAAAGCAAGAACCAACAGTCCGCATGGATTAAATCCCTCCCCAAGAGCAGCCAGAAGAAGTATCACAGGATTAACCATGACGGGATCTTCAAGTGAGGTAATATTCGATATGTTATTGGTCGTATCACTGACATGAAATTTCTCTACCGTCTGTTTAAAATCAGAAAATATCCTATCCTCTCCGATAAGTACTTCATTTCCAATGAAAACAACTGGAACAAACAATTTCTCATTCGGGTGTAATTTTCTAAATGTTTCAAACAAGAGAATGTCATCCTGGTTGTCACCGATATTATGGTATTGAAGAAGAATTTCTGGGTGTTTTGATTCATACTCTTCAATAAAAGGCATTACTTTATGGCAGGAACTACACAGAGGACTATAAAAAAAATGAACTGCTGCCGGATTTGGCGTACTTACCGATGGATTCATTGATTCTGCCATACATTCTCCTTGAAAGAGAAGAATGAAAATGCAGATAACTATTCCCATCGAGTAAATTTTGGAGGTAACTATTTTTTTTTCTAACGTCATCATTGTACCGTTCTTCAATCTATTGACATCATGTTTTTGGTTGATCATCATAAATTAGGTCTGGTAGGCATAATTTCATTGTCATCAACTGTTTATGTAGATATATGATCAATCCTATGCAAGAAATGGACAGTGGGATGTGGATTAAAAAAAAAGCGGATCTCATTTTTCATTTCATTATTATGAACTAAAGCTCAAAAGGCTTCACAGATAATAAATGGATTAGTACCTGGGATTGATAAAGATATTTTACACCATTCATTCATAAATTTTTTATTATTACACAAATGAGTAAAATAAAATAAAAAATTTTGAAAAGATCATTTCTAATCACTGATTTATTGAGGAAAGTTGTATGTCTTTCCAACTCTCATCTTTCATGGGATTTATTCAATCAGATCATCAATGGAGGAATTATACGGGTGTCAGAAGAAAACCTGAAGGCAGTTTGTATATATGCACGTAATCAGAAGGGAGTTTTGAAAGATATTTCTGGAACTTTTGCAGACCATAATGCGAATATTGTTATGATCCATCTTGAGAGCATACAGGGAAGGGCTGAGGATGTTTTTGATGAGCTCTATGTCGAGTATGAGGGAGATGTCGATCAAAATCAACTCATGAGTGCACTTCACGAATTATCCGGAGTGAAAGAAGTAATCCAGCATATTTCTTTTGGTGATATATATGGGAAGCGGGTTATCATTATTGGTGGCGGAGCCCAGGTAGCCCAGGTTGCCATGGGTGCTGTTAATGAAGCTGACAGGCATAATATTCGTGGAGAACGCATATCTGTTGATACAATTCCATTAGTTGGAGAAAAAACGCTCTCACAAGCAATAGATGCCGTGACACGGCTGCCCAGAGTTGAGATCCTGGTTCTTGCCGGATCAATTATGGGTGGATCAGTGTCAGACGCGGTTGAGCGTGTAAAGGTATCTGGTATACCCGTCATTGCGCTCAACATGGCAGGAAGTGTTGTAAAGCATGCAGATCTTGTAGTAACAGATCCAATTCAGGCAGGAGTATTTGCAGTTATGCATGTATCTACTATAGCAGTGTTTGATGTATATCGAGTACGGGGGAGAAAATTCTGAAGATTGATATTGACCGGGCCTTACAAGTTCTGATGCATGACGGACTCATAGTCTATCCTACAGATACATTGTATGGACTTGGAGCTGATGCTCTCTCTGATGAGGCAATAATAAAAATTTTTGAAGCGAAGGGGAGGGAATATCACAAACCGATTTCCATAGCCGTATCAGATTCTGACATGATTGGAGCTGTGGCAGGTGTTGATGAGATCGCACAAGCATTTATAGATGAGTTTCTCCCAGGTCCTGTCACTATCATTCTTCCGGCAAGAAATATCATATCTCCTCGTTTGACTGCAGGAACAAAGAAGATAGGGATTCGGTATCCAAATCATGAGGTTGCCCTTGAGATCATATCCCGTTTTGATAGTCCGATAACGGCTACAAGTGCAAATCTTTCAGGCGGTCCTGATCCGGTTTGTTTGGAACTTTGTAATGTACCATATGATTGTGTGGTAAATGTAGGAGCTCTTCCTGGAATTCCTTCAACCGTTGTCGATCTTGTTGAAATGGAGATAGTTCGTGCCGGTGTAGAAATTGAGTCTGTTGCCGCATTTTTAGCTAAGTGGTCATAATGAATCCGGTGCGACTTCGTGATTTTATAAAAGATAAAAACGGCTGGTATTATGCAGTTGCTGCCTATGATAATACCTCCAGAATCGGTTCTGTTCTTCGGTATATTCCTGATTCATCCGGAGACCGGATAGATAATTCGGGAATCCGGTACCGAAAAGTAGAATTTGATGAAGCGTACCAACTCATTGAGAAATTACACCCCGAGTGGGTTGATCTCGTTCACAGGATCCCGTATGATAATATTGAAGAGGTATTAAAGCCGGATGAGAGGATAGAAGCAGTAGCAGCTCAATATCCAAAAGCAGCAAAACTTGTAAAAACTCTTCGTCTTCCTCCCTGTTCATTTGGTGTTACTGGTTCTCTTCTCTGCGGATTGGGAGGTGAGAACTCTGATATTGATGGAGTTGTGTATGGAGATGCGTTCAGACATGCTCAAAAGCAACTAAACAGGTCATTTCGGGAAGGCTACATCGAAGCGTTAAGTGAAGAACTCTGGCAGACAGTGTATAAGAAACGAAATCCTGAAACATCATATGATGAGTTCATTTTGCATGAAAAAAGGAAATTTAACCGTGGTCAGGTAGACGGGACATATTTTGATCTGTTATATACCCGTGCATATCATGATCTTCCCGGGTTTACTATGCATAAAGGAACTATTCTAGGCAAAAAAACAATTGAGGCAATAGTGGTAGATGATCAATTTGTTTTTGATAGTCCTGCTATATATGAGATAGATCATCCAGATATTTCCCGGGTGCTGTCATTTACCCATACATACACGGGTCAGGCCTTTAAAAGTGAACAAATCCAGGCACAGGGAATCATTGAACAGCATGGCAATGAAAAATGGCTGATTGTGGGGACAACCAGAGAAGCAAAAGGGGAGTTTATCCGGTCATTGTCACTTCTTGAACAGGAAGGATAAGGTCTTTGGCTTATTTTTTTCACATTTTTCGTAGTATTTACAAGAATCACATGGCGGATGAAGCGGTTTAGAGGGAAACAGTCCTCGATCAACATCTTGTATCTGGCGAATTATCTGTATCAGTCGTCTGCGATCCTTTGGTGTTGGTTCATAATACCTGATGATTCCAGAGGGAATATACTCAATATACATTCCCTTTAACCTTTTTGCAGATGTCTCTTCGATGCATATAAGAAGAGCGGCAGTTCGAATGGCATCATCCGGCCAGCATCCGTTCTTTGGGGCTGTTGTGCATCTTGTGAGAGTGTATTCTCCTGATAGTGCATCATATTTATCCAGAAGGCCATATATTCCGACTTTATCAGATTTAACTGTTATATCCGTTTCTGTCCATGGCCTGATGGGAGTATGAGTCATTGCACATATACAGGAGGAAAGAAAACTTCGTGCATCTGGAGATATATCTGGTTGGATAAGAATTATCATATTCCAGATCTCTTCCTCTGTGTGGTCAGGATATGCGCATGAGACCTGTTTGCAAACAGTATATGATTCGGATGGTTTAAATTTCAATTCTTTATGGAAGTAATACTGTCGGGGACAGTGATAAGCTCTTATAATAGACGATATTGCAATATTACTCATAATGTTCATGTCTGGCTTATTTTCGGTCATTTTATTGGAGTTGGTATCAAATAGGTGAGAGATGGCATCAAATGAAATTCAGGTAACCATCCCTCCTAATGTAGAACCGGTCTACAGTAATATGATCCAGATTGCCTATAAAGAGGATGAATTTACGTTTCTCTTCCTTCATCAGATTCCTGGAATTAATCAGGCAAGAGGAAAAGCAGTTGTGAGCATTAGCCCAAATCATGCAAAAAATCTTCTTGCAGTTCTACAGAGAACAGTTGGAGAATATGAACAAAAATTCAGAACTCTTGAGGCTCCACAAGAAAAACAGCAGAACGTTACAGCAATGACTGGATATTCATAAAAAAAATTTTTGGAATTAGTATACTCCCTGTGCCTTAACCCGGTAGATCTGGTAGAGCAGTCTTCCAACAACCCGGTACATCATATCCAGTTCTTCGAAACTTGGAATATTGTGTGCATGTAGGATATGTCTGCCACGATCCATGGATGCTCCTCCAAGCAGTGTCGGAATGATTCTCTTGTCTGTTGATTTTGAGAGCTTAAGGATCTGGTTTGCCAGTTGTTCGGATGAGAGAATGTTGTTTGGGAATCCGACAATAAAGCACATGTCCCAGAGTGCATCATTCTTTGCAAGCACTTCAAAGGTCTTTTCAAATCTGGCTTCTGTTGCGTCACCAAGAAGGTCAATCGGATTTCCACGGTTCCAGAATTCTGGAAGGAATGAATCCAATTCTTTTACCAGATAATCTGGTAGATCAATCATCTTGATTCCATACCTTTCGGTATAATCTGATGAAAGCACTGCAAATCCTCCGGCATTGGTAACGACGATGGCACGGCGACCTTTGGGGTACCTTTTCGGATGAGAGAGCATTTCAGCTGCAAGGAATGCTCCGGTCAGGGTGTGGACCAGAAGCACACCGGATTTTCTAAAGGCTTCAACATATACATCATAAGATCCTGAGAGGGATCCAGTATGTGATGCTGCTGCTGCCTGACCTCGTGCAGATGATCCGGCTTTTAATGCCACGACTGGCTTGTGTCTGGAGACTTCACTTACAATCTCCATGAAAGCTTTGCCGTTTTTGATCTGCTCGATGTACATAATGATTACTTTCGTTTCAGGATCTGCTGCGGCTGCCCTGAGGTAGTCAAAGAAATTTAGGTCTGCCTGGTTTCCAACAGAGACAACAAGTGAGAATCCAATATCCTTGGTAAGGGACCAGTCTACAACAGTGTTTACAATAGCACCACTCTGGGAGATAAATGCAATGTTTCCTGGATTAGGAGACTGTGCTACATATGTGGTATCAAGACCTATTGGTGGGATAATAAGTCCAAGACAATTTGGACCGACAATTCTGGTTCCATAACGGTGAGCAATCTCAACAATACGTTCTTCCAGCATCCTGCCTTCTTCGGACATCTCCTTAAAACCGGCAGTGATGACAACTGCAATCTTGACTCCCTTCTTTCCACACTCTTCCATAACCCCGGGAACGTGCCGGGCAGGAACAGTGATCACTGCAAGATCAATCTCTTCTTCTGGAATATCCAGAACGGTCGGAAAAGCTTGTAGACCTTGAATAGTGTCACGTTTATTATTGATTGGAAAGACCTTGCCAGGGAAATGGAGCAGGTTATGCATAACGGCATATCCCATCTTATTCTTATCATCTGATGCACCAATTACAGCAACAGATTTTGGCTTGAAATATTCTGGAGGCACTGGTTCAAGGTCAACAGTGTCAAGAAGATGGATATTATCATCCATGATGACACGTGCATCAACTGCACATGCACCAGAGTCATACAATCTGATTGGGTTGATGTCAAATTCCCGAAGATCTTTTTGATCTTCAAACATTTTGCAGACGTTTTTGATAATCTGAATCAGGCACTCTTCATCCTTGGGTTTTGAACCTCGGTACCCGGTTATGAGTGGATATGAGTCAATATCAGTGACCATTTTCCTGATCTCATCTTCGTCAATTGGAAGAATACGAAGTGTGACATCTTTCATCAGTTCGACGAGGGTTCCACCAATACCAAAAGTGATGACTTTCCCAAATGTCGGATCGGTTTTCCCACCGATAATAAGCTCAAGTCCTGGAGCGGCCTGATTTTCTACGATTACTCCGTGAATGTCTGCGTTTGGATTGTAAGCACGGGCATTTGCTACAATCTGATTAAAGGCTGATTGGGCGGCTTCTTTTGTACCGACACCGACAATGACACCACCTGCATCGCTTTTATGGCTGATGTCGGGTGAAATAATCTTCATGACCACAGGAAAACCGATAGTTTCTGCTGCAGATCCAGCATCTTCAGCTCTGGTCACGATGCGATACTTTGGTGTTGGTATTCCGTATTTAGATAGGAGATCATATCCTTCAGATTCACTGAGCATCCATTCTGTCATGTATTACCTCTGGGTGTTCGTGCCGGAGTGCCGGCTTCAACAAATGACGTATGGCTATTCGTCAAATACTTCACTTACGATGTGAACCATTCAGACATATAAAGAATGTGTATTTGTCGATCACGGATAATTTAGTAAAATAATAAAGAATTTAAGGAATTGTCCATGATAAATAATGATAATTGGAGTGAAGAACTATCTCAACTGAAGAGTTGCAAAAGCCTGAGCAAAAAGTGTATTATCCAGACCCTTGTTACAGGGAATCGGCTCTGATTCACGATTATAACGAATTATATCATGAATTTGAAAAAGATCCTGATGCCTTCTGGCGCAGAATCGCATCAGATCTTCTCTGGTTTAAGCCATGGGATAAAGTCCGCGTCTGGGAGCATCCCCATGCCAGCTGGTTCACCGGTGCAGAGCTAAATATTACTTATAACTGTCTGGAGCGGCATGTCAATAATGACCGGAGAAATAAAGTAGCAATATTTTGGGCTGGCGAAAATGGGAGAGAACGTATCTTTACTTATTACCAGCTCTATAAAGATGTCATGCGGATGGGTAATGCTCTTAAATCGCTCGGTGTTCAGAAAGGTGACCGGGTCTGCATTTACCTTCCTGGGATTCCTGAACTTGTTGTCTCGATGCTCGCATGTGCAAGGATTGGTGCTGTTCACACAGTTGTTTTTGCAGGATATGGTGCCAAGGCTCTGAATGAACGTATTACCGGTGCAGGGGCCAAGATAGTTATCACCGCAGATGCTTCAGTCCGTCGTGGGGGGAGTATCCCATTAAAACCAATCGTGGAAGAAGCCCTGATTCATGCTCCTACTGTCGAAAAAGTGATTATTCTCAGGACACAGGAACCAAAAGTCGGATTGCTTGACGACTTTGAACTTGATTATGAAGAACTCATCAATCAGGCAGACCGATATTGTGAACCGGTTCATGTTAATTCTGAGGATCCACTTTTTATTCTTTACACATCCGGTACGACTGGAGCTCCAAAAGGTATCGTTCATGCAGCCGGTGGCTACATGGTCGGTGCATATTACACAACAAAATATGTTCTAACTCTTCGTGAGAATGATGTCTATTGGTGCACAGCAGATCCCGGTTGGATCACTGGTCACACCTATGGGATTTATGGTCCCCTGCTCGTGGGTGGAACTATCTTCCTCTCTGAATATACCCCGGATTATCCTGATGCTGGCATCTGGTGGAAACTTGTCGAGGATTATGGAGTAACAATATTTTATACTGCTCCGACTGCAATCAGGATGTTTATGCGAATGGGAGAGGAATGGCCTCAAAAATATGATCTTTCTTCTCTCCGCCTTTTAGGCTCGGTTGGTGAACCACTCAATCCTGAAGCATTTGAATGGTTCTACAAATACATTGGTAAAGAAAAATGCCCAATTCTTGATACCTGGTGGCAGACTGAAACCGGTATGCACATGGTTACGACAATGGTCGGTCTTCCAATGAAACCCGGCTTTGCTGGCAAACCTATTCCTGGTGTTGTTGCAACAGTTGTTGATGAACTAGGAGAGCCAATACCACCAGGTACTACTGGTTATCTTGCAATCAAAGAGCCATGGCCATCTATGATGAAAGGAGTGTACCAGAATGATGAGCGGTACCGCCAGTACTGGAGTTTTGGAAAGTATGGATATTACAGCAGTAATGACCTGGCTGTCATGGATGAAGAAGGTTATATCATGTTACTTGGCCGTTCGGATGATATCATCATTGTGGCAGGACATAATGTGGGAACAGCTGAAATTGAAAGTGCGCTTGTGTCACATAGTGCCGTTGCAGAGGCCGCTGCAATTGGAAAACCTGATCCACTGAAAGGTAATATTATCAAAGCGTTTGTCATTCTTCGAAATGGAGTGGAACAAACACCCAAACTAATCCATGACCTGAAATATCATGTCCGCATTATGCTTGGACCCATTTCCGTCCCCGCAGAACTTGATTTTGTAGACAATTTACCAAAAACCCGAAGTGGAAAGATAATGCGACGTGTTTTAAAAGCAAAAGAGATGGGTATGGATCCAGGCGATATATCTACTCTGGATGAATAATCATCCAACTCTTTATATACTGTTTTAATAGATTTATAACCATGTCTGCAACTCCAGATACTTCGCTCCGGATAGAAAATATCGTGGCATCAGCGAAGATTTCTGAATCCCTTGACCTCCCTCAAATTGCATCGAGTATAAAAGATGCAGAATATAACAAAAAAAGGTTCCCGGGTGTTGTGATCAGGATGCAGAATCCAAAGATTGCGGCATTAGTTTTTGGGTCAGGAAAAGTGGTTCTTACCGGGGCAAAAAGTGTTGAAAGCCTGAACAAGGGTCTTGAAATATTAGGTGACCTGTTACGTTCTTTGAATATTGAAATTGCGCAGGAACTAACGTATAAAATTCAGAACATTGTCACTTCTGCTGACCTAGGATCAGGAATTAATCTGAATAAGATAGCAGTCGGATTTAATCTTGAACGAATTGAGTATGAACCAGAGCAGTTTCCAGGTCTTGTATATCGTCTTGAAGAACCAAAAGTAGTTGTTCTTCTTTTTGGGTCCGGAAAACTTATCATCACTGGTGGAAAAGAACCCGAAGATGCGAAGAAGGCTGTTCTTAAGATAGTTGACGATTTGAAAGGGCTTGGTCTATTATAACTTGTGGATAATTAATCTGAATTTATAATTCAGATTCTATATTTTTATATACAATAAAATTTATTGTATTATAGTACCGCTATCCGGGGGATTTATTGTGTTTTTGTCACAAGGATACGGCGATTTGAATATATCCATGGGGCTCTGGCCTCATGGAAAGTAAATTCATAGAATTTTCTCTTACACTCTGATCATTGAATCTGATTTTGATTATAATCCGATGATTCTTGGTCCGTTTTCCTCTCCGATTATTACAGTTGTCTTATGTGTAAATTCTGCAAATATTCCGCAACAGACTACTCCGGGAATCATATTAATTACTGTCTCCAACTGCATCGGATCCAGGATGGTAATCGGCTGATAGTCTAAAATAATATTACCATTATCTGATATAACCGGTCCATCTTTCTTAACACCTTCACGAACCTGAATAGTACCTCCCATTTGGTTGAGACGATTGAGAACATGAGGAAGAGAAAAAGGGACTATCTCAATGGGGATAGGACCAGTCAGATCTGCACAGAGTTTTGAAGGATCTGCAACAATTATTATTCGTTTTGATGCATCTGCGATGATTCGTTCCCTGACATGGGCTGCACCTCTGCCTTTGATTAGACGAAGTTCAGAATCTATCTGGTCTGCACCGTCGATGGTGATGTCGATTGTTTGTACCTGTTCAAGGCCAACCAGAGGAATTCCAAGTGCTCCAGCTCTCATCATGGTCTGAAGAGAAGTGGGTACTCCATATATAGAAAGTCTTTCCGCAGAAATTCGCTCTTTTAGCCTTGCCATAGTAAAGGCTACAGTAGAACCTGTTCCAAGTCCAACAATCATCCCATTGGAGATATAATCTGCGGCTTTAAATCCCGCTCGTTGTTTCGCTTTATCTTGTAGTGATAATTCTGTATTACTCATTGTAATTCCTCTGACATTGAATCATTTCAGGCATTTCGAGTGTTTTTTGCGTATTATGATAAGAACATCCTTCGAAGTTCTTCTGATCCAGAATATGCTGTACAGTCAAGTGTGATAGGAGTAATTGAGATATTTCCTTTATGAATGGCGTGAACATCAGTTCCTTCCGGAGCATCGGTAACCAATGGGCCGTTTATCCAGTAATAGGGTTTTCCACGTGGATCCAGGCGCTTTTCAACACCTGTTACAAATAAATGTTCAGCAAGATGTGTGATTTCATATCCCCCGGTGATGACTGAGGGGACATTGACATTTAGAACATGTGTAAATGATGGGAATCCTTTCTCCAGTATTCGGGTTATAACTTCTTTTACAACGCCTTTGGATTCAGAGAATCGATCTGCCAGATGTCGTGCATCTTCAAATTTCTCTTTTTGATCCTCTATTTGTAATGAGAATGCTACAGCGGGATATCCATGATTTGCTGCCTCAAGAGCAGCTCCGACCGTACCGGAAGTCGTGATTGCCTCGAAAGAAAGGTTCTCTCCTATATTTATTCCTGAAACGACAAGATCTGGCTTTACATTGAGTGCAAAAAGTGCCAATATGACGGAATCAGTGGGTTTTCCCCCGACTGCATATGCAGTTATTTCACCGCGGTTTACTGTATTTACTCTAAGTGGTTCAAAAATTGAAAGAGACCGCCCAACAGCACTCTGCTGGGTTGCCGGAGCACATACAATAACATCCGCCCATCCACTCAGGGCATCATAGGCAGCCCATAATCCCTCGGAATTAACTCCGTCATCATTCGTAAGAAGGATACAAGGCTTTCGATTCACAATAGAATAATGAGTCGCTCTCGTATCAGGAGGGGATCCTGAAATCATGTATCCCGATTATTAGTTCTCCTGCTTCATAAATGGATGAGCAAACCCCTCATATGGAGGTTTCCTTATAACAACCTGATACGTTGAATCGCATTATTTTTTTCCTGATCCTGCAAACTAGTAGCGATGAATATTCTGATTGCTGAATATACTGTCAGTCATGATCCGACCTTAGCACCAGAAGGTCGCGCCATGCTCGATGTACTGACAAATAGTTTTACAAAAATAGGATATGCTGTTTACTGTCCGGAAGAAAGAAAGGACTTTTCTGAAGAGATTGCCAGACTCGGAAAGATATGCGATGAAGGGATAGTTATTGCTCCTGATTATCTGCTTGCACGGTTTACGAAAAATCTTGAGGATGTGACAAGAAATATCGGATGCAACTCGTTCTCAATAGCTGTGTGTGCTAATAAACGCAGGACCGGTCAGATCTTGCAATCACATGGGATTGATGTTCCAAAGGAGGTTTCATCAGGGAAACGAATCGTAAAACAGATCTCTGGATGTGGAGCTGTGGGTGTCAGACTGACTGATGGTCCGGCAGGAGATGGTGAATTTGGTCAGGAATATATCGATGGAGATCATTTTTCAATGAGCCTTGTTGGTGGTCGGGTCGTTGGTGAGGTCTGTCTCTATTATACTGGTGAAGGTCCGCTGCTTCTGGCATTGAATAAACAGGATATCAGGTTTAATTCGGATGGGACTGTCGTATATCTCGGGGGAAAAACTCCGGTGGATCACCCAAGAAAGCAGGAGATGTATGATTGTGCCCGGAAGGCGCTTGAAGTACTTGGCTGTCAGGGATATGTTGGGATAGACATGGTGGTAACACCTGACCGGATTGTTGTTGTTGATGTAAATCCCCGACCGACAACCAGTATTATCGGGATTGCTGCCTGTATGGAAGAAGAGATTGCTCAGGTTCTATTAGATGCATCGTATGGTAAATCACCCGCATCAGTGCATCTCTCCGGCCAGGCATCATATACATCCGAGGGTCAGGTCACATATGATAGGAGTTGATATTGGTGGGGCAAACCTGAAAGTTGTCGATGAGAGGGGGGCACATATACACTACTGTCCGCTCTGGAAAGAGACACCAATCCGGGAGATACTTCGGGGATATTCATCAGCAGAAAATGCAGCTGTCGTAATGAGCGGCGAACTTGCAGATTGTTTCTCATCTAAACAGGAAGGTGTTGAATTCATCGTTGCAGCAGTAAAGGATGTTTTTCCCCGTGCTTTGTTTTATGGTACTGATGGAACTTTTCATACAACTCCAGTCGGCGAACTTGCTGCAGCAAACTGGTTGGTGATGGCTGATGTCCTTCGGGACAGATATTCAGATGCTCTGCTTGTTGATATGGGGAGTACAACAACAGATATTATACCTCTGAATGCCTGGGATCATTTAAAAGGTCAGACTGATTATTCTCGTCTGAAATCCAGGCTGCTTGTTTATTATGGTCTACTGAGAACTCCTGTGTCTTCACTTCTCCGGACTGTTGATCTGGAAGGTAGTCAGGTAGGAATAAGTACTGAATACTTTGCCTGTTCCGGAGATGCTCATGTACTTGTGAATCTGATTTCATCTGATGAGTATACCACCGCAACCCCCGATAGCTGTACCCCTTCACGTGAGGATTGTCTCCGACGTATGGCCAGGATGGTATGTGCTGATGTTTCTGAAGTAGGAGAGTCAGCAATTCTCAATATAGCTGAAGCATATATCCGGGAAGAACAACTTCTCATAACCACTACAATCAGGACTGTGATGGAAAAATACCATTGCACCCGGATTCTTGCTGCCGGTGTTGGATCTGGTGTTTTATCTACCTGGTTGGATGCTATCGATCTTCATCAAGAAATGGGTTCTCTTTCTGATGCAATGCCTGCATGGGCAGTCCGGGAGGCAATGTTACGAACCGTTTGATGCTATCTCTTCTGCTTTTTTTATGTTCAATTGGATTAACTATCCTTCTCTGGATCTTTGGATTTCCTTTTTTCTTTTTATTTCTATTTATTCCATTGATACCATTGTTTGGGCGGGATCAGGAGATCTTGGTCTGCCCGATTTGTGGATGGCAAACGAATAGAAATGAACGATATTGCCCATATGACGGGGAATTACTGGAATTAAAGAAAAAATCATTGTGATGATCTCCATAATGATTGTTGCCCATATTGTTTGGTAGGTTGTAGGGGATGTATCGAAGGTGGTAGAGAGATACATTCGTGCAATGTTTTTTGTTTTGCACATTTATTACCTGCTATAGTCTTCCGGGTTTTATCAGTGAGAATGATATATCGATCTGATAGTAATCCTAGTTGTTCAATGATATGGTCGTGGTTGACTGATAGGATTACTACCGGGGCAATATGTCGTGCATGAGTGATACATTCTTCTGCAAGGAAATGAATGTTAGATTCATTTTCCTCAATATGATCCCTGGAGTACTGAATGAAGAGCACACCTGAATCATCTTTTTTCATCGCCCCAATAAGACCTGCCAGTCCCTCAATCCGTCTGAAATATATCCGATGTTTGAGATGGGACGGAAGAATCAACAATGGTTCATCATATCCAAAAAACAGATAGGTTATCGGGCTGTGAATGGTCTGAACCGGACCTGAAACTAAGGCTTGTTGTAAATCCCTACTTGGTGCAACATAAATGGAGAATGTATTCTGGTTTATTTTTTGAAGTGTATCATATCGTCCAGTCATAACGTGAGGTTTTTGTTTTGAGTATGTAAAGATTATTCAAACAGGGTGAAAGTGAAAGAACAATGTGATAGAGTTAATCTTAACCGCTCTCCTCAATATAGGTGATGGAATCTTCTTCAATAGACAGATCTTAACATCTGTAATTATTGATAGTGTTGAAAATTTTGAACTAATTTATTCATATGATGATAAAAAAGTTATTCTAGGAACACCATTTAAAACAGTCATTTTGAACTTTAGTATGGAAGCCGCTGGAGGGACTTGAACCCTCGACCTGCTGATTACGAATCAGCCGCTATACCGCTAAGCCACAACGGCGTGCCCTTAATATACGCACCCTATCTATTAAAGAATATCTCATCTCTAAATCCTTTAGCTAGTCGCGAAATACTCTATCAATAATCCATTACTATTTTAATATCCGTTTCTAATTATGCAACCTTCCTAGAAATAATCACAAAATAGAACATATATGGTAATATTTAAACAATTTCATAATATCTTGAAAATATTTTACAGAATTCACTATATAAGTATTAAAAGAAGAAACTATTTCTCTATAAATCAGGTGATATATAAGGCATGAAGATCGGAGCAATACTCCCGGTTCTTGCAATAATTCTCCTGTCAATAATGACGATAGGAGTTGTTGCAGAAGAGAATGTCACGGGATCCGGGTGGTACGATCAGGGGCTTGCAGCCTTTGAAAGTGAAAATTACGAAGAGGCAGTTACAAACTTCCTGAAAGCAGTAGAAGAGAACCCAGAGGATGAACAGGCCCTGTTCAAACTTGGTGGTTCATATTTAATGTCTGGCGATGTTGAATCAGCCCTGTATGCATTCCAGAATGTTACTACAATAAATCCTGAAAATGGGAATGCATGGAGTAATATCGGTATGATTTACCTTGTCGGTAAGGAAAAACCAGATCCAGTCCCCGCTCTTGAAGCATTGACTCAGGCGGTTGAATACACACCTGATGATGCAGGTATCTGGATTAACAAGGGAATTGCACACCTTCTCAATACAGAATCAGATTTAGCGTTAGAATCATTTAACAAGGCAATTGAGATCATGCCGGATAGTTCTCGTGCATATTACTGGAAAGGTATTACTCTCTCTGATCTCGGTCAGCCCGAAGAATCCCTGGAAGCGTATACCAAGGCAATTGAACTCAATCCTCAGTTTAAGGATGCTTTATATGCAAAAGGAATTGCAGAAAGTGCTCTTGGTAAATTTGATGAAGCAGAAGCAACTTTCAACGAAGTACTGACTATTGAAGGTGATTACTCTGAACCATTCCTTACTGTTGGCAGCGATTCTGACGTATGGGACCGGAAGGGAAGAATTCTCTTTGAGGTTCGCAGTAACCCTGATGAAGCACTTGTTGCATTCAATAAAGCAATCGAACTCAATCCGGCAAATGCAAATGCTCTCTACTACAAGGGACGTGTTTTATACGATCAGGATGATCTGACCGGCGCAATATCAGCATTTGACGAAGCAATTGCAGCAGATCCAACCATGGGTGTTGCACATTACTGGAAAGGTCAGGTTTACATCGACCAGAGTGACCGTTCAGGAGCAATCGCAGAATTCAGAACTGCAACCGAGTTAAATCCCGGTCTTGCCGATGCATGGTACTATCTCGGTGGTCTCTTAAGTGATGAAGGTTCCTATGAAGAAGCAACCACTTCACTTGACAAAATGATTGAGATTAGGCCAGATCTTGCTGATCCTTATTATCTGAAAGGATTGACTCAGTACCAGCTTGATAACTATCAGGATGCAGAAGATTCACTTGAACAGGCAACCATGCTTAACTCAACTCAGATGACTGACGATGACCGATCTAAGGCATTCTATACTCTTGGATTATCAAAGGTTCAGAATGATGACAATCAGGGTGCATCTGAAGCATTTGCTGAAGCGGTCGTTCTGAATGCATCTAATGCAGTTGCTTGGAATGACTATGGTGTTGTTCTCAATGAGCTTGATAACCATGACGAGGCTCTGAAAGCGTTTGAAGAAGCAATAGGAATTTCTGCAGAGAATGCTGAATTCCACTACAACCTGGGAACAACCCTCAATTCACTTGAAAAACCTGAGGAAGCAATAGCATCCTTTGACAAGGCAATTGAAATTGAACCAAGTCCGCGTGCATATCTTGCAAAAGGAATGGCTCTGCTCATCCTTGAGAACTATGAAGAAGCTCTCGGTGCTTTCGAATCTGCAATTGCACTTGACGATACAAAGGCAGACCTCTGGGCACAGAAGGCATTAACTCTCTATAAACTGAACAGAACCGATGAAGCACTAGCAGCAATAAACAAAGCACTCTCTTATGATGAGTCCTGGCAATATGCTCTTGATCTCAAAGCTCTAATTGAAAATCCGGAAAGTGGAAACACAACCGAATTACAATCAGATGCACCAGCTTTAGAAATGAATGAGTCTGAGGAATCTTCTGAGAACTCAAACTAACCTTCTTTTTTCCCGAAAGTTCAACTATACTCGTGCTGATAGGTACATAATCTGCAGATACACATCTGTAATTATTTCAGGGCCCTTATGCACATGAATGAAAAAGAACTGATAATGATCAGAGCTGCTCATCATGCCAAACATGAAGAGTTCGATCTGGCACTTTCCTGTATACAGATGATTCTGGATGAAGATCCTGATGATTCCGTCGCTTGGTTTAATAAAGGATATACTCTCCATTTATCCGGAAAATTAGATGAAGCACGGGATTTGTTTCTGGAGTTGAATGAGCAATACCCGGAAAAAACAGATGTTTGTTTTGAACTTTCCCTCCTTGCAATTGATACCGGAAATCATGATGAAGCAGAAGAGTACTTAAACAAATGCATCATGCTTGAGCCATTGAGTCCACAACCACGGATAGAACTCGCAAGAATGTTGTATGAAGCTGGAGATTATGAAAGATCAAAAGAAATTTTTACTGAAGCCCTTGTCTTTGATCCTGAAAATGGTCTTATCAGGATGTACCTGGGTTTGATATCGGTTCATTTGAAAAAACCAGATGAGGCAGAACGTTGGTACCTGGAATCTCTGGACCATGATCCGGACAATACTGAAATCCTTTTTCATTGTGCCCGGTTATATGAGGAACTTGGAAGACGGGATGATGAGATTAAATGTTACAATCGTCTGATTGAGATTGATCCTGAACAAATAATTCCCTGGTTGAAAAAGGGAATGATCTATCTGATCGCTGATGATCTTTCCAAAGCAGTCCTCTCTTTTCGGATGGCTGCCCGATTGGACACAGAAAGCCATCTCCCCCATCTGCTTCTTGGGCTCGTATACAACACCCTCGATAGGCATGAAGATGCGATCACCTCACTTGAAAAAGCGGTTGCATTATCTCCTGAACCAGACATTCTGTTGCAATATGGGCGTGTATTAGGTTCATCATTTCAATATAAGAGAGCATTGGAGATTTTTGACTCTGTACTACAGGTACGACCGGATGACAGCACTGCTGCAGAAGGATATGCCCGAACACTTTATCATCTGCACCGGTGGGAAGATCTGATTTCATTTTGTGAAGAGCGAAGAGAAGAGGATTCTGACAATCCATTCTGGGTAACTACGATTGCACGGACTCTTGGATGGCACAAAGATGATCCAGATATGGGAATTACCATTTTAAAAGATTGGGCTGATGCTCATGTCGGGACACAGGCGTATCTGGTTCTGGCTGATCTACTCGTTCATATTGGAAGATATGATGATGCTAGGGAGACCTTGTCGTCTTTGGTACATGATTATCCAGACGATATGCAGATATTATACCGGTATTCATCGCTTTTGGCACAGATGAAAGAATTTGATCTGGCAGCTGAGCAGTTTGAAAAATTAATAGCTGAAAATCCACGAGAAGGAAACCTTGCTTATCTGGCAGGACAGGCATATGAACAGGCCGGTGATCCAGACCGGGCGATTGACCTTTTCTCAAATGCACTGATTGCAATGCCGGATAATGCGGAGGTCTGGTTAGCTCGTGCACGTGTTTTGTTTGAACTGGGTCACTTTCATGAAGCAGGTGTAAACGCTCGTCAGGCAGCAGAGCTTGATCCTGATTGGTTTGATGCATTCCTTCTAAAGGGAATGGCAGAAATCCAGGCTGAAGAGTATGAAAAAGCTCGAATCAGCTTGACCCGTGCAACAAATCTTGATCCAGAGAATCCGGAAGGCTGGGGTTACCTGGGTGATGCTCTTCTTTTATCTGGTGAGGAACCGGTAGCAAAAATATGTTATGAACGATCACTGGCGCTTGATCCTGATGATAGTAGGGTTTTGGACGTTTATAAGACCTGCATGAATAACCTTCTTGATCGAGCTGGAGAGGATCACCCTGAAGAACCTATATTGGATGAAAATCCGTAATATATAGAGTACGAGAGATCAGGGTATCTGGTCAGATGAAATCTTCACCATTCCATATTGATAGTTCAGGTACCATTCCGGAGGATATTATTGCAATGGAAGAATCACATGCTATTTGGATAGAAAAATACAGGCCCAGAGTACTTGAGGATATTATTGGACAGCAGGAAATCATTGAGCGATTACGTTCCTACGTCGCTAAACGAGAGATGCCTCATCTACTCTTTACCGGAAATGCAGGGACTGGAAAGACTACAGCTGCAGTAGCATTGGCCCGTGAATTTTTTGGTGAAGACTGGCAGATGAATTTTAGGGAGCTGAATGCATCTGATGAACGAGGTATTGACGTTGTCAGAAACCAGATCAAACAATTTGCCCGGACATCTCCGTTTGGAGCATCAACATTTAAGATTCTTTTTCTGGATGAAGCAGATGCTCTTACCACTGATGCTCAGTCAGCTCTTCGGAGAACAATGGAGACCTACGCTCAGACTTGCCGGTTTATTTTATCCTGTAATTACTCGGCGAAGATAATTGATCCTATCCAAAGCAGATGTGCCATTTATCGGTTCAGACCCTTAGGAAGACATGCAGTAGCTGAGATGGTCCAAAGAATTAGTGCAGATCAGAACCTGACAGTGAGTGAAGAAGTCATCGATGCAATTTTTTATGTTGCACAAGGTGATATGCGAAAAGCCATTAATGCCCTTCAGGGAGCCGCAATACTTGGTCGTGAAATCAGCCCTCCCATGATTTTTGCCATTACTGCAACAGCACGGCCTGAGGAGATTGACGATCTTATCGATCTTAGTATTGCAGGAAATTTTCTCGGAGCTGGGAGTGCACTTCAGGCACTTCTCCATGACCGGGGTATTGCTCCCCAGGAATTGATCGGACAGTTATACCGTGCAATTATTAAACGGGATCTATCAGAGACCATTAAAGTCCGACTCATTGATGCCCTTGGTGAAACCGACTTCCGTTTATCTGAAGGAGCCGGAAGCGATATTCAGATGCAATCTCTCATCGCAAAATTTGTGATGTACTGTGGAAATAATTCAAGATAATTCAGGTTCCAAACCATCTGGAGACCTTGTGCCTGATTCAGACCTGTTGATATTTCTTGTTCAGGATGTCAGAATTGGGATTCCTGCTGTCATGATTGACCATGTTTTCCGGATGGTCGCAGTAACTCCACTCCATGAGGCTCCACCAGGAATAATTGGTATTATAAATTATCATGGTGAGATTTTTCCGGTTTTTTCTTTTAGAAAATATTTTTCGTTACAAAACAAGTCTCTTTCACCCAAAGATTATCTTCTTATCGTTCAAAGTGAGCGGTCTCTGGCCATCATTGCAGATTACATAGAGGGGGTTTTTAATTTATCTGGAGAAATTATTCCGCCCGAAAAAATAGACCCTGGAATTCAAGGTATAACCGGATTCTATCGCTGTAAAGACGGACTGCTTGTGGTTACTCATCCTCAAGATCTGATAAGTCTTACAGATCAAAAGAAAATTCAAGCAATGAAAGAATTCCTGGCAATATGAATGAAAAATTTGATAAAAATGTTCTAATTGAAGTTCAACAATTCATTCTTAAACACACCGGGATTCTTTTTGATGATGATCATCTTCAGGATCTTAACCGACACTTAACCTCTGTCTGTTCGGATTTGAATATTCCATTATCATCATGTATTCATTATATGAAGGATTCATCTCTGAACAATCAATTTGTTGATGCTCTTGTCCACCATATCACAATTGGGGAAACCTATTTTTTCAGAGATAAAAATCTGTTCTTGTATCTTCGGGATTATTTGTTTCCTGATCTCATTCAAAAAAGAAGATCTGAAGGAAAATTATTTATTCGGATATGGAGTGCTGCCTGTAGTAGTGGTGAAGAACCATATTCTCTTGCTATTCTTCTTAATCATCTTCTTTCTGATATCAATTCCTGGGACATTTACATCCTTGGTACTGATATTAACCAGAAGATGCTAGAGCGGGCACGAGTTGGAATATATTCCCGATGGTCATTTCGGGACGATCCAATCTTACCAATTGGACAATATTTTACTCCGTATCCTGATAACCGGATGAAAATTAATGAATCCATTAAAAAAATGGTACGATTTGAACGAATGAACCTCATCAGAGACACACATTTTTTTCACGGACTTGGCCCTTCATCACTTGACATAATTTTTTGCAGGAATGTTCTGATGTATTTTTCAAAGAATCAATCCCGTGATGTTGTTTCACATCTCATATATTCGCTTCGAACAGGAGGTTTTCTAATTGTATCCCCGCAGGAAATTGGTATTGTTTCAGGACAAAAAATACAATTATTGCACCATGGATCAGTCTTTCTTCATGTTAAAAACAGTCCGAAAAAAATTGTACCTGAAAAGACTCTCGAAATGACACCTGATTTAAATACAGATATAACCCAATTTGAAATTGAGCCCGTTAACCTAGAATTTCAGGAAGAAGAAATATCTGATGTATTTAGATCTGTTCCTGATTATGATATCACTGATGGAGTACAACCTTCCAATAATCATTCCTTGGAAGAGAAAAATTCTTTTAATAGTTTTTTTGATGAAAATAAACTTCAGGAAACTGGTATCATAATTGAGCGTAATAGTATTGCTCAGAATAGGTTAGCATTAAAACAGATTGAGGCGATAATCAGAGAATATGCCGGAGCAAGAGAGTATGAGAAGGCACTTGGATGGAGTGAGCGGTTAATAGCACAAGATCCTTTGCATCCACGGGCATATTTATTAAAGGCAGCGATTTTAGACGAACAAGGGTTGTATGTTCAATCTTTGCAAGTTCTTCGCCAGTCTCTGTATGCAAATCCTGATTATCTTCCTGCCCACCTGGCAATTGCCGGCATCTATTCAAAGATAGGAAAACCAGATCTTGCCAAGCATCACTATAATATCGCAGTTGACATTTTGAATATGATGGATGAGGACAAGGTTTTGGAGGAAACAGAGGGTATCTCTGCGAGCAAAATGAAAGAGATGATACATTTGTTACTAAAAGGATAATTGAGAAATTATGACCGGATTATTTCAGCAGCCCGAATGTGAGGATGCTAATATTTTACTGGAACGAGCCAGATGTCTCGCAGAGCCACTTGGACAAAAAGAAAAAACAGGAGAAGGATTAGATGTACTGACATTCTGGCTCAATGGTGAACGATACTGTGTTTCGATGAAGTATGTCCGGGAAGTTACACTATTACGAGCACTCACAACACTTCCCGGAACTCCTGATTTTATCCTGGGAATTATCAGTATACGTGGCAGGGTTGTTTCAGTAACAGATTTACGTGTTTTTTTTAATCTGCCAAGAAAAGGCCTATCTGATTATAATAAAATTATTGTGTTATCCGGAGAGGGTATGGAATTTGCTATACTTGCAGACCAGGTAGATGGCGTCTCACATCAAATCCTCTCTCATCTTGGTCCTTTACCTGAAACAATTAGTGGAATCGGCAAAGATTTTCTTGAAGGTGTTTTTCCAGGACCTTTGATGTTAATTAAAACCGAAGCTGTACTGAGTCATCCTAAATTGGTGGTACGAAGTGCTCAGATATGATATTTTCCTAGGTGAGAATATGGCAGTATGTAAACGGTAAAGATGAGAATTAACTGGTACGAATACGATATTGTTGAACAAAACAGTATTTGATTTTAATTGAAAGAGGGAATCAATGAGTATTATTTCACAATTAGATAATATAAAAATTGGAAAAAAGTTAATTGGCGGATTTTTTTTTGTTATTGTCCTGATGTCTCTGGTAGTTGTTGCCTGTTTTTTAAGTGTTGATCGATTATCCATGGAAATGGATCAGCTCTATTCAGAGCAAACAGTACCTCTGATGCAGACTGGGAATATGGAATCTTCTTTACATTCTATTCGTGCACTTGTTTTTCGTTCACTCTCTATCCCTGAAGAGCGTGAACAGGATTTTGGTCGGGTAAATACAGAAATATCAAATGTAGAATCAATAATTGCAGATTTTAAAGATATCCCACTTAGTGATGAGCAAAAGAATATTCTCAATACATTTGAAGATCAGTGGATTCGGTATAAATCTGCCGCTCTTTCGGTATTTGAGCTTGAAAAAAGTGGAAAAGAGAAAGATGCCATATTATCTGTTATGAATGGTGGTGAACATGCTGAGGCACGACGGGCGACAGAATCAACATTTTCAGCCTTGAAAGATTCACTTATTTCTGATGCACAAAGAACTATTCATAATAGTTCAAATGAGACGAAAACTCTTGCTCTAATCATGTTTACTCTCGGAGCCGGGGTAATTATTCTTTCAATAATTATTGCATTTATCCTGACCAGGAATATTACACGACCTCTTGATGAGCTCATTGAGGTTGCAACACGAATTGGACATGGAGATAGTTCCGCTCGAATTGTTTTTCATCGGAAAGATGAGATCGGATTACTTGGAGAATCTGTCAATGATATGAGTAAAAATATCGCTCATATGGCTACTGATGCTCATTCTCTCACTGATGCAGCGGTAAGGGGAGAATTGTCTTACCGGGCTCATGCTGATGATCATGAAGGTGATTATAAAAAGATTATTTCTGGTATTAATGCAACCCTTGATGCCTATCTCAAACCGATGAAAATCACTGCATCCTTTATTGATGAAATAGCTCATGGGGAGATCCCTCAACCTCTTGATTCACCGTTTTCCGGTTCATTTGAAGAAATCAGGATTAATCTGAACAATCTTGTCACTGTTCTGAATAAAAGAAATACTGAAATTGAATTGTTAATTGAAAATGGAATTGCCGGCAATCTTGATTATCGGGTTAATGTATCTGAATATACCGGATATAGCCGGAATATGTTTGAAGGCATTAATAAGATGCTCGATTCAATCATTGGCCCGTTAAATGTAGCAGCAGAATATGTAGAACGAATCTCACATGGTGATGTTCCAGCCCGGATATCTGATGAATATCATGGTGATTTTAATGAAATTAAAAATAATCTGAATCAATGTATAGATGCTATCAATTATCTGATTGAAGATGCCGGGATGCTGACACAGGCAGCAATTGATGGAAGACTTGAGACCCGTGCTGACGCTGCCCGACATATGGGCGATTTCAGAAGAATAGTTGAAGGGGTCAATTCCACCCTTGATGCTGTAATTGAGCCGATACATGAAGTTATGAGGATTTCCGGAGAATATGCAAATGGAAATTTCACTGCACGGGTGGATGAAACCCTGCATGTGAAAGGAGAATATATCACATTAAAGGATGCCCTCAACCGGATTGGAATAGAACTTTCCAGGATGATGACTGTCATCAATGAAGAGTTATATCAGGGCGTGAATGTCCTTTCATCTGCATCCACAGAAATTTTATCCGTTACAGCTCAGTTGTCCTCCAGTACAGCAGAAACAGCATCAGCCGTGAATGAGACCTCTGCTACGGTAGAAGAAGTCAGGAAAACCACTGAAGTGACCAACCAGAAAGCGAAAAATGTTGCTGAAAAGTCCCAGGCAGTTAATCAGGTGGTGAAAAACGGTCAGACATCTGTTGAAGAGATAATTACCGGAATGAATCACATCAATCAGCAGATGGAATCCATTGCATCGAATGTAATCCGTCTTTCTGAACAAAGTCAGGCTATTGGGGAGATCATCGTCAGTGTGACTGACATTGCAGAACAGTCCAATCTGTTAGCTGTCAATGCCTCTATCGAAGCTGCAAAAGCAGGTGAATTTGGGAAAGGATTTGGTGTGGTTGCACTAGAAATTAAAAGTCTTGCTGAGCAGTCAAAACAGGCGACAACGAATATCCGGAATATTTTAACTGACATTCAACGAGGAATCAGTTCTACTGTGATATCAACAGAGCAGGGAACAAAGACTGTGGCAGTCGGGATGAAACTGACAAAAGATGCTCAGGAGGCGATAGTTGTTCTTTCCCAGAGTATTGCAGATACCGCCAGGGCAGGTGTTCAGATTACTGCTTCTAGCCAGGAACAGGTCGTTGGTATGGACCAGATATCCATCGCAATGGAAAATATCCGGACTGCTGCCCAGAATAATCTGGAAGTAACCAGACAGGTGGAGAAGACTGCACGGGATCTTCATGATCTTGGAAATAGTCTGAAAGAAATTACCGAACGATTCAGGGTATAAGCGGAAAGAATCATGGCCGTGCAGGATGATGAATTCTTAACCCGCCTTCTTGCAACCTTTCGGGAGGAAGCAGCCGACCATCTTCAGGCAATTATTTCAGGTGTTCTTGATCTTGAAAAAAATTCAACTTGTACGCAATCAGTTGAGATAGAGCCTGTATACCGAGCAACTCATAGTCTGAAAGGAGCTGCACGTGCTGTAGGACTCAAAGATATTGAATCTGTCTGTCAGCATTTGGAATCTGTTTTTTCAGCAGTTCGGAAAGGAGATTTTATCCTACAATCTGAAGAATTTGATCTTGTGCATCAGGTAATATCCACGCTTGAGGCTCTTCTTGCGGGAGATACCGTGGTGAAAGCAGGTCCACTGATTTATAAACTAAAACAAATAGTTCCAATTTCAGGAGCATCTCAAAAATCAGGAACAACCAGTATCCAGATTTCTGATTCTTCACATCATCAACATGCTCAGATACCTAAACAAGCTGAATACTTATCCCAACCATTACCATTATCATCTGCAATACATCCAGAACAGGCAGACGTTATTAAGGAAACACAAATCAAACACGATAAATCTGATAAACTCTGCGAAGACTCCCCATCAGAGTTGCGATCTCAATTTGTTCCGTCTTTGACACAGGCAAGCACAACTGTTCGTATATCTGAAGAACGCCTTCGATCCTTGTATGAAGTCACTGATGATCTGTTGTCATACCGGCTTTCTTCCGGAGTTCGTCTTTCTGATTTAAAAGAGATTGCACAGATTATCCGGACATGGAGGTGGAATATGAACCGGATAGAAGGCGATGTTTCTCATCTGAAGCGTCAGATTTTGGATAATCAGGATTCCATTGAAAGATTAGTATCATTTATTGATGTGACTCGGGATTTGATAGGAAGTTGCGAAACAAAACTTGATTCAACTATCAAATCAATGATTCAGGATCAATATGAGATGGATTCTGTCATCACTGGCCTTATTGAAAATATCAGGGAAGTAGTACTCACTCCGTTCTCCACCCTTTCTGATTCATATCCCCGGATGATACGTGACATTGCAAGAGAACAGAATAAACAGGTAAATCTTTCTATTTCTGGCTCTGATATTGAAATTGATCGGAGAATTTTGGAGATTATCAAAGATCCAATGATCCATATTCTTCGGAATGCAGTTGATCATGGTATAGAACCGGCGGACTTGAGAGTCAGTATGCATAAACCACCAGGGGGAGAGATCTCTATTGAAATAGTCCATAATCGGGCGAATCAGATAACAATTACTGTGAGAGATGACGGACAAGGAATTAATACGGATGCTGCGAGTGAGGCTGCTGTTGAAAAAGGTTTTATTACACGTGAAGAAGCAGAACGGATGCCTTCAGATCAAAAAGCATTGTTGGTTTTTCGTTCAGGATTTTCTACCTCAAAAACAGTATCAACGGTTTCCGGTCGAGGTCTTGGCCTTGCGATAGTCCAGGAGAAGGTTAACCAGATTGGTGGTAGTATTGATATCAAAACTATTCCTGGAAAAGGAACAACCTTCTCACTTAACATACCTGTAACCTTGTCAACATTCAGAGGACTTTTAGTATATGTAGAAAACCGACCATTTTTTTTCCCTCTTGATCAGGTTGAACGGGTGTTGATTCCGGATGCAGATGATATTTCTACTATTGAGGGACGTACTGTCATTCAATTTGAAGGTCAATTAATTCCGGTAGTTATGCTTAATTCGATTCTTCAATTACCCGGTGGATCAGCAGAGCCAGAAGATGCACGTTCTTTTGTGTTGATAAATAATCAGGGAAAGGTTTTTGGGCTTATCGTTAGCCAGATATGTGGTGCTCAGGAGATTGTTGTCAGGGGACTGGGTCCACAGTTAAAAGAAGTTCGCTTCATCAGTGGCGTGGCTATTCTGAATAATAATACTGTTGTACCGGTTTTGCAGGTCGATGATCTTGTCCAGGCGATGCAGGGTGTGGACACAACAGTTGGAATGAAGAATGATCTCTCCTCCTCATTATCCGGAAGACAAAAAATAATGGTGGTGGAAGATTCAATCACCTCCCGCATGCTTCTTAAAAATATCCTTGAAGGTTCTGGTTATGAGGTAGAGACTGCTGTTGATGGATTAGATGCATTTACAAAGTTGAAGACAACACAAGTAGATCTTGTTGTATCAGATGTAGATATGCCACGAATGAGTGGTTTTGTCCTGACAGAAAAAATTCGTTCTGAAAAAAACCTTGTTGATCTTCCGGTAATACTGGTTACATCGCTGGATTCCAGGGAAGATCGGGAACATGGAATTACTGTCGGGGCAAATGCATATATTATTAAATCAAGTTTTGATCAAAGCAACCTCATTGACGTGATCAAGCGATTGATAGGTGCGGGAAGATAATGATTCGTGTTCTCCTGGTAGATGACTCTGAAGTAACACTCATGGTTCTTCAGAGTATATTAGAAAAAGAACCAGATATATCAGTAATCGGGCGAGCGAAAAATGGCCGGGAAGCCATCGCTTTAGCATCACGATGGGCTCCTGATATAATCACGATGGATATCAACATGCCTGATTTGGATGGTTTTGTCACAACCAGAAAAATCATGGAAAATACACCCACACCCATCATTATTGTGAGTGGCATTGATAATCTTGAGGAAATTCGTGCTTCGTTTCGTGCCGTTGAAGCAGGAGCGCTTGGTGTATTTCGAAAACCACCGGGATATGACGATCCCGAGTTTAGGTCCGCTTCATTAGAACTCATTTCTGCAATCAGAACCTTTTCTGAAGTCAAAGTGATCAGAAGAAGGAGTTCAGGTAATAATGGGAACCACGACGAACCAGAAAAAATTACCGT
This sequence comes from Methanospirillum hungatei, assembly GCF_019263745.1. Lineage (NCBI taxonomy): Archaea > Methanobacteriati > Methanobacteriota > Methanomicrobia > Methanomicrobiales > Methanospirillaceae > Methanospirillum > Methanospirillum purgamenti. Next base: position 100,934 of record NZ_CP077107.1, read on the forward strand.
CCCGTTTCGAATAAGTCAGGATATTCGCGTTGTTCTGATTGGGGCATCTACAGGAGGGCCTCAAGCGGTTCAGGAGATTTTACAGAATATGAAACCTGATTTTTCTCTTCCTATGGTTCTTGTTCAACACATGTCCCCCGGGTTTATTGAAGGATTAAGTCTCTGGCTGAAAGAATCAACCGGTTTTCAAACCAAAATAGCTGAAGAAGGGGAAATAATAATACCAGGAGTTTTATATATCGCACCTGATGGGAAGCATACTGGGATTACCTCTGATCTCTCCATCGAGTTCTCAAACACGGAACCAGAACATAATCTTCGCCCTTCTGTTTCTTATCTTTTCAGATCTGCTGCAAAAAATCTGGGATCCAAGTCTCTTGGTGTTTTACTGACAGGAATGGGTTCTGATGGAGCAGAAGAACTCCTACAGATCAGACAAAAGGGTGGCTGCACTATTATTCAGGACCGGGAAAGCTCTTTTGTTTATGGTATGCCTGGGGCAGCTGAAGCAAGACATGCAGGAATGTTTTCTCTCCCACCAAAGCAAATTGCTGAATTTTTGCATTCAATATCATTAAGGAGTTTATAGAGATGACAGGTTCATATAAGATACTTGTCGTAGAAGATAGTAAAACTCAGGCCGATTTACTTTGTTATTACCTGACTCAAGCAGGATATCATGCTATCCCGGTAGATTGTCCGGCATCGGCATTTACATTATTATCAGACTCTTCAGTTGATCTTATACTGACAGATATTATTATGCCAGGAATGGATGGATATGTTTTTTGTCATACCTTACGCAATGATCCAAAATATTCCTCTATTCCTATTGTTTTTGTATCGCAGCTTTCAGATCCTGCAGATATTATAAAAGGGCTGTGTTGTGGGGCGAATAATTTTATTATAAAACCTGTCCGGAAAGAGCAACTTATTAGCGAAGTAAACAATATTTTTTCGCTAAAAATGAATGCATCGCAGGGACATGAAGATGCTGGAGGGGTTCTGCCCTTTCATTATGAGAATCACACCTATTCCATACGCTCATCCCGGTATGATCTGTTAAGAATTCTCTTATCAATATATCAGACTGCCGCCCAAAAAAATTCTGAACTTGAACAAACCACCCGTGAATTGAATGATTTTTCGCAACATCTGGAAGAACTAGTCAAGGAACGAACACAGGCTTTATCAGTTACGAATGAGATTGTAGAACACCTTCTGATGCAGAGAACAGAACTGATAACCAGGATCGGCCATGATTTAAAAACTCCGTTGACACCTCTGTATGCATTTTTACCATATTTGTTACGTAAAGAGACAGATCCAGACAAAAAGGAGATTCTTTCCCTTCTCGTAAAGGATGTAACAGTGCTCAAGCAATTAGTTGAACGTATTTTAAAAATGTCTCATATTTCAATCGACTCGTTCTCCGAGGAGAAAACAAATGCTGATATTCATCTGATTTCACTTGAAGTCCTGGGTAACCATTCATATCTGATTGAGCAAAAAGGAATTCAGGTGAAAAATTACATTCGGCCACTATCATTTTGCAAAATATCACACTTTCACATTATGACTATAATGGAAAACCTTGTCTCTAATGCTATTAATTATAATTCAGATGGGGGAACAATCACGTTATCTTGTGAACAGGAAGGATATAACCAGGTTCTTACGATAGAGGATACCGGAATTGGTCTTACTTCAGAACAAACTGTCAGAGTGTTTGAGGATTTTTATAAGGCCGATGAATCGAGACATGACCATAATGCACATGGCCTTGGATTGTCAATTGTAAGGCGAATCGTGACATTGTATGGGGGCTTTGTATCAGTATATAGTCCAGGTCCAGGCCGTGGGTCCACATTTCAGGTAGTACTACCTTATCCTGAAAAAGAATCCTATGATATGAATATCCAGAATGGGGAAAATAATGGATAATTCAGAATATTGTCCGGTTTCTATCCTTGTTGCTGAGGATAGTAAAACTCAAGCTGAAATTCTAAAACATCTGCTCAATAATGCCGGGTATGACGTAAAAGTGGCATATAATGGACGAATAGCTCTTGAAGAAATACATAAGAAACTTCCGACTATTGTTCTGACTGATGTAATAATGCCTGAAATGAACGGATATGAATTATGTAAAGAGATTAAATCAGATCCAAAGACCCGGCATATTCCAGTTATCCTGGTTACTCAGTTATTTGATCCTGGTGATGTTCTTTCCGGTCTGGAATGTGGAGCAGATAATTTTATTATCAAACCCTATGATTCAAAATATCTGTTAGACCGTATTCAGGTAGTCTTGGCAAATCAGTCCTATACTATTGATGAACCTGATATAAGTATGGTACCGGTTTTTTACTCTGGAAAAACTCATGAGATAGCTTCGAGCCGACAACAGATTTTAAATATTCTTCTTTCAACGTATGAAATAGCCATTTCCAAAAATAATGAACTCATCGAAGCAAAAGACAGACTTGCGTTGGTAAACGATCAACTAAGTGATGCAAATGATGAACTTTTGCGTATGAATGATGATCTCAAAAATGAGATCGCAGAACGCAAACGGGTTGAACAATCCCTCTCAATGGCAAATAAAAAACTTGGTCTGCTGTCATCAATCACCAGGCATGACATGAAAAATACCATGATGGCACTGCTTTCGTATAATGAACTGGCCCGGATGGATAATGTTGATAATCCATTTACCCAGTATCTTCAGAAAGAGTCCATGCTGTTATCCCGTCTTTCTGCTCAGATTGAATTTACACGGCTTTATGAAGAATTAGGTGTAAAAGGAGCAGTATGGATTCATCTTGAGAATCTCATAACCAAAATGAGTTCGTCTTTTTCACAGATTATGACACAAATTAGTCCCAGTATTGTTTCGTACGAAATATTTGTAGATCCTCTCATTGAAAAAGTGTTTTATAATCTGTTTGATAATGCTATTCGTCATGGGGAGAGAGTCACTCGTATTACAATATCAGCAAATGAAAGTGAAGGTTTTCTTCACATCTTTATTGCTGACGATGGTATAGGTGTTGCTGATGAAGATAAAGAAAAGATATTCGGGCGGGGGTATGGGAAAAATACTGGTCTTGGATTATTTCTGGTTAGAGAAATACTTTCAATTACTAGCATTACCATAGCAGAAACCGGAAAAAAAGACCAAGGTGCTTGTTTCAAATTGAGTATTCCAAGGGTTCACTTTCGAAAAGGCTGTTAAGGATAAAATCATACAAATACCCCCTCTTTCACATTCATGTTTTGTTAAGTTTTGATAGTTATGGCATCAGCTAAAGATATGGATTCAGTAGAAATAACAGATCGTGACGCAGACTGGCATCGGTTTTTAAAGACACGATATAAAAAAGAGCTGGATGAATTATCCCGTGAATATCCGTATACACGTTCACTTTATATCAATTACCGGGATATTGAGAGTTTTGGTAAAACAGGAACAGAACTTGCGGATGAACTCTTAGATAATCCTGGAAAAGTTATCGGTGATATTAAGGATGCTATCAGAACTCATAGACTTGTAAAAACCCGGAAAAAAGAAGAACAACCTGACATTAATGTACGGTTTATTAACCTTCCCCGGAAAATTGCAATCAGAGAGATACGATCGGATCATATTGGGAAATTTATTAGCGTTGAAGGGATCCTTCGGAAAACCACTGAAGTCCGACCACGAATTACTCTTGCTGTATTTCGCTGTCCCTCTGGTCATCGGACTGTGAAAGCCCAATCTTATGGTCCTTTTGTAGAACCTGACGGATGTCAGGCTGATGGATGCACTCAAAAAAAGCTTGAACTGATTCCACGGTTTTCCCGGTTTGTTGATTCCCAAAAACTCAGAATACAAGAGTCCCCGGAGGGTCTTCGTGGAGGAGAACAACCACAGACAATTGATCTTGATGTAACAGACGATATTTGTGGTATTGTAGCTCCTGGAGATCGTATTGTCGTCAATGGCATCCTCAGATCCATGCAGCGGAATTCTTACGGAACTAAATCTACCATTTTTGATATTTACGTAGAATGTAATTCTATCGAGGTGGCAGAAAAAGAGTTTGAAGAGGTTAATATCAGTGAAGAGGATGAAAAAGAGATCCGGAGTCTATCAACCGATCCAAATATCTATCGGAAAATTGCACATTCCATCGCTCCGACCATTTATGGTGTTGATGATGTTAAGGATGCAATCGCTCTTCAGCTGTTTGGTGGAATTGCCAAGGAGATGCCTGATGGGAGCAGACTACGTGGAGACATTCATGTTCTGTTAATAGGAGATCCAGGAATTGCAAAATCTCAGATGCTTCGGTACGTTGTCCGGCTCTCTCCTCGTGCTATTTATACCTCCGGACAATCCACGACCTCTGCAGGTCTTACTGCCACTGCGGTAAAGGATGAATTTGGAGATGGACGATGGACACTTGAAGCCGGTGCTCTTGTTCTTGCTGACATGGGTGTTGCCTGTGTAGATGAGATGGATAAGATGGAAAAGCATGATCGGAGTGCTCTTCACGAAGCGATGGAACAACAGTCTATCTCGGTTGCAAAAGCAGGAATTACTGCCACTTTGAAATCAAGGTGTGCTCTTCTTGGTGCTGCAAACCCAAAATATGGGCGGTTTGATGATTTTGTTCCAATTGGTGATCAGATCAATATGCCACCATCCCTTCTTTCACGTTTTGATCTCATTTTTGTCCTGACAGATAAACCAGAACATGAACGTGATCTTGCAATTGCTGAACATATTATTAAAGCACACAGTGTTGGAGAACTTATTGCTCAGCACACCCGTGATCCCATCCCTGGTGTGGATGATGAATACATCACCGAACAGTTAAAACCAGTCACTCCGGAGATTGATCCGGCGATGTTCCGGAAGTATGTTGCATATGCTAAACGAAGTTGTTTCCCCCGGCTTGAGGATGAGGCTCGTGAGGCTCTGATTGCATACTATATGAAATTACGAGATCTTGCTGATGCCAACAAACCTGTACCGGTTACTGCCAGACAACTCGAAGCTATCGTCAGATTAGCAGAAGCATCTGCTCGGATCAGACTTTCGCCTATAATAGAAAAGAGTGATGCAGAGCGGGTAATTACTATCATTGATACCTGTCTCAGACAAGTAGCTTATGATCCATCAAGTGGGTCTTTTGACATTGATATGCTCGCAACCGGAGTGTCAAAAAGCAAACGGGATCTTATTAGGACTATTAAGCAGGCTATACGGGATATTGCTGATGAAAATGGTCGTGCACATAAACCAGATGTCATTGAAATTGTACGTCAACAGGGTTTTGACCGTGATGAAGTTGAGCGACAACTCACTGCAATGCTCCGTTCTGGAGAAGCCATGGAGCCAAAACATGATGTGGTTAAGCTGATATAATTTTCTCGAAATTGATATGATGATGAGAACCCTGTTAACAGGAGCGGTCTATTGTATAAGGTATGATGTTTCCACTGGTGCAATACCGATCTGCACCCCGCATTTTTCTTGTTTTTATGATCTTTCTCATCTCTCTTCTTGTTTGCGGTGGCGGGTGTGCTGTATTTGCTGAAAAGATCTCAACAACTCTTACTATCGGTACAGATCCGGTAGATCCTGGAGAAAGCCTCCCGTTCACGGTTTCTGGAATCCTGACCGATGGCGATGGAAATGTTATGGGTAACAAAAAAGTAACGCTTGAACAATTAAAATCAGATGATCCAAATAGCGAGTATGAATTTCTTGCTGTCGCTACCACAGATATTGATGGTGTATATACATTCAAACGACCAGAAGCAGCCCCAGCGGAGTTTCTTCGTGTAAAGTTTAATGGAAATTCTCAGTTTGAGGGATCAGTAAGTGATATTGTATCTGGTCATATTACGAAGGAACCGCAAGTAAAAACTGGTGTTGTTCCTGCCGTAGCAAAATCGAACACATTAATAACTGCAAAAGCATCACCATCCAATCCCTCTCCAGGACAGACTGTATCTATAACCGGACAGCTTATGGGAGAAAATGGAACTCCTCTTGAAGGAAAAAAAGTTATCTGTGAATCTTCAGACCGTGTTGGTACCAGAAGTGATTTTTCAATCCTTGGAATTTCAACAACGGATAAAAACGGATTTTTTAAATTTACTGTAGGTGGTGGTTCAACAACGACATATATTCAGGTTCATTTTGCTGGTGATGATTCTTATGAAGAATCATTCAGTAATTTGATAGTCGTTTTATAACCTATTTTTTAATTCATTTTAAATCTGGTCATAATTTGCTTTTTGCATATCCTGGTGAACAGGAAATTCTGCCCGAATTGTGTCGGCTTCAGAACCCTTCACTTCATAGAAGATAAGTTCTTCAAGATCGCTCCCTCGTGCCCTGATTGTTCCGTCAGGTCCTGCAATACATGATCCTCCAGTGTATACATCAACAGGAGTTGTTCCAACAGTATTAATTGAAGCTACGAAGGTTTGGAATTCTGCCGCTCTACTGGTTGTAAAAAGGTTGAAATGTTTCAATCTGGCTGCAGGCCATGCAGATGGTACGAGCATCAGGTTCACTCCCTTATTTCTATATGCCTGAAAGAGTGTAGCAAATCTGAGATCATAACATATAGCAAGTCCAATTTTACAGGAATCGAAAGAAAAAATTCCAAGAGAATCACCCGGGGCATAATATCGATCCTCACTCGCCGGAGAAAAAAGGTGAATTTTTGAATATGTGGCACATGTTCGGCCATCAGGACCAATAGCGATGCAAGTATTTCGTGGAGGTCCATTTCTTTTTTCCCGAAATGATCCGAGGATACCAATGCTATAATCACGAGCAATTTCCCGTAATTGTGATATTTCCTCTTCAGATTCATCAAAGGTCCATGAAGTATCATTTGGATCCCAGCCGGTTAAAAACTGCTCTGGAAAAGCGATAAATGAGGCATCTCCTTCCACAGCTTCTGCAACACAAGTCCTGATTTTTTTCAGACCAGATAATGGATCATTCCAACAGGGAGTCATCTGAGCCAGACAGAGGATCATATTCTATTATCTGGTGTTATTCCCAGAAATGAGTTTTCGGGTGACATTTATGTGATTGAAAATCATCTATCTGGAAGATAGGTGTAACCATGGAGGAGGAAAAGAAAAAAGAGGTAGATCTCCAAATTTCCGGAATGCATTGTGCAACATGTGCGATATCAGTTGAAAAAGGACTTGCGGCTACTCCCGGAGTTATGGAATCTAAGGTAAATCTTGCAACAGGAAAAGCCAGGATTTCATATGATCCATCTCAGGTCAGTCTTCATGATTTAACACATGCAGTAGAAAAAAGTGGATTTTCGGTGAGTCATGAAAAAATCATCGTTAAGGTAGGTGGTATGACCTGCGCTTCTTGTGTTCAAACTGTGACTCATGCCCTTCTGACGTTGGAGGGCATTATATCTGCTGATGTAAATCTGAACACCGAACGAGCATATGTTACCTACAATCCTTCTCTTGTTGGTATAGGGGATATCCGGAATGTAATAATTTCAGCAGGATATCAGTTTCTTGGGACTGACCGGGATAAAGAAGATGAGAGTGATAAAATTCGTGAACGCGAGTTATCTAGTCAGCTACGAAAAATAATCCTCGGATTTGCATTATCCCTGCTCATGATGGGAATGATGTATATCCCGTCACATGATATGCACCTTATTTCATATCTCCAGTTTATCATTACCACTCCTGTATTAATCTGGCTGGGAAGTCCCATATTTCGAGCAGCATTCACTTCTCTTCGAAATAAAACCCTGAATATGGATGTTATGTACGCCATGGGAATTGGGGTGGCGTATGGTGCAAGTGTCCTTGGAACTTTCTCAATTATCCTTGACATGAGTACCTTGTTTTATGAAACTGCCCTTATGCTTACGGCGTTTTTAATGCTTGGACGATATCTTGAGGCCAGAGCAAAAGGGAGAACATCTTCTGCAATTAAATCACTGATCGGACTTCAAGCTGAATCGGCATCAGTAATTCGTGATGGTGAAGAAAGAGAAATTCCGGTTCAGGATGTACTCCCAGGTGATATTATTCAGATGCGAACAGGAGCCAGGATTCCTGTAGATGGGGTAATTTTTTCTGGGTCAAGTTATGTGGATGAATCCATGGTAACTGGTGAACCGCTTGCCGTGTTTCGGGAATCTGGTCATGAAGTTATCGGAGGAACTTTGGTTACTACTGGGGCATTTCAGTACAAAGCAACAAGAGTCGGGTCTGATACAATGCTTGCTCGTATCATCAGACTTGTGGAAGAAGCTCAGGGATCCCGTCCTCCTGTTCAGCGACTTGCAGATTATGTTGTGGCATGGTTCATTCCAGCTGTCCTGCTCATTGCGGTTCTCGCATTTTCGTATTGGTATGGGATCCGTGGAATGGACCTCCGGTTCTCATTACAGACTATGATTGCTGTTCTTGTTGTTGCCTGCCCTTGTGCTCTGGGTCTTGCGACACCAACCGCTGTGACGGTGGGTATCGGCCGAGGAGCGGAATTTGGAATACTTATTCGGAATGGTTCTGTCCTTGAGATTGCAAACAAAATTACTCTTGCCTTATTTGACAAAACCGGAACAATTACACAAGGGAAACCAGTTGTCACCGACGTCGATTCATTCACAGGAAATCCCGGTTTACTCATTTCTATGGCCGCATCTTTAGAACATCTTTCTGATCACCCAATCAGTTCCGCAATACTTTCCAAGAGTAAAGAAGAAGGTATAATTCCTGCTGAAGTTCAGGATTTTCAGACGGTATCCGGAAGTGGACTTTCGGGTATTATTGCAGGAGGCATTGTTCGTCTTGGTGTCAGAGATTATATCCTCTCATCCGGCCTTTCTCTTACTCCTCCACAGGATGCAATACATACTCAACGTGAACGGGAGGGAAAAACAACTGTTCTTGTATCGAGAGATAGTTCTATCCTCGGTCTTATTTCCATAGCAGATCAAGTGAAACCAGAGGCTGGATCTTGTGTACGGATTTTGAACGAGATGGGTATCAGATCCGGGATGGTGACTGGTGATAACAAAGTGACGGCTGACGCTGTTGCATCGATGGTCGGTATCCATGAAGTGTTTGCCCGTGTTCTTCCGGAAGGGAAAGAACAGGAAGTATCACGGGTACAGAAATCAGGAGATGTGGTTGCTTTCATTGGGGACGGAATTAATGATGCACCAGCACTCGCACGTGCGGATACAGGAATTGCGATTGGATCAGGAACTGATATCGCCATTGAAAGCGCCGATATTGTCCTTGTCCGCGATTCGTTAATTCACATACCTGCGGCGATTCAGTTGGCTCGTAAAGTTATGGGTCGGATTCGATTGAATCTATTCTGGGCTTTTGCATATAACATAATCCTTATTCCTCTCGCTGCAGGCATCCTTTATCCTGTTATCCTGTTCAAACCAGAATATGGAGCGTTGGCAATGGCCTTTTCCTCAGTCACAGTTATCAGTCTTTCTCTTCTCCTCAAGCGGTACATTCCTCCAGCACTCTCTTATATTGAAAGGGAAAATCATAGCAAAAAAGAACTGGAAAAAGATCCCATCTGTGGAATGATGGTGGATCCAAAAACCGCTCAATATTGGTCTGATTTCAATGAAAAGAGATATTATTTTTGTAATAAAGGATGCAAAGAAACCTTTGATTCAAATCCAGAAAAATATAAATAATAATTTTTACTCATATACCGTAATTTTTAATGTTCTTGAGGATGAAGGACTGTATCCGTCATCACCAGCAAATACAGATTCGATCTGGACAGATCCTTTTTCGACTACGGGAAGACCGAATGAATATTCACCATTCATATCTGTACTTATCGATCCGGCCTCTCTCCATTCAAGGATGCCTCCAAAAGCACATCCACCAAGACAACCCACAGGGCTTGACGCTAATTGATAAGTGATGACTTTGTTAGGAATTCCTTTTCCTTCACTATCCGTTAATCTCCCTTTAAAAGTCACATAATCACCTGTTTTAGGAAAAGTCGGCCAACCACTTAAAGTCAGTGCAGTCTTTTTTGGTTCATTTCCAGGAATTGCTTGAACAGATACCTTTTCGCTATACACTCCGGTGTATAAAGCTTCAAATCCCCAGTCTCCTCCAACATCAGCTATCTGATTATATCGAAACGTTCCATTTGATGCAGGTTTTGCAAGCATAAACGCATCTGCATGTGATCCTGGTGGCGCGGAGATGAGGATGACAACATCAGAAGGATTTGTACCATATAATGAGTGATCTATTCTACCGGTCAGAGTGATTTTATCACCGATTATTACCTCGTCTGTTAATTCTTCTAATGTAACCAGTGCTGTCGGATTTGTTGTTTCTTTAAATTCTTCTAATGTTGCACATGCAGGTTGCATGAATATAAAAAGTGCACAGATTAGGAGAATCAGAAAAGAAGTTATTTGCATGTCAGTTCCCATCGCATCCCGTATATGTAATATATTACCGTATGGGCTTATCAGGTTTGAGGAAGATAATCCTTTAAACCCTTTTTGTGAAATGAGCTGATCTGTGAATCACATCACATCTGCAGGAATGTTCGGTAAAAACTCCGTAAAAAAGGAATAATGAATATACTCGAAATTATTGAGATTTCAGATAAGCATGAGCCCGCTCGATAAACCCTGACACATCTCCTGATCGTACTGGTCTTCCTTCAAACCAGGGATCTACAAAACCCGGAGTAAGGAGATGAGCAAGAAGTTGCATTTCTCGAATACTATACTGACCAGGTGAAGTTTCACTATCAATATAACAATAGGTGTATTGGGACCCAAATAAACAAAGAATTGGTCTGGCATATCGGAACAGAGTGCCGGTCACGCTCATAATGATTGGATAGGGACATTCTGCAGTTATTCGAAGAAGCCGAATGAGATCATCGTTTGATTGCGGTTGTACTGCTATTTTAACAATGTCTCCAAAAGAATGTAGTTCCTCAATCAGGTCTTTCATCTCATTATCGCTTGGCATCCGGTTCTGATGACATGATGCAATAACCTTTTTATTACGGTCTTTCATGATCTGAGCATGATCCCTGAAACGGATTTCAAGATCTACCATATCAATATTTGATAAATGAGGCTCGATCTTTTCCAAAAGACTGTCTGGCCCTCCGGCATATGCACCACCCTCATTACTGCTTCGAATGGTGATTATAATCGGCCCCTGGAATTTGGTACGAAGGGTGTGCAATGCATCCCCGATAGGCTCTGTAATCATATCAAGACGGACCTCTAGGGCATCAGCTTCTGTGATCAATGGAGATTGAAACTCACGCGGACTTGATAAAGAAGCGATAATATGAATAATCCTGTTTGAATCAGATTTCAAAGCCTCTGAGCTCATTTATGCTCTCCCAATAACGGTCATTCCGGATAATCTGACTGATGGCATTATCATAGATCCAAGTGTTCGAGTCTCTGTGCTGCAGCCTTCAATTTTATGGAGTAGGTCAAAAATATTTCCTGATATCATGCCGGTTCTGATTGGTTCATGTAATTCTCCATCCTGCGCATAAAATGGAGATGACAATTCTACAGAAAAGTCTCCGGACATTGGATTTGCAGTATGAGCACCAATGAGATCGTGAACAAATATTGCCTTTTCAGAGAGAACATCTGATTCGGGACCTTTCAGAATAAGGTTATGGTTTCCAATTGCAGGTGCTCCTGATTGACCAGTTCTTACTGCACTAGCGGTAGGTGTTTCATTATACCGGTATGCAGTGCGAAGATCATATGCAAAGGAATGAAGTATTCCGTTTTCAATAAATGGGAGAACTTTTACTGGCATTCCTTCACCATCCCAAGCACAATTTGCCACACCACGTTTGTCCATAGGATCATCTATGAGTGATATGGTTTCTGATGCTATAGACTGACCAATCTTGTCAGAAAAAAATGAACGACCGGTATGGACATTCCGACCGGATAATGCAGGGACTACTGCTGCCTCCAGAAGTTGGGTAATCGCCATGGGTGAAAGAACCACATCATACGATCCTGATGTAATTTCTTTCCCTCCTTGTCCTTTTGAAGCAAAAAAGGCAGCATCTTCTCCGGTTTTTTCTGGATGAATATGATCAAGGTTCCATGACGTATCTGATTCATACCCCGTTGAGGTACCTGCAATCATTTCGAGACTGACATGAACCTGTGTTCCTTTTGCAGAATATTCAAGTCCATGGCTGTTCGCGATGGTGTGTTCAGAAATCCCAAGAGATGCTGATCCTGATGTTATATCCGCAGTATATGATTCAGATCCTGATTTTAACCGTTCAATAAGATTCAATATGAGATCTGGATCTGGTTTTATCCGGGGATCAAATGCATGAAGTGTTTTATCTATGGAATCTGGTTTTGGAAGACCATTCCACGGTATGTGATCAGCAAATTTTGCGCTTGCAAGTGCTGCATCAAGACATTGTTTCCACGTCTTTGGATTATCTGTACAAGAGACACCCACTTTTCCATTTGTGATGACGCGTATAATAAGTCCTGATCCCCTGGATTTACTCCCGATGGCTATCTTATCCTGTTTCAGGTCCGCTCCAATGGATTCTGATGACGCAAAGAAAATTTCAGTCTCATCAGCCTGTTTATTTGCAGCTTTGAGTATCTCATCAATCAATCTCGCACCCCCCGACTATAGCCTTTTCTAACAGAAGATGGGGTGATCCATCAGTAACCGGAACAGTTTGTCCTCCTTTTCCGCAATATCCGGGATGGAGAGCAAGATCATTTCCTACCAGTGCGATGGTATGTAGTGTCTGTAAAATTTCCCCTGATAATGATACATCTCGGACCATCGTTGTCAATTCACCATTCTCAATTAAATATCCATATTCTGCGTTGAATTGAAACATTCCGCGTCCAGGATCGACTTGTCCGCCCCGGGATCCTTTAAGTAGAATTCCAGAATTACATTCGGAGATAATCTCATCATATGACGCATCTCCATTTTCAATAAAGGTGTTACTCATCCGGACAATCGGTTCAACACCGGGCATCCCTCTGCAATGACCAGCATCTCCGTTTCCAATCGCTGAAAGGGTCTCTTTTGAATGGAGATATGCCTGGAGAATCCCATTTGAGATGATCTCAGTCCGTTTGGTTTCAGATCCTTCGTCATCTACAGGACAAAATCCAAATTCGGAAAGTGATGGATCGTCTACGATTGTTAAAAGGGGTGATCCTATACATTCATGAATTCTATCTTTCAGGATTGAACTTCCTTCTTTTACCAAGTCACCTTCAGATGCATGACCAACTGCTTCATGAGCAAATACGCCGGCAAGTTCTGGGTCAAGAACAGCTCTTAATATCCCTCCCTTGGCAGGTTTGGCATCAAGCAGTTTTTCTGCTCGTTCTGCAGCTTCTCTGGCTAGATCCTGACGGTGTTTGATATTCAAACCTGAAATCGTATGATCCCGTTCATAACCCATTTGAACCACTCCTGAACGGGAAGCAACTGCCATTACTGAAAAACCACATCGACAGAGATGATAATCATAGGAATGCCCAAGACAGTCTGAAAAAGTTACTTGCTCATCTTTCTCGATATAGTTAATTCGTCTGCTGACGATGTTCGTGCCCTCTGTTGCTTTGTACATGTCAAGGAGAATGGCGACTTTCTCATCAAGACTAATATCTGCGGGATTTTCCTTCATCTTCGGTATTGCGTGGAGTTTTGAAGATGTTTCCTGGATAGGGATGTGGATATTAGTAACCTGTGATGCAGATATTGCTTCTTCAATGAGTGTATTGGATAGTTTTTCAGAGTCTACTTCCTGGCCTGATATGGAGAAAACTCCCCACCCTTTTTCACCGAGTACTCGGATTACTGCCTTATCAAAAAAAGAAGAACCTGCCTGTTCCACTTTACCATTATCAACATCAATCTGAGTTACCTCTCCGGTCACCCTTCTGACGTCATAGTATCGATACGGTTGAGACATCAGACAACCGTCCGGGTAGCAGGAATTTCAGTCCCCAGTATAGAACTGGTTGTTGACCATGCAATTGTTTTAAGTTTGTCCAGGAAGAGTTCACGGTTGTCAGGAACAAGAGCAATCTTAAGGACTTCGTCAATCTTCTCAACCGGAATTATTTCAATGGATGAAATAAATTCATCTTCGATGAGAACGTCTCCTAGATTTGCTTTTGGAATGAGTACTTTTCTTATACCTGCCCGTGCTGCTGCTTCAATTTTATAGGTAACTCCACCAACCGGCAGAACATCCCCTCTGACTGACAAAGACCCAGTCATCGCAATATCCTGTCTTACCGGAATAGATTCAAGAGCGCTAATTGCAGCAGTTGCAACCGTAATGGATGCTGAATCTCCTTCCACCCCCTGATATGTTCCAATGAACTGAATGTGAATATCAATATTTCTGATATCTTTTCCAGTAAACCGTTTCAGGATAGCTCCCACGTTTTTAATGGATTCCTGGGCAATCTCTTTTAACAAACCGGTAGCAATAATGTTTCCGCCATCACCTTGTGCCGGAGTTATTGCAGCCATAATTGGAAGTACTGATCCTGCATCACTTCCCATAACTGCAAGACCATTCACTCTTCCGATTTCTGTCCCTTCAACCACAGCAAGTTCATATTCACGGGTTCTTCGAATCATTTGACCGGATATTTGGTCTTCTATAGACCTTGCAGTCTTTTTCGCTTCAAGGACATGGCGACGAGTAGTAAGTTCTGCTCCTTCTTGTCGTGCAAGATCTCCGGCAACACGAATAAGTCCGCCCATATCCCGAAGTTTCAGGGTCAGGTATCCTTTCCGGTTCGATCGTCTTTTCGCTTCATGGATAACTTCATCAATTGCACTCCGGTCAAAGTGAGGGATCATACCATCATTTTTAATTTCCTGGGCAATGAACCGAATAAATTTCTCCCGATTCTCAGGCGTGTCCGGCATGGTATCTTCCATATATATTTCGTATCCATTCCCTCTGATTCGTGACCTGAGAGCAGGATGCATACCTTCTACTGCATCCAGATTTCCAGCTGCTACCATGACAAAGTCGCAGGGAACCGGTTCTGTTCTGACCATTGCCCCGGATGATCTTTCACTCTGCCCGGTAATTGCAAATTCTCCTTCCTGCATTGCAGTAAGAAGGCTTTGCTGTGATGGAAGGCCAAGGGTGTTTATCTCGTCAACAAAGAGAACACCTTTATGTGCCCGGTGAATTGCTCCAGCTTCAACCCGGTCATGTGCAGGTGTTTCAAGTCCTCCGGATTGAAACGGATCATGCCGCACATCACCCAGCAGGGCCCCGGCATGTGATCCTGTTGCATCAACAAAAGGTGCTGTTGCGGTTTTATCATTCGTGACGATGAGTTTTGGGACCATCTGCTCCTCACGCGGGGTAGCATACCGTAATGCCATGAAGATAAATGCTGCAGCAATGATACCCATGAGCCATTGATAGGTGATGAATGCATATCCGATGATACCGATCATCAGAATCATAATCAGAGTATTTCTAAATTGAATCTTCTTTTTGGCCTCTGCTTTATGAGCACTGACGATCTCTTTCCCTCTGCCAGATTTTACCGTTCTGATAATTGGCTCATTCTGATCATCAGAGTTTGGGTACGCCAGAATGTCCTGCATCTCTTCCTTTGGCAATAACTCAGCCATTGCTTTTGCAAGCATTGATTTTCCAGTACCTGGCGTTCCGATCATCATGACATGTCGGCGCTGAGTCGCCGCTTTCCTAATCACTTCTACTGCATGCTCCTGTCCAATGACCTGATCAATGAGTTTTTCTGGAACCGTAACTGATCGGGAAGAGCCATCATCAACCTGTTGGTCTGGTTCATTATCTGAGGTTCCGTTTGCTCCTTTTGCTTCTGCAATTGGCGCATCTGTTTCTTCACTCTTGTTATCGGTAGTCAAAGTTTCCGGAACAGGTTCAATATGGTCTGTATCCGGAGTATCTGAAAAATTTTCTTTCTCCGATGGTTCGTTCACCCGATTCATTATAATCTCGACACCTGCAATACCGTTCGTGGTAATTATTTCATGGACAATTGTTTAAGTACTTTCAGCAAATGGTTATGGAATTATGAAGGTTGTCAGTACGCAACGGTCTCAGGTTCTGGCTGGCCGACTCGCAACTGCTCTGAATATCCCGGTAATTGATACCAGATGGCAGAAATTTCCAGATGGAGAGATTTATGTGCGTGCAGTGCAGCCCGCAGAAAAAGTGATCATTTGTGGGAGTATTCTAACAAGTGATGATCTTATTGAGCTTCTACTGCTCAAAGACATCTTTTCTGAATCAGATATTACTCTGGTTATTCCCTATATGGGATATGCACGACAGGATAAGCAGTTTAATCCAGGTGAACCTCTTTCAGCTCGGGCAATCGCCCAGATCCTTGGAAGTAACACAAAACGAGTATATACTGTAAATATTCATGAAAAAACTGTCCTTAATTATTTTCATACTGAAGCGACAGATGTCTCATTGTCAGGTCCGGCTGCAGAATACATTACAACACTTTCATTGGATAATCCACTTATTCTTAGTCCGGATGAGGGCGCATTACATCTGGGACGAGATGTAGCCTCTCATGGCTCCTGGGAATCCGATTATCTTCAAAAAACCCGTATCTCTGGCGATGAGGTAAGAATTGCACCTAAATCAATTCCTGTTTTAGGAAGAGATGTAGTAATTCTTGATGACATTATTTCAACTGGTGGAACACAGGCTACTGCTGCTTCCATGTTGCATGAACAAGGTGCCCGATCTATTCATACCGTTGGAATTCATGGGGTGTTGGCATCGGGAGCTTACACACGGCTTATAAGTGCGGGTATTGTCTCAATTTCCTGTAGTGATACTATTGAACGTGCCTGCAGCAAATACTCTGCTGGATCTGTCATTGCAGGATATATCTAATTTAATCTGGGATGGCCTGATGACACAAAATCAATCATCAACGGTCATTATCCTTGATACCTCTGCTTTTTTTATTTCCATCCCTCTTTCTGGCAGATTGATGACCGTGAGGAAAGTAGTGAATGAATTAAAAGATTTGAGAGGAAAAGCACGTTTGGAGATTCTACTTTCACAAGGGTTGATTATTAGTGAACCCGGACCAGATGCTATCGTAGCGGTACAACACGCTTCAGAAAAATCCGGTGATAATTCTGTTTTATCACCAACTGATCTGGATCTTCTTGCTCTTGCTTTTGAGTTCCATGGAGAACTCTACTCAGATGACTTTGCGTTGCAAAATACTGCACAACATCTGGGAATTGTAGTTCATCCGCTCATACAAAAAAAAGCAGCGATCAAAACCTGGAAATTACGATGTGCCGGGTGTGGTGCTTACTATGACACTATGCCTGGAGATTCTCTCTGTAAGATCTGTGGTGCCCAAGTAAGACGAAAAAATAAATAGAATGACGAAAATCTCTGTTCAGATGTCTACCCTGGATGAGTTGATACAAAAAGCCCGCCTCCTTCGAAGTGAAGGACATAGTCCTGGACAGATTGCTGATGAATTGTCTCTTTCTATGGAGACTGTGACCTGGCTTTTAACCCAGGAGAAAGGAGCGGTGACTCCAAAAGATGTTCACATTGACTGGACTGCTGTGAGTGGTGAATCGCAGCTTTTGTATGATAGTGCTATGATGCTTCTCTCGCGGTTCAAGTTAAAAAATCCTGGAGAGCCAGCACCGAATGTGTATGTTGGGATTGCAATATCCGGCATTCCTCTCGCAACATTGATGGCAGTTTCTGATGAAGTCAGAATTGGTATATATCATCCCGCTAAACACGCGGGAGGTGACGAACCGATTGGATCGATGAGTGGTAATTTTGGAATTCGTGCCGGAGAACGGATTGTTGTTGTCGATGATGTCATAACATCTGGAAATACATTACAGGAAGTAATTGGTTATATTAAAAGACATGGTGCGGTTCCTGTTGCCTGTTGTGTTCTCTTTGATAAGCGCGGTATTCGCGAGATTGACGGAGTTCCGGTTTACAGTCTGTTTAAGGTCTCCCGAATTGACTAACTGGTTTATCAATCAGGCAACCACTCACAATTATTATATAGAACTTTAAATCCACCTGTATTGAAACGGAGGATATTCCATGCTTGTTCAACAACCGGTAATCATTCTGAAACAGAATGTCGAGCGTACACAGGGCTATGAGGCCCAGCGCTCCAATATAGCAGCGGCAAAGGCACTTGCCGAGGCGGTTCGGTCAACATTAGGTCCGAGAGGAATGGATAAGATGCTCATTGATGGGACTGGAGATGTAACCATCACCAATGACGGAATAACTATTCTGGATGAGATATCTGTTCAGCACCCGGGAGCGAAAATGGTCATTGAAGTGTCTCGTACACAGGATGAAGAGGTGGGGGATGGGACTACCACTGCGGTCATTCTTGTCGGGGCCTTAATGGAACAGGCAGAAGCTCTTCTTAACAAGAAGATCCATCCGACTGTTATCTGTCGTGGATATCGTATGGGAATGCAGAAGGCTCTAGAGATTCTGCAGTCAATGGCATCCAAAACTGATGCGTACAATAAAGATGTGATGAAGAAGATCGTCCTGACAGCAATTACCGGAAAATCAATAGAAGATGTCAAGGAAAAAATTAGTGAAATATCTGTTGAAGCGGTAATGAAGGTTGCTTCTAAAAATGGCAGCAAAATCACTGTTAGTGAAGATGACGTCAAGATTAAGAAGCATACCGGCGCTACTATGGATGACGCAGAACTTATTATGGGTTGTGTCATTGATAAGACCCGCGTCAATCAGGAGATGCCAAAACGCATCGCAAATGCAAAAGTTGCTCTTGTTCAAAATCCTCTTGAGATAAAGAAGACAGAAGTCAAGGCAAAAATAAAAATTTCGAGCACCGATCAGGTTGAAGCATTTGCCGAACAGGAACGAAACACGTTAAAGGAGATGGCAGATGCTGTCGCAGCCTCTGGAGCAAATGTTCTCCTTTGTCAGAAGGGTATTGCGGATGCAGCACAGTTTTATCTGGCAAAAGCGGGTATTCTTGCAGTTGAAGATGTTCCTGAAGCAGACATGAAATTTGCTGCACGTTCACTTGGCGCAACAATAGCAACAAAACCTGAAGACCTTAGAAAAGATATGCTTGGTATCGCAGCAAAAGCAGAAGAGCTTGATGATGCTGAGATGGTTGTTATTTCTGGTTCTAAAAATCCAAAGACAGTTACTATTCTTCTTCGTGGTTCTACCTACTACCTTGTCGATGAACTCGAGCGGGCAGTAGTAGATGCAACCCGTGTCGTTATGGATGCAATGGAAGATGGCCTGTTTGTTCCAGGTGGATCAGCGGTTGAGAGTGAACTGACAATTCGCCTCCGTGAATATGCAGTTCAGGTTGGTGGACGTGAACAGATTGCTATTGAAGCATATGCAGATGCATTTACTGCAGTTCCAATCACACTTGCCGAAAATTCCGGTTATAATCCAATTGACAAACTTGTTGAGCTGAAAAAGGCTCACGCCGATGGCAAGAAAAATTATGGTCTGAATGTATATACCGGAAAACTTGTCGATATGCAGAAAGAGGGAGTTATTGAGCCAATCCGGTGTAAGAGGCAGGCAATACAGAGCTCAGAAGAAGCTGTAGAGATGCTTCTCCGGGTTGATGATATGATGGTTTCACAATCTGGAAGAGGTTCAGGAATGCCTGAACCTATGGAATAATCTTTTTTATTCTTCAATAGTTTTGTAAGGATCCGAAAGACGGTTTAAGCGCTGTTTTATATTTTTTTGCTCGAGTACATCAAATCCTTTAATCATAAAGTTGATTTTAGCAGCTTCACGTTCAAGTCTTTGATCTTCTTCTTCCAGTTTTTTAAGTACTTCTTGAAGCAATTCAATGACTTCAGGAGAAGTACGCATTCTTGTTCCTTTTAAAATATCAAAAACATCATCGAGGTACATTCCAGAGGCTTTTGCTATTGATACAGCAGAAAATCCTCTTAAACGTGCAAGTAAATCCGGAGGGAAAGGAACAGACCAACTTATTTTGCTCAGGTTTTGTTTTTCATCCTTATTTCTGAACAGAACCATAATATCAACAGTAATTATATTGGCAATGTGTTCTGCAAATTGCAGCTTATAATAATTTATTCTCATTTACAATAGAAAAACATTATCTGTTATGTGATTAAAGGAATTTTAAGAAATAACATATTGTCCGACCCTCTAAGATGGCAGGGGTGATCAACCGGGTCGGACTGGTATCGGTGATACCACTAATTTTTAGAACATGCATTTGCATAAGCATACTGGTTGGCCGGGCAAATATGCCGGGCACATTTGTCACGCTTTTCCTTACAGAAGTTCAACAACGAACATCTGAATAGATTTTTGAATGACGTGTGATATCCATCTTCGATATTATTATCAAACGGGAATGATAATAAAATAAGGTACTTGTGCCGAGGTAGTCTAGTCCGGGAAGGCGGTGGTCTCGAAAACCACTGGTGGCAACACCTCGGGAGTTCAAATCTCCCCTTCGGCGTATCTATTTTAGATAATAATTTTTATATATAAAAACCCATATGCTATACCACGATGGGTTGGGCTTATGAAATTATGTAACAGGAATGGTATTGTTGGGATATTCATTATATCTCTCCTTGTGTTTGGCGGATTATCGTCAGGAGAAATTCCACCAATTAGCGTTCAGAATGCGCATACTACAATAAATGCAGATTTTTTTGTTGATATTCAACAGGGATCTGCCCCCCTAATGGTTACTTTTTCTAGTATATCTGGTGGGCTGATTGATCATTACGAATGGTCATTTGGTGATGGAGAAGTTTCTCAAGAAGGAAACCCGGTTCATATTTACTATGAGCCTGGAGTATATACTGTATCTTTATCAGTAATTGGGACCGGCGGTTCTGATAAAAAAACCCGAATTGGATATATAACTGTTGTTGAATCAGAAGCTGGAACAACATCGTATGAGGATTTGGAATCTCCTGAACATACGAATATTGAAGAACCTGGTGCTATTCAGAATGGTGATCTTATAGTTTCTGATCTGGCAAATCTCACTGATAATGAAACCGAATTATTTCATCAAACTGAATCAACACAGACAGAGATACCATCAAATGAATCAATAATCGAGTCTTCAATAGAAACCTCTTCTCCAGTAAATTCTGTTCATGCTGAAATGTCTGTAGTTGACTCTTCCGGAGTTGCTCCTCTAAAGGTCAGTTTTACTGATCATTCAACTGGTCCTGTTCACACATGGCTCTGGGACTTTGGTGATGGTACTTCTTCAGCAGCGTCATCTCCTGTTCATATTTATCAGAGTCCAGGGACATATAATGTGTCCCTTACTGTACAAGGAGATAGTGGAAAAGACAGCATTTTTAAATCTAGTCTTATTCAGGTTAGTGCTCCGGTTAAAGCAGGATTTCTTGGTGATCCGGTAAGTGGTGTTGCACCTTTGGAAGTATCATTTTCTGAGGAACTGACTGGATTAGCTCTTTCAAGGGAATGGGACTTTGGAGACGGGCACCATTCTGATGTCGCCAATCCAGTTCATGTGTATGACAAACCTGGTACATATGAAGTTAGTTTGAAAATAATTGGTTCACATAATGAAGACATTCTTACCCGGCCTTCTTATATTACTGTTAAGCCCGATCTTCCTCCACCAACTCCAGTCCCAACCCCTATTCCAACCCCTTCTTTTACTCCTGTTCCTGAGTCAGATTTTTCAAACATCCCAGATGAATATGAGGAAATACCTCTGGTGACTACTCCTGAACCAACTCCTGAAATACCGAATTCATCTGATTTCCTAACAAATACTTCTGCACCCAATATTCTTCCTCCAGTCGCTGATTTCATTATTAGCACCACCACTGGTCCGGCCCCCTTTCCTATAGTATGTACTGACAGATCGTCTGGTGATATCACAGAATGGATCTGGGATTTTGGTGATGGAAAGATCCTTAGAGGAAAAAATCCCACTCATACTTATTCACAATCTGGGATATACTCAATTACACTCATGGTGAAAGGACCAAATGGAAAAGATGAAATTAAAAAACCTTCGGTTATTTTAGTTACTTCTCCACAACCTACTCTTCAGGCAGAATTTACAACGAACAATACTTCTGGAGATGTTCCACATAAAGTATCATTTACTGATGAATCTTCAGGTATTATTAACGGATGGTCATGGCAATTTGGTGATGGAGCAAACTCTACAGAACAGAATCCAACACACATATATACAAAACCAGGAACCTATGATATTACTTTAGCAGTAACTGGTCCGGATGGAACAAAACAGGTGAAGAAGGAAGGACTTGTTGTCGCAACATATACTCCCATACCTATCAGAGCAGCTTTTTCAAGTCTTCCCATCTCAGGTGAGGCACCTTTAACGGTTGCATTTTCTGATAAATCTGTCGGAGATATGAGTTCATGGGTCTGGGATTTTGGAGATGGGAGTATATCTGAAGAACAAAATCCTGTTCACATCTATTCGAAACCAGGTATTTACACCGTATCTTTGCTAGTGAGTGGCCCTGGTGGTTCAGATGTTGTTAAGAAAGTTGATATGATATCTGTTCTCGGATCCGACATATCTCCTGAATTAGTAATAAAGGCTGATCCCGCGGAGGGCACTGCCCCATTAACCGTGATATTTAATAAGAGTACAATTGGCAATGAGGTTGGATTTTTGTGGACTTTTGGAGATGGTTCTGTTTCTTCAGAAACGAATCCGGTTCACACATATTTCAATCCAGGTCTTTATAATGTTAGTCTGACAATCCAGGATGAAGCAGGCAATAACAGGACTCTGACTAAGAATGAGTTTGTTAATGTAACAAGGCCAATCCCTCCACCTATCGCATTATATACATCCAATCTGACTGAAGGGAATACTTCATGTCCTATTCGGTTTACCGACATGTCTAAAGGTGATATAACTTCATGGTTATGGCAGTTTGGTGATGGTCAGAGTGCAACAACACAGGACTGTGTTCATTCCTTTACGAAACCCGGTAATTATACGATTCAACTTACGGTTTATGGTCCGGGTGGAGAGAATACTGTTGTTGGTGAGCCGTTGATAATTCATTCTCAGGGTCCTTTAAACGTTATACCGATCCCTGTGGAGATTATGTCCCCAGAAAATCTGACTGAGTCTGGAAAACTCACGGTGGCAGAAGAAAAAAACCTTAATCCGGCAGAATGGAACAATTTCACAAAGAATAAAACTGAAACAATTCAGCACGAAATAAAGGAGAATGTATCAGGACCTTTTGTTATTTCTGAAATTATAGAAAATGAAACGGTTTTAAAGAGGAATGTCACAGAATCAGCAGAACAAGAGTTGCCAGATGTAATCACCAATGAATCAAAAAATGAAACAAATCATACGGTAGAAGAACCAGAAAAGTCTGACACGAAATTCTATCCGAATATTATTACGGAAATACCAAGGATTGTTGCATCGACGAATACAGGGACTACACCACTCACTGTTCAGTTTTCCTCAAGCTGGGCAACAGAGCCAGGATCTTTCTTGTGGAATTTTAGTGATGGTTCAACTACCAATACGTCAGAACCAGAGCATACTTATCTTGAACCAGGAGTATATTCAATTCGTCTTATTCGAGAATATAATGGAGGGACACAGGAAATTATCAGTAATGATCTGATAAATGTAACTGATATTTCCTCTGTTCCGGTTGCTTCATTCTCAGCAACTCCTCTGTCCGGACCAGTCCCACTCAATGTTACATTCAAAAGTAATTCAAGTGGAATTATCTCTGAATGGATGTGGGACTTTGGAGATTCACGAAAAGATTTTGGAGAGGTGGTTTCTCACACCTACACTCGGGCAGGTACCTATTCTGTAAGCCTACGTGTCAGCGGTCCAGGTGGATCATCTGAAGAAGTCAGAGAGGATTTCATTACCGTTGGTTCTCTGTTAACTCCTCCACAAGCGAAATTCAAAACCGATAAAAGAACTGGATTTGCACCTCTCTTGGTCAACTTTACTGATCAATCACTCGGAAAAGTAACAGAATGGTCATGGAACTTTGGTGATGGATCAACATCAAACGAACAAAATCCATCCCATGAGTTCAATAGTACTGGCATTTATTCAGTTACTCTTAAAGTAACTGGACCTGCTGGAACAAATGCAATGAGCAAAAAGGGGTATCTGGTTGTATCTCCTTATCCTGAACCATTAATTGCGAAATTTAATCTAACTCCGTCTGGAGGGATCGTACCTCTTTCCATCCAGTGCACTGATACATCTACAGGAGCAATAAATCGATATTTATGGGAATTTGGTGATGGTGCAGTATCAGAAGATCAACATCCGACACATCGGTTTACGCAGCCAGGATCATATATTGTATCATTAACAGTTTATGGATCATCAGGAGTCAGTTCAGCTGATCAGGTTGTTCATGTTGGACCTGTTCTCAAAAGTTCTCAGATTGGTTCATCTTCATCTAACATTTCCTTTAATACAAATGTTTCTAAATCAGGAGCATTTGAATCCTTTGAAGATGGTTTGTCAAAGCCTATATCGGATTTTGTCTTGAACCGAAAAAGTGGTAGGTTACCATTGAAAGTAACCTTTTTAGACAAATCTACCGGAACAATAGAAACATGGCTTTGGAATTTTGGGGATGGTGAGTTTTCTGAAGATCAAAACCCCATTCATATGTACTCCAAAGCTGGAACATACACTGTATCACTTACCGTAAAAGGCCCATACGGGGTATCAACAAAAAAATATCGTGATGCTGTAAGAGTAATCTAATTAGATCCACTTTTTAAATTTAAAAACAACTGCCATTCCGATAGTTATGACAAGCATCATTCCAAATATTATCAGGTGCCCTAGTGGATGGTTTATTCCTGGAAGATAAGCAAAATTCATACCATATACTCCGGTTATAAATGTTAGTGGTATGAAGATGACTGCAATAACTGTTAACACTCTGACAATCTCGTTTGTCCGGTTGGAAACAGAGGAAAGGTAAATCTCCATTATTCCTTCTGCCATTTCTCGGTGAACATCCAGATCTTCAGAGATTTTAATGACATGATCATACACATCTCTCATAAATATCCTGATTGAATCTGAAAGAATATTAGAATCAGATCGTTCAAGGTGCATAATTACTTCTCGAAGTGACCAGACCTGTCGCTTGAATCTGATAAGATTATGTCTGAATGTTTGAATATCTCTTATGATATCTGGTTTTGGATCATGAACCACCCGTTCTTCTAATTCTTCTGCAGATTCTTCAATTTTTTCCAGGGCAAAAAAATAGGTGTCAACAATTGAATCAATTAAAGAATACATAAGATAGTCTGTACCATATGTTCGAAATTTACCATTTGGATGTGTTACCCTGACTCGAATATTTTCAAATGGATCGCCTGATTCTGCAACGGAAATGAGTAGATTATCTTTAGTTATGATGTTAATTTTTTGAGACTGCCATTGTTCACTTGATGATAATACCATATCCAAAACGATAAAGAGAGAATCACCAAAATCTTCTATCTTTGCCCTTCCTTTTGTATTGAATATATCTTCTGCGATAAGTGGATGTAATGAAAAAAATGAAAGGACAGAATTAATGGTATCGATATCCTGAAGTCCGGTTATATGTATCCAGCAAATTCCTTGTAATTCTTTGATCTTTTTTAAATCATCCGGGTGTATATTATCTATTATCTGAAAATCAAGCTCAGTATAAATAATAGCAGATAATGTGGTCCTATTTGGTTCCTGTTTTCCGATATAGATTGGAATACCTGGTGGCAGACCGGTTTTTACTGAAACGTGGCTTTCATGTGTCACACCTTACACCCTATGCTCTGTTGCATAGAAAAATTATGATTATGAGGTGTTATTTTTTTCCGGGAAAAGTTCATCAAATGGTTTTTCATCTTCATGGCGTATTTTAATACCACTAATTTTTCCTGTTTTTCTTCCAATGACATAAATGAGCATTGGAATGGCGACTGCTGGAACAGAAAGGTATAGTGAGCCTCTTAAATCTTCATTAAATGCCAGTATTACCAGAGCAAATATCTCAAGGATCACACCGATCATGAGTGGGAACCATGGGGACAGTGGTGCCGGAGCCTTGATGTCTTTTTTAGTGTATCCACGTTGATAGACCCGTTTTCTAAATACAACCTGTGAATAACAGATTGATATCCAACAAATTGCACCAGTAAAGGCAGATACTGAAAGTAACCATAGATATAACTCTCCTTCACCATTAGAAAACCACCACATACTTAGTACTGCCCAGCACATGAGAAGGGTAAATAACGTTGCGTACATTGGTATGCATTGTTTATTCAGTCGTGAGAAGATCTTCGGTGCCATTCCTTCCAAAGAAAGCCCGTATAGAGCTCTGACTGATCCATAGAATCCTGAATTTGCACATGAAAATGCTGCTGTTAGAACAATGAATGATAGAATTCCTGCAACTTCATTAAATCCGTATTTTGATAATGCTAGGGAAAACACACTGTCTGAAAGACCTGCTTCAGAGTATGGGAGAATCATGACCAGGAGGAGAATTGGAATGATATCAACACGAAGGATTCTATATACAACCTGACGACATGCCTTTGGGACTATTCGGTCTGGATTTTGTGTTTCTGCAGCTGCGAGTCCAACAATTTCAGAACCCTGGAAATTTACAAGGATTAACGCAAGGTTGCTGATTAAAATAAATACTCCAGCCGGGAAGATGTCCATAAATGGATCGCTGTTTGGCGGGAAAAGAACATTCAGTCCTATGAATCCACCATTACCGACTATTCCAAGAATAATTAATGCAGCAACGATACAAAATATTCCATTGTGAATGATTTTTATGAGAGATAGGGTACTTTCAACAAATCCAAATCCTCCTACATGAATGATATTCAGAATAGTAATCATTGTGAGGAAAATTACTGCCCAGGCAACAATCGGGAGTTGCGGAGCAAATACATGCATGATAATGCCACCTGCAACCGCTTCAGAAGGGATGTAAGCACACCAGTTAAACCAGTAACTCCATCCTGTTCCTACTGCCCAGGTTGGAGATATAAACTCCGCCGAGTGACTGATAAAATTGCCTTGTCTGGGAACATTAACTAACAGTTCTGCAAAAGATTGCATCACGGTCCAGATAACAAGCCCACCAATAGCATACAAAAGAATAACACTGGGGCCCATCTCAGCTATAAGATATCCTGAACCAAGGTAGTATATTGAACCAATAATACCCCCTATGGCAATCAGACTAGCCATCCATGGTTTTATCCCTCGCTGAAGACGTAATGATTTTTCTCTTCCAGCTGGAGGAACCGGATTATCAACCGGAGTATGATCAAGGAGGCATCCAGAATCTGGATCTGAAGCGGTCACTATTGAAGCCCCCGTGGGAGAATAAGTCTATTACATTGTTCTTTAGAAAAATTCATCTCCATATTACACCTCAAATTGAAATACTTTGATAAATGTGCTTCCAAACTTCAGCATCTCAATAAAAAATAGTTTCTATTGGAATTTAAGAATAATGGTCATTTTTTTTTTAATTTAAGAAGAAAATAAAAATATATTTTTAAATTTAGGAAAAATTATTCGATTGTTTTTGAGAGATTATTCTAAATAATGCCACAACATCATTGAGGTTGATTTTTCCATCGCCACTATAATCGAATAGTTCTTCTTCTCCTGCAGTAACTTTTTTCATATAGAGAACTACATCCTGTAATTCTTCACGCCCATTCTGGTTGATATCTGTGGTTAAATAAAGAGATTTCCAAGTATTATTGAAAGTCAGGGGATGATAATCAATATTTTCAGCATTTATTATGTAAGGATCAATGCAGTACCCCATAGTATCAACAGAACAAAGATCAGAATATCCTTCGCCATCGGGATCACTCCAGAAATTTCCACCCTTGCGTGTTGAATCTAAACTGGATTCAGGTGAATAATTCCAATTATTTAATGCTGCATCTGATGACAATTCATAATTTTTTATGTTTTTAAAGACATTTCCAGCAATGAAATTCCGGTGCCCATTTAATAAAAGTAAACCTTGTATGGTGTTATCTGAAATTGTATTTTCAAGAATTTCAGAATTGTTTCCACGAACAATTAAACCCGAATTTTCATTTTTAAGATACGAATTTTTTAAAATTTTCACTGGTCCGGAAAGGATGACAGACCCGGCATATGAATTTTCTGAAAAAACATTCCTGCTTACATTTAGATTCGTTGAATCTGAAAGGAGCCCTGCATATGAACATTGAGAAATTTGGGATTGTGTTATTGTAAAATTATTACACCCACTTAAAGTAATCCCTGAAGGCATTCTGTTTTTCAGACCGGAAATACTGGTAATAAAAATTTTTTCTGCGTACCCGTCATCAGATTTTTGGATATACATTCCGGATGGACTATCTTGTGCGTAGAGGTTTTGTAACTGAAATTGATGAGTTTGTGAGAGGTAATATCCACTCACCAGGTTTCTTTCTGCATGAAGACGAGTACAGGTTAATCCGGTTGTATTAAATAAAGTCCAGAGCCCAATTCCGTTTTCAAGGAATGAAATATCTGATAATGATATATTCTGACACCCGGCAAGTATAATCCCAGCACAATTCTTTGATAGAACAATTTCCGAAATTGAAATATTTGAACAATTGACTGCTAGTATGAATGAAGGATTATCAGAAGGCCCGATGGTTTTGTTCTGTTCATTATTCAAATATAAGAGTTTTCGTGAATCTATGGTATTCGAAGATGATATTTGATGACTTAAATATTGAATTTTTGAAGCAGATATGTCAAATCCGATTCTATTATTCGATAATTTGTTATAGGATAGAACCATATCGGATGTTTCTGATAAACTTATACCCATCATTCCGGATGAAATCTGATTTCCAGTTACTGATGGATGCATCACATGTGAAAATTCTATTCCTGATTCTTTATTTTTATTAATTGTGCACTTTTGAATAGTTGGATCTCTGCTATTGCTGATGATAATACCATCACCTGAATTTCCAACGATGTCGCATTCAGAAATGGTAAGATAATCTGATTTTGAATCTCCCTTGATACCAAATCCGGGATTTGATATGATCTGACATTTGATAAGATCCGAATATGTGGATTCTAAGAAAGTAATTCCTCCTGAGTTGGGTTTTCCACTCTTTCCATTTCCGGTGACAAGAGAATTATTTACAATAATATGATGAGAATTTAAAATCTGAATTCCGTAACCGCCAGTTATATCATTTCTGTTATTTTTTATCTTTCCTTCTGAAATCTTTATTGAATTGGAAGATTCGATCATGAATCCAGATCGTAAATTCGAAAGTACATCTGTTTCAATATATAGCGATTGTGAAACATTCTGGAGTTTGATGCCGATATCAAATTCCTGAACGGTAATATTCCGAATGGTTATATTTGTCAATTCTGATTTTTCAGAATAAATAAGAATCCCTACCGAACCTGGTGTCAGATTTCCGGATATACTGTGTCCCTGACCGTCAATAATTACATTTGATGAAGTTATTGTGATAGCAGTATTGTTTAGAATAAGATTCGAATTTAAAGAATAAACGCCGGATTGTGTGATTTGGAATGGTAATACTGATATTTCATTATTATCGTTTTTAAAAGAATTATTCTGTTCATGAAACATACTATCAGATGTAACCGACACCGGAATAATGAAAATAAAAAATACGATACATAGTAAAATCAATTTTATTGAAATTTTCACATGCAGATTAGAAAATACTGCAATATCCATAGTAGTAATATATTTCTCTCCACATATATCTTTCAGATAATTTTCATAAATTACGTTTCGTATCGAAAAAGAAATGATACAGGTATACCATAGCATAAGGATGATGAATTATGGTTCTCATGAAGTGGTCTGATGATCTTAGTGTTCAGGTGACAGAGATAGATAATCAGCATAAAAAATTGATTGATATAATAAATTCTCTCCATGAAGCGATGTTGGAGAAAAAAAGTAAGGAGATGCTCGCAGGAATTCTGGATGAGCTGGCTGCGTATACAGTTTACCATTTTTCCACAGAAGAGAAGTATATGACAGAATTTAATTATATCGGTCTTCTTTCTCATAAAAAAGAGCATGATGCTTTTGTTTCAAAAATTGAATCTTTTATATCTGCTTATCAGTCAAATAAACTTGGATTATCAATGGAGTTGATGTCATTTCTACGTGACTGGGTTTCAAATCATATAAAAGGAACTGATAAAAAATATTCCGGTGTATTTAATAAAAACGGTCTAATATAAAATTTTTGACTTATGAAGTCAGGTTGATTCGTATCATCTTTAATGGTTCAAGGGCAATGAGCTAGAGATGAATGAGTTGCAGGACTGGTTTGCTTATTCCTCTTATCGCCCAGGACAAGAAGAGATGCTTCGGAAAGCTGTTGAAACAGCAAAATCCGGAGGAGTTCTTCTTATTGATGCTCCTACAGGATCTGGAAAATCCTCTGTCATCTCATCCTTGTTATCTGTAAGAAAAGGGCGTCAGATAATTGTTGCAGTCCGGACAATATCTCAACTTGCAACCTATATTCGCGAGCTTGAGCTCATACGGAAAAAACAATCCGATTTAAAATTTTCGTATCTGGTAGGGAAAAATACCATGTGTCCCCTTGGTGGAACTGGTGATACATACAGAAAATGTGAAGCCGTTAAAGCCTTTTCTACAGCGCTTATTCGGGAACGTGCTGACAGAGGATCTTTGGATCCTACACGAGATAAAATAATACTTGATCAGATCCGGAAAAATGATCCAGATCATCCTTTGATCTGTCCATATTTTATTCGAAGTAAAATTGCAGTACAGAATGAAAAGGGTGGAGGACTTCGACTTGTACCTTCTGAGGGGTGCAAAAAGATATCAGGGCGGGTCATTGAACGTTCTATTCTTCCGGATTCGTTAAAAGAGATCTGTGAGAGTATTTGTCCATATGAGGTCATGACTCATGCTTCTTTACAGGCAGATGTCATCATCTGCAATTATTATCATATTATGGATGACCAGATTCGGGAACAACTTTATCTGAATCTTGGGCGAGAA
This sequence comes from Methanospirillum hungatei, assembly GCF_019263745.1. NCBI lineage: Archaea > Methanobacteriati > Methanobacteriota > Methanomicrobia > Methanomicrobiales > Methanospirillaceae > Methanospirillum > Methanospirillum purgamenti. Next base: position 132,203 of record NZ_CP077107.1, read on the forward strand.
CCATCTGATGTCCTCCTCCTTATTGATGAAGCCCACAACTGCGGGGATGTTATGCAGGATATTATGTCTGTCAGTCTTGATCACCGGGCACTTGAACAAGCAGACCATGATATCACTTCCATACGGAAAGATGTCAAAGATCTTGAAGCGATCAGACGGCTTATTCCTGGTATTAAAAAATTTCTCGACGGGCTTCGTCGTTCTACTGAAACTGAAGACTGGTTTGATCCTCAGATATTTAGCAGAATGATCCTTCGTGAATCGTTTTATACAACGATGGAAGAGGTGGTTGATGATTTTATGGATCTTGCTGAGAATATTAAGGAGGCGAATAATAAACGAGGAGATTATCGGACATCAGGGATCGAACGACTCTCGAGTTTTCTCTATCGGTTGCATAATTCAGGTACAAATCCCGCATATCTCACTTTGTTTAGAAAAGACAATGACAATATTTACCTTGAGGTCCGTAATATCGATCCATCTCCTGCTTTGTCGACACTAGCCAGAGAACATTTTTGCTCAATATATATTTCCGGTACACTAACTCCATTGTTAAGTTATCAACAACTCTATTTCCGTGTTCTTCCAAGTGATTATCCAATACATACCTTCTCTCTTCCAAATCATTTTCCAAAAAAGAACCGGGCATTGTTAGCAACATCAGATATTACCTCTGCATTTTCACAACGTCAGTCTGAAGAGAATACAAAACGAATGGTTACATATATCAAGGCATTTTGTAATCTTCCAGGAAATCTCGGGGTCTGGTTTCCTTCATACCAGATGCTTGAATCTGTGACACGGGAGGTTGAGATGCATTTACATGATCGGGAAGTATTCATTGAACCTCGCGAGAGCAGTGAGGCTGGTGCTTTATTATCACGGTTTATTAATCTCCCTGCAATGGGAAAGAAGGGAATTCTTTTTGCAGTATGTGGAGGGAAGTTTTCAGAGGGCTTAGACTACCGTGGAGAGATGCTAACTGGAGCGATGGTTATCGGTCTGCCTCTTGCACCATGGAATCAGGTCAGGCAGATGATAATGCAATATTATACCCGGCAATATGGGGAAGAAGGTAAATTTATTGCATACACACTTCCTGCACTCAACAAAGTTTTACAGGCGCTTGGTCGGGTGTTACGAACTCCAGAGGATCGGGGAGTTCTGATTATGGGGGACAACCGGTTTTTAGATCCAACGATAAAAGAACGGCTTCCTGGCTGGATGCAACAGGAAATACAGGAAACTACCATACAATCTTTTCCTACTTTATTGAAGGAATGGAAATGATGGAAGGAACTATCAAATTTGGTCTATGGTATGTTTACATCCGATGGGATGATTCACAAGTGGTAAGTCGCATAAGGTTTGTAAAACAGGCAATAGATGGTCCGGTCCCATCACCTCTGTCCCGGTTTTTGGCGGGTAAGTCCATTGATCTTTCTCCGCTCCTTAGTGTTCATATGCAGGATTGTGGAGTCTATGGGGATATTTACCGGCAGGTAGTAAAAATTCCTTATGGGGAGACCAAAACATATAAGGAAATTGCTGATCTTGTGGGAACGGGAGCCCGGGTGGTAGGTATGGCTATGAAAAGAAATCTCACACCTATTCTTGTTCCTTGCCATCGAGTTGTCGCAATGAATGGATTAGGTGGATACACTCCAGATATTTCAATAAAACAGGAGTTATTAGAGTTAGAGGCTCAGGTTTTAAAGAAAATGAAGCATGCAAATAAAAATGGGATTTAAATCATTATGAAAACTGCTCTTATCCTGGTTGGTGGTCATGCATCTCGGGCAGGTGGCTATCCAAAGCACCAATTTATTTGTGGGGACAAAACATTTCTTGAAAAACAGGTCGAAGAATTATCAGCATGTATGGATGAACTGTTTATTGTTTGTAGAAATGAAGACCAAAAAAAAGACATCCCTGAATTTCAGAATATTTCATATATTCACGATATTCGAGAAGGTCAGGGTCCTTCAGGGGGTATTCATTCGGGTGCATGGCATGCAGGTGGAGAGTATTTTTTTGTAACCGCTTGTGATATGCCCTATCTCTCATGTACAGTAATAGTATATCTTTTTCAAGCTGCGAAAGGTTATGATGCTGCTGTACCGGTTTGGGATGATGGAAAATATGAACCGCTTTGTGCAGTATATCGACGAGATGCCGTTCGGAATTTTTATGAAACCAGTGATGACCGCAAGCTTTCTTCTCTTATTCAAGGACTGCATACAAACTTTGTTTCAACCCATGATATAAGATTGATTGATCCGGATCTAAACGTTTTTTGTAATGTCAATGATTTTGAATCTCTTTCAAAAATTAATATTTAATGGGAATTAATCCTTCCAGAAATTAAAGAAGCATATTTTTTTAACTCATCAAGTGAGACTGGAGGAACAGAAAAACTGGTAAGTTCTACAACATATTCTCCCTGAGCAAACACAATACCTGTTTTCCTCACCGATTCAAAACCATATCCTTCATCTCCGGCGATGATTGAAGTTTGTATTTCTCCTGAATTTTTAGATTTTGTCTCTGAGTAATGAGATTTAGCAACATCGTTATTAGAATATTTTTTAATATCCTGCGCAATTTTTGATCCTGAAACTGGATTTACAAAAATTACTGAATATGTATCAGGAGAATGGATGAGTCGCCCGGTTTGTTGCCAACTTGGACCTAAATCTACAATTTTAAGAAAAATATCTGGTAATAAACCGGATTTTATTTTCTGATCTTCTATTATTGTGTTAACATGAGTATAGTTTTCTACCGTCGATGAATCGACAGGGATTTTCATAGATATATCTGCATTCATAAAATCTCCCATAAAATCAAACTGGAAATGTCCTGCCCGTCGGATTACTGTTGATTTATTCGTCAGACTATAGGTTTTTCCATATCCTTCCCGAAGAATTTCCTGATTTGTGTTTATATCATACACTCTCATCTCAAACCAGGCATCTTGTGAAGGTCGCGTTTTTGTAAACGTTATGGTTCCTTCTTTGTCTCCAGTTCTTTTGTATATTTCCTGTTCATCTGTTACTATTTTCGGGTAAAAATTTAAATCGATGTATAATGGAGGAGTTTTCAATTCATATGCATATGCAGATGCGTTATTTGAAAAAGACTGGTTTTTCATTTCTTGTATTGTGATATATTGTCTGTCTTCTGTAAAGACTGGCCTATTGTATGGCAGATATGATATTTGAGTATCTGAACGAAGTTCTTCGTAATTACGGGGAACGACTTTTACAAATGATCCATTTTCAACTCCAGGTAAAACCGTAACCGGTTGTTCTGTAGGTTTCGTCAAGTCACCTGTATCCTGTTTGATATTTACCTTCTGATTTATTTCATCTGTATTCTCACCTTTTGCAAGATCTTTTAGATCTCCCCCAGTTGAAGATGGTCCATAAGCAGAAACTTCCTGCTCTCCTGAAGGTGGTGTAACTTCCACACACCCGGAAAGCATTGTTCCAATAATTAGAGAGGTGATGATAAAGATGCATATTTGAAGCATTCTGATATTCATATTGTATCATTTGACTGCTTGAATTATGTAGTTCTCTATAAATCTATATGAGGATTTGAAGATCGCTCCGTGAGATTCATATCATATGAAATGAAAATTGGAAGCACACATGAAGTACCTGAATATCCGGATGTGGGGACCTTTTTATATACTTGGGTTACTTTTGGTACTCTATATTATGTGGACGGTTGAGGAAATTCGTCCACAGGGATTGGCACTGTTTCTTGGAACATTTTTAGTTTTAATAATGGTGGGTCTTAATTTTTACATTATGTACTCAGAGATAAAGGCGCATGAAGATAAAGTTGATAAAAACCGGGAACTTTCCGGACTGGATCCGATTCCAAAGAAAAAGGGTTTTTTAAAAAAATAAGAAGAGACTCTTATTAATTAAGTTTTTGAAATATTTTTAGCATTGGTTTATAGGGTTTAAACAGATGCTCAACATCTTTTGACATGTATTCTGACATGCCCATGATATAATAGCCATTATTGCCCAAACTTTCATGAACCAATTTTACGAGGTCTTTCTTTTGTTGTTCATTGAAGTATATTGTTACATTCCGACATGATACTACATCGAACATCCGTGCAACCGGCACACCTTTCATGAGATCATGTGATTGAAACCTGACCATGTTTCGAATGTGATCTTTAATTCTAAATTTTCCATCTTCAGTTTTTTCAAAATGTCTGGATATTTGAGTTTCACTTAAATTTTCCAAGGCATTTTTTTCATAAATCCCATTTCTTGCTTTTTTCAGGATCTCTTCATCAATATCGGTTGCTGTGATTACGTTGTTTAAAATTACTCCAGGTTTATTGAGTTCATGAAGAAGAATCGCATATGTATATGGCTCTTCACCTGATGAGCATCCGGCACTCCAGATTTTAATTGTTCTTTTTTCCTGAATAATTGAAGGAAATAATTCTTTTCCTATCAGATTGAAAACATCTGGATCACGAAGGAATTTTGTGACATTTATGGTCAGAGCATTCCGAAGTTTTTCTTCCTCTTCAGGATGAGTTTTCAGGAATTGATGGTATTCAACAAAATCCTTGGACCGTGTTGAATTCATTCTGGATAAGAGTCGCCTTTTTATATAGTCCTGTTTGTAACTTGTCAACTGAATATTAAGTCTTTTTTGAACATCTAGAATTAATTCCGGAAGGCCTTTATCACTGACCTGAGGTACATTTATTTGAGGAAATACAGGTGGAACAATTTTTTTATCCATAATTATCTGATATACAAAATGTGAATGGTAGTATTAATGAAATCCTGCCAATCTATTTAAAATTTCTTTCATGTCAAGCCAGATTACAAGGTTTGCATCTTTCTCTGTTCCTTCACGCTTATCTATTAGATCATCATGTGTGACCTTAATAATACCCTTTATACGGGTTTGAATTCTGTTATTGATCTCTTCACCAAGGGCAGTAACCTGTTTTACTCCAATCTCTGTTACACTCCGAACATTATCCACAACTATTCCTAAATGTTCCCCATGAGCTGCATCGGGGGGAACAATAATGATCTTCTGTCCTGTTCTATCCTTTTTTATACCTTCCCCAAGCAAAATAGCGAGATCAACAACATGAGTTACCTCACCGCGTAAATTAATGATTCCTATTATATAGGGAGGGGTTTTTGGCAGGGGTGTAATAGGAAGCATCTCAACAACTTCCCGTACCATTCCAATATCCATTGCATAACGACTGCCGGATAATTCAAATTCAACAATATCAATCTGGTCAATCAGGTTTTCTGAGTTTTTTATTGATACTTGTTCATTAGATAGGGAATTTCTGACAGTTGTCAATTCTTTTTTCACAGATTCAACTTGTGATTGTAATTCAGAGATATGTTCATACTCCCGGGTCTGGTCAATAAACCAGTAAATTTGAAGAGATTGTTCTCCTGATTTATTTTGAATATTGATTCGGAAAGATTTCTTTCCATGAGGGAATGAAAATGTGCAAATTTTATCTGGTTGCTTTACTAACTCCTCCAATAATAAAAAAATCCCCTGTTCATATTCTGAAAATTTTTCGTATGTTATCCCACTCCACACTAAAAATTCTTCATTCATCTGCATTTTATTTTCATTGTCGATGAGGATGAGCGGAATGGAAAAAGACATATAGAGTGATATCGATGATGATATTTTTTCAGTTGAATCAACACTCATTTCTGGTGATGGTAACTCAACAGGTACATTTTCTGTTTGTGTGTCGTTTTGAGGATTTTCTTCACTATGGAGTGGTGGTTGTAAAATGAGAATGGAGGAAGATCCTTCTTCAGAATTTCCTGGTATTAACAGACCAGAATAACATTGAACGCCATATGGAGATTCAATACAAATTTCATCTGGCAGAATTTCAATATCTCCGGTAATCAATGAGGCATCGGGTATTTGAAATCCAATATCAGAGAGTTTCTGATTTTTTAGTAGATCTGATGAAACACCGATTAATTCAGATACTCCTTCATTTGCATGCACTATTTTTGTGTCAGAGTCAAACAAAACAATTGGATTAGGATTGATATCTATCAGAGTTTTAACATATGTAGAAGAGATGGATGTAGATTTTGGATATTCTTGGGTTAGTATTGGCTCAGGTTCTTCATCATCAGGCAATAGGACAATTAGAATATATTTATTTTCGTTGTATTCAAGAGGGATTAACTGTGTCCAAACGTGGATTATTGTATTATCACGGTGATAAATTGATGTCTGGAATTCCTGTCGAGTCCAGGATACCCGTACTTCATTAATTTTTTCAACAATTTCACCGTCAAAACCACAGCTTGCAATATCTCTTCGGGTTACGAATTGCTTTTCTCTTGCCAATTGAAATAAAAGTGCCGGATTAACAAATTGAACGATATTATATTCATCAACAATGGTAACTGGAAGAAGTGTTTCATTGAGGGCATTTTCTAAAATTTGATATGGAATTTTTTCGATATCACTGAATTTCTCTTTACTGGAATGCTGAATAAGAAGCTCTAATGAAACAGCTTCATGATCAAAAGGAAGGATGGGTGGTTTTAAAGAAACTGTTGTGTATTTTTTCTCGTCCGGAGCGATAAATGGTTTTTGTTCCGGTATATATCTGGTAATAAGAGGGAATTGTCTTATAATTTCACTTCTTTCAACAGCAAAAATTGAACAGAATTTATCGTTTGCATCCATTACCTGTTGGTCTTTTCCAACAATGACCATCGGGATTTCATGATATTGAAATATTTCTAGTGATCTGTCAAATTCCGTATGAGCAGAAATTAAATCCGATAGATAAGATTCATGTTCTTTTTTTAATGATGCTTGCTCTTCAGTTAATTTCTGTAATTCACCTTGGATAGAGTGTATTTCTTGATTGGCATTTGTAATTGATTCTGCATCTTTTTGGATGCGTTCTAATAAGGCAATAAACTTCTCTGGTACTGTAGGGAAATCTCCGTCTTTATATAAAGAGATTTTTGCAATTATCTCCTCGAGATTTTCATCATGAGTTATAATTTCTTTTTGCTTTGCCTCCTCTGAGGTAATCGTGAAAAGTCCTTTTCTACCAGTATATTCGTGTTCCCGTTGCATTCTTATTGCCCTCCGGTTATCCATCCATCAATAATTTTTGATGCTTGTGTAAATCCTGGCACCGCCGGATCATCGGGAGCCAGAGTTATCAGAGGAATTCCCTGTTTTATAGATCGAGATATTTCCTTGCCTTCTGCCACCAATACCACTTCAGGAATATCAATCCGAACGCGACTTTCAAGTTGGTTACGTATTTCTTGTAATGAACTCATTTTTGTTTCAATGTTCATGTTGAAAAAAGAAGCTAATCTTGAAATGAAAGAATCAGATTTTTCTTTTGATTCCATCCACCTGTTTAATATAGCCATTCCTATGTGGATTTTAATTCCTAATACATCTTTAATATCCGAAATAACAAGATTTAGGTGGTCATACCCTGCGATAGCAAATATATCTGAAGAAAAGACTATCACTGATTTATCAGATGCAATCATTCCATTCATGAGAAATTGTCCAAGAAATGGGGGAGTATCAATAAGAATATGATCATATTTCATTTTTAGTGGGGTAATTCCATGAGAAAGAATGTGATATCGTTCTGGATTTTGATAAAGGATCGATTCTGCACCAACTAAATCCAGGTGAGATGGAATCAAATCAATACCGGAAATGGTTTTAATGATGTATTCTGAAAGAGAAATTGAATTTTTTTTATCCGAACATTGTTGTAAATAATAATGATAAATATTTTTATAAACCGATTCTGGATAAACACCAAGACCAAGTGTTGCATTTGCCTGGGGATCTGTATCTACGATTAATACTGATCTTCCCATATTCTTTAATATTCCTCCAATTTGCAAGCACGAGGTTGTTTTTCCAGTTCCACCCTTATGGTGGATAAATGCTGTTGTAGTAATAAGATTCCCCTTTCTAATTACATTAATCAGGATATTTCTATAAATAAATAATGGTTTATCGCGATTGAGTTATACCACTTATCAAGGTTATACACTTTTCACTAAATACATCTATGATATACTGAGAGGGAGAGTGCGGCCGACGGTAACGTATTTACGTAGCTGAGGAAAGTCCCCCCACCATCCGGGTACGCAGCCCTGATTATCAGGGGTGGTGAGAATCACGGCTATGGACCAGAAACGATACGGAGTGTCTGGAGTTATGATGCATGTCTGCTGAACTGCGAAGGTCACAACCGATGAAACGGCGAATCCCTGCGGGTGCAAATCGAAACAGGGCATATAGATAACTCGGAATCTGCCCGGGTTCGGTGCTAAGCTGAATGCCGCAATGAACAGAAGGGGGCTTACTCCTCCCACTCATCTATCTATTGTATCGTAAGATTCAGGTAGCTGTCAATCCTTATTGCTATATATGCTATCTGACTCCGGATGGACTGGACGCAAGTTTTTACAGGAAACCCTGTACCGCGATTCACATATAAAAGTTGAAGAGGAACCAAAAACCCGCGTATGTGGTGTTTGTGAACCAAACCAGACTCTCATTCCCTTACCGGAAATTAATAAAATAGCTGTTGATCCTGTAATTTTATGGGATGCTCTTGATGATCGCCAGACAATACGTACCTATTCTGATGAAGAGATGCATAAATGGGAGTTATCACTTCTCCTTCACTATACTCAGGGTGTCAGAGAGAAAAAAAATGGTTCTCATTTCAGAACTGTGCCTTCAGCTGGCGCATTGCACCCATTTGAAACACGCATTATTGTAAACAGAGTCAGTGGACTTGAGCCAGGCATATACCGATATCTTCCTCTTGACCATGCTCTCGTTCATGAAGAATGCCATTCTGGAGATCATCAGTCTTTATGCCATGTGTGCAAAAACCCGAACCTGATTTCATCATCAGCTATATCATTTATATGGACTGCAGTTCCGGAGAGGATGATCTGGAAATTCGGACCTCGTGGGTGGAGATATCTGTTTATAGAGGCGGGTCATATTTGTCAAAATTTATATGTAGCGTGTGCTGCCCTGTCACTTGGAGTATGTGCGATTGGATCGTACAATGATGATGACATAAATTGTATCCTGGGTATTGATGGAGATAGTGAATTTTGTATCTATCTTGCGTCAGTTGGAAAAACAAAATAAGGAATTATTGTCCTGGAGGACGAATTGCGATTCCTCTTTTTGTGAGGTACTCTTTTACTTCTGCAACTGTCATCTCTCCATAGTGAAATACGCTGGCAGCAAGAGCAGCATCCGCTTTTCCATTAACAAAACCATCATAAAAATGTTCCATCGTTCCAACACCTCCGGAAGCGATAACCGGAATACCCACTGCATTAGATATTGCCGCGGTGATAGGGATATCAAATCCTTCTTTCGTTCCGTCCGTTTCCATTGAAGTAAGCAAAATTTCTCCGGCTCCACGATTTTCTGCTTCTTTTGCCCAAGCGATGGCATCTATTCCGGTTGGTTTTGAACCTCCATGTGTCACAACTTCATACCAGCAAGATGTGCCATCTGGAAGAAGAACGGGCGTTTTATCTGATTCCATCTGAGTTCTTCGTTTCACATCAATTGCTACAACAATACATTGAGTTCCGAAGGAAGTTGATGCTTCTGAAATTAGAGAGGGATTTTGAACTGCACTGGTATTCATCGAGACTTTATCTGCACCTGCTCGAAGTGTTTTTTGAACATCGTCAAGTGTACGGATCCCTCCTCCAACGGTGAGTGGAAGAAAGAGTTCATCAGCTGCTCGTTGAATTACTTCAAGAATCATTCCTCTGTTCTCCTTAGATGCAGTGATATCCAGAAAAACAACCTCATCAGCGCCTTGTTTATTATACCTACAGGCAAGTTCTACCGGATCACCAGCATCCCGAAGTCCTAGAAAATTTGTTCCTTTGACTACACGTCCATCTTTTATATCCAGACAAGGAATTATTCTCCGGGTAAGAGTCATATATGTAATTCCTTTCTCACAATACCTGAAGAGGATTATGGAAAGAAGATTTATGATTGCCCGATAAACACTTATGGAAAATTTTTATAATAGTATCAGATCTTTAGAGGTAAATATGGAATCTGGGGAATTAAAAATCGAATGGGCAAGACAATACATGCCTGTCCTGAATGCAATATCTGAACGATTTAAGAAAGAAAAACCGTTTGCTGGAAAAGTCATTGGTATGGCCCTGCATGTGGAGGCAAAAACAGCAAATTTAGTAAAAACCCTTGCAGATGGGGGTGCAATAGTTCATATCACAGGATGTAATCCGCTTTCAACACAGGATGATGTATCCGCTGCTTTAAGTAGAGTTCCGAATGTTTTTTGCTATGCAAAGCGCGGCTGCTCTGTTGATGAATACTATCAAGCGATTGACACCGTTCTCGATGCAAAACCAGTCATCACTATAGATGATGGAATGGATTTAATTCACCGTCTTCATACAGTCCGTACTGATGTTTTGCAACAGGTAATCGGGGGTTGTGAAGAAACCACTACAGGTATTCACAGGCTTCGTGCAATGGCCTCCGAGGGAAAACTAAAATTTCCGGTCATCGCTGTGAATGATACTCCAATGAAACACTACTTTGATAATGTTCATGGAACCGGAGAAAGTGCTCTTACTGCCATTATGGCAACTACAAATTCATTGATTGCTGGTAAATGGATTGTTGTTGCTGGGTTTGGTTTTTGTGGAAGAGGACTTGCACGAAAAGCATCAGCTTTAGGAGCAAAAGTTATTGTTACAGAGATTGATCCACGAAGGGCTCTTGAAGCACATATGGAAGGATTCCATGTAATGTCAATGAGTCAAGCAGCTTCAATTGGTGATATATTTATTACAACGACAGGGAACCGGGATGTTATAACCGGAGATCACATGTCTGTTATGAAATCTGGTGTTATTCTCTCAAATGCCGGACATTTCAATATTGAGATTGATGGGATCTGGCTATCTTCACATGCTGACAGAATTGAGGAACGGGAAGGTATTCATTCATACCATTTCGGCGGAAAAGTGATTCATCTTCTTGCAGAGGGCAGACTTGTCAATCTGGCAGTTCCAAAAGGGATGGGACATCCTATTGAAGTGATGGATCTCTCTTTCGCATTACAAGCTCTCAGCACTGAGTATCTTGCATTACATTACTCAGACCTCAAACCAGATGTACATCAGGTACCTGATGAGATTGACCGCACAGTTGCGTCCTATAAACTTTCTTCATTGAATCTGTCAATAGATTCACTATCACATGACCAGCAGGAATATATGAGCAGCTGGGATCACGGAACTTAATTTTTAATGAACAAATCTTCCTTTAATTGAAGCAGCAATTTTTGTATCCAAATTTGCTGCCTTCTGGAAACATAAAAACGCCTCTCTTTTTAATCCAGCATCTTCTAATATTACCCCTTTATTCAGAAGAGCTCCCACATGTTTTGGATTTAATTTTAAGGTTTTATCATAACACTGTAAAGCATCTTTATGCCTGACAAGATCGGTGTAAATAAGTCCCATATGATACCACGCTGATGCAAATGTGGGATCAACACCGGTGGCTTTCGTAAATGATTCAAGTGCTTCAAAATATTGTTCGAGCTGACGATGGATCAAGCCTTTATTGAAGTATGCTTTAATATGGTATTTATCCAGTTCGATTACTTTATTATATGATTGTAGTGCATTCTCGTAGTTTTTTGATTTATGAAGGATTAATCCTCGGTTAAACCATGCTTCTATTTTTTTTGGATTTATTGTTATTACATAATCGTAATAATCAAGGGTATCATCATGTCGTTTTAATTTATGAAGGCATACTGCTCTATTCTTCATCGCATCAGGATGCCTTGCATTGATTTTTAGAGCATTATCATAACACTGTAGTGCTTCGTTAAATTTCCCCAATTTATAAAAACAAAGACCTCGAAGTGACCAGGTATCCGGATTCCATTTATCTAATAACAGACTCTTTCTGGTAGCCTCGAGCGCTTCTTCAACCTTTTTCATTTTTATGAGAAGATCAGCACGTGCAAGCCACACGCTGACTTCTTTCGGCTGAATTTCTAGTAATTTACCAGAACTCTGAAATGCTTCCTGAATTCTGTCCATTCTGATAAGACTACGAATTTTAAAAAGCCATGCTGATAAATTTCTTTTATCAAGCTCTAGGACTTTGTCAAACGCACTTAAAGCATCATAGTACTGTTTATCTTCAAACAGGCAAATCCCTTTATTCAGACGTAAAATAATATCTTTTGGATTGAGATGGATTGCAGTATCAAAAGTTGTACTTGCTTCCCGATATCGACTTAGATTTTTTAGACAATATCCTTTGTAGATTAAAGACCGAAGATGGTTTTTATCATCCTTCAATACGATGTCAAAACATTCCAGTGCTTTTTCATCCTGATGACGGTGAAAAAGACTGTACCCCTTAAAAAGCCATGCTCTTATCTGAGTAGGCTCTTTTTTTACCACCTTATCAAAGCAGATGATTGCCTCTTCGAATTCCTTCCGGTTATGATGAATAAAACCTTTGTATAACCATGATAATGTGAGATCCGGTTGAATGGTTAATGATTTCTCTATAAAGGGGTACGCTTTATCAAATTCTCCTGCCTGAACCAGATTTACAGCTGTCCGATAACATACATCTCCAAGATCTTCCTGAGATAATAATTTATCTGGAGATGTTTTTTGATCAGAAATTTCTTCAACTACTTCTTCTGATATCTCTATTGATTCAATTTGTTCATTGGATACCGTTGTATCTAATACTGTTCCAGCGGCAAAATCTTCATCCGGAATTGATTCATCATCATCCTTTGTTTCTTTATCTCCAGAAAATTCTGTATCGGATGTCACCGGTTCTTCAGAATTTGCAATCTCTGTTGCAATTTCTTTTACTTTTATGCGTTCCGGTTCAGTTAGTGATGAAACTGGTTCTTCAGAATTATCATATTCAGGATTTATATGAGATTCAGGTAAAACAGAAATTTGAATATGAGTTTTGCTTTCAGGTAGGTCTGGTTTGGTATCAGATTTTTTATTTTGAAAATTATACTGAAATGACGAAATATCTCGGACGAGATATGAAAGCATCTGCTCATATTGCTCAGATGTAATTTCTCCTTTTGCAAAGCGTACCTGTAATATTTTTATTGGGTCTTCATCTGACATTTATCGACCTGATATCTGATGCAATACTGAAACACTGAATATAAATTAACTGGGAATCTATTTATTCATTGCAGAAACACGTGTCCGTGTTCCTGAAACAAGATTGTATGAATTTTTTTTCGGATTCCATCTGACCCTGACATTATCGATCCTTAAGATGTCACCATAATTCGCATATCGCGCCATTTTTACTTCTTCTGTTTTCAATGTCCTGGGAATTATCAAGTACACTTTATGTGATCCTGTTCCGTCACATATTAGAAAAATTGCAAAATCTCTGGTTCCTATGTCGTTTGACAATTTTACCCCAGCAACACTTATTTTTTCTCCCAGATAATCCTCAAGAGAATAGAATGGAATGAGTTCTTCCATTCCTACATGTGATATCAAGGGTCTTGGTTTTTTTGATAGGATGCTATAAGAACATTTAATGTCAGTGTTCACGAACCGGTATCCATCTTTATCCTGTGACAACAAGTCCATTAATCTTGTAGACTTCATCAAGGGAAGTTCAAGAAATGACCAACAGTTTTCCGGATTACAACTCCCATCATGGAGATATCTACAAGGACTGTATACATATAGTCCGGCTTTTTCTAATTCCTTTTGGAGAATTCTCAATTGTGTTGAATGCCTGAGTTCAGCTGGTTCTACTATTACGAGAAAGCCATCATCTGATAAATGTGAGATGTATTTCATCAGAAGTGTTACCTTCTCAGAATTACTCATGTCTGATAATTCTGCGAGAACATTTTGACATGTTATGAGATTCAGTTCATCAGGAATTGATTCTGGAACTGACTTTATATCAGTATGTGAAATAATTCCGGTTTTAATAGATGACTCTGTAGCGAATGATGAAATTAAATATCTGAATGCCTCTAAAAATTCTTCAGATTGTTCAATTGCATGTATTGTAAGGGTTCCTGATCTTTTTTCCTTCATGTACCAAATCAATGACAGAGGTACAACACCCGGACCAGTACCAAGGTCGAGCACCACGAGATCTTTTGCTAATACTTTATCGTTTTCAAGAATTTTTAAAATAGATTTAAATTGGATGATGTATCCTGGAGCCTGATAAGCCATGTATGCAAATACATCATATGCTTTTCCATATTTTGCGTGTGGACTCTTATTCCAATATCCTGCCTTTTGAGCAAGGATAGAATTTTTAATTTTTTCGATGATTTGAGGTGAATCAACAGGTTTTCCTGTTTTAATTTCAATATATTGTTCAAATAATCGCTCTAATCGCGATGGTATCCTTAAATTTCCGGTTTTCGTAGCTTTTTCTGGCTGAATATTTTTTTTCTTATCTTTCTTTTTTTTCCGTGCATTATTCTTTTTTTCTACAAATTTTTGTATAAAATCGTTCTTAGTTTTTTTATCGGTCATAAATATCTGCCATTATTTCGCTGAACCAATTGTATGTTTCTGTTTATCTGATAATCGAGCATATAATATAGTCTTACTCACAATATCCCATTCATATGAATTCCTCACAGGATACAAGTATAGATACTTCAATTACTGGTCTCATGGTTGTTGATGATGATGAGGATATTCTTTTTACTGTTTATTCTTTATTTAAAAAAAGGCCATTCCCGATATTACTTGCGCATTCAGGACAGGAATGTCTGAATTACCTTCAGAAAGGGTTTAAAGGAGTGATTTTGATGGACATCATGATGCCCGGACTTGATGGGTGGGAGACTATCCAGGAGATCGTCAACCGGGATATGATGCATGATCTCATTATTTCTATGTTTACTGCAAAAGATGTTCCGGATACATCACTCGATCACTTGAAAGAATATGTCTTCGATTATATTACAAAACCATTTGAACCTGAAAACCTTATCGCGCTTGTTGATGATTACCTTACAATGTTAAATTAAAACCCATTTTATGAATCTTTTTATTATTGGATCATCAACTGGTGGACCTAGAATTTTATTTGATATATTTACTGGTATTCCTGTTCTTCCGGTTGCAATTGTTATTGTGCAACATATGCCAGAGTCAACAACCTCTCGATTTGCACGTCGTCTCTCTCAACTCACTTCTATGGAGGTTATCATTCCGAAAAGTGGAGAGATGCTAAAGCATGGCTCTCTTTATATTGCTCCTGGAGATAATCATCTGACTCTTAAAAATAATGATATTCTTCTTCTTAACTCATCAGAAAAAGTAAATTTTGTCCGCCCATCTATTGATGTTACGATGTTGTCTCTCTCACCTGATACCCGGCATTCATATACAGGAATAATCCTGTCCGGGATGGGAAGTGATGGGGCCTATGGTCTTGCTCACATGAAAAAAATAGGTGCTACAACAATTATTCAGGATCCTGATACATGCACCATTCGAAGCATGCCTGAAGCAGCTCTAAGGGCCACAGAAGTTGATAAAATCTTAACTCCTGCCGAAATTCATTCGTTGTTATTATCAAAAAAACAGTGAATTCAGGAAATTTCTCTCAAATGGAACACTTCCATCTCTTTTCTCATATTCATCACTGCTTCATTGATCAGGTTAATAATCCCATTTATTTGAGAAACAACTGCAAGAGCTTCTTCACTCGTTGCTGAAGATTGCGTGGCGTCATCTGCAGTTCTCTTAACCAGGGTGCTCATTTCATTCGCGCTAGCCGTTATTTCTTCAAATGATGCTGCCTGTTGTTCTGTGCCCTGGGCAATTATAAGCATCTTCTGATTAATATCTTCCACTGCATTTGTTAATTCATTGAAAACATTCAACGTATCTGATAATGCATTATTGCCTTCAATAACTGCCTTCCCTGCGGCTTCAATAGCATGAGCTGCACTATCTGATTTTCTCTCAAGACCCATGATCATATCTGCAATTGACTCAGCAGATGTTCTTGATTCCTGAGCAAGAGCTTTTACTTCTGCTGCTACTACTGCAAATCCTCTTCCTGCTTCACCAGCTCGTGCTGCTTCAATTGCTGCATTTAATGCAAGGAGATTTGTCTGGTTTGCAAGATCAGTGATTATATTAACAATTTTTCTTATCTGATCCATTTCATTTCGAATTGCTCCAATGATCTGTTCAACCTCAGATGATGACCTGGTTATACTCTCCATACCTTTATCTGCAGCACCAGCATATTCAGTTCCTTTTTTAGCCAATGCGTTTGCATCTTCACTTAATCGTGCCACCGCATCAGCATTTGCAGAAATATCGCTAACCATTACGGTAAGATCAGCCATTGCCCGTAAAACCTGATCTATTCCTTCTTCTGATTTTGAAGCATTCAAAGAAGTTTCTTCAGCATTTTGTGCAATCTCCCGAGCTCCTCTGCTTACATCTTCCACACCAAATTGGGCATTACTAGAATGTTTAGAGAGTGATTCTATCTCATTATGAAGGTTTTCAATAGTTTTTGATATATCAATTCCAATAGTATCTAAAGAATCCCTAAATTCTGCAAACTCTCCCTGAACTGAAATACTCTGATCAAAATGAGTAGACAAATTGCATGATGCATATTCCTTTGCCACTCTCATTGCTTCCTCAATAGGCCCAACAACAGCATCAAGTGTTTTATTTATTCCTTGTACAAGAGTTGCATAGGATCCCTGATGCTTGGATACATCTGCACGTGTATGCAAATCACCAGTTGTTGCAGAATCAGATAATATTTTGACATCTTCGGTCAGTAATGAAATTGCATCAATGCACTGGTTCAAATTATTTTTTAGTTCGTTGAAATCTCCATGATATTCTTCGGTAATTTTCGGGGGGAGATCACCTTTGCTAATTCTGTCAATATATTCAGCCGCAAGATTTAACGGACTGATGTAGGTGTCAAGCATATTATTAATGCTCTGGATCATTCCTCCATGATATCCAGAATATTTGGAAGGATCTGCTCTAACATCAAGTTTTCCTTCCAAACCTGCGTTTGTTAATAGTTGAATGTCTGCTCCACGCAATTGAATGACTTCAATGAGTGCATTTAGATTATTCTTAATTTCATTGAAGTCTCCCCTGTATTCTTCTTTAATTTTCGGTGGTGTATCCCCTTTACTAATTCTGTCTATATATTCTGCAGAAAGGTTGATGGGTCCTATATACGAATCAAGCATATCATTGATGCCCTTAATCATCTTTCCGTTTTCTCCAGGGTATCTTGAGGGATCAGCCCGTACATCGAGTTTCCCATCTATTGCGGCATTAATAAGCATCTTGATGTCATCATTTCTCATATGGACAACGTCGATTAATGCATTTAGGTTATTTTTAATCTCATTGAAATCCCCATGATACTCTTCAGTAATTTTTGGTGGAATGTCTCCTTTGCTAATCCTGTCAATGTATTCGGCGGAAAGGTTGATTGGCCCTATATATGCATCAAGCATGTCATTGATGCCCTTGATCATCTTTCCATTTTCTCCTGGATATCTGGAATGATCAGCTCTAACATCGAGTTTCCCGTCAATCGCTGCATCAATGAGCATCTTTATATCGTCATTTCTCATGTGTACGACATCCATGAGAGCATTGAGATTATTTTTGATCTCATTGAAATCCCCATGATACTCTTCAGTAATTTTTGGTGGAATGTCTCCTTTGCTAATCCTGTCAATGTATTCGGCGGAAAGGTTGATTGGTCCTATATATGCATCAAGCATGTCATTGATGCCCTTGATCATCTTTCCGTTTTCTCCCGGATACTTTGAGTGATCAGCTCTAACATCGAGTTTCCCATCAATAGCTGCATCAATGAGCAACTTGATATCGTCATTTCTCATGTGTACGACATCAATGAGAGCATTGAGATTATTTTTAATCTCATTGAAATCCCCATGATACTCTTCAGTAATTTTTGGTGGAATGTCTCCTTTACTAATCCTGTCAATGTATTCGGCGGAAAGGTTGATTGGTCCTATATATGCATCAAGCATGTCATTGATGCCCTTGATCATCTTTCCATTTTCTCCTGGATATCTGGAATGATCAGCTCTAACATCGAGTTTCCCGTCAATCGCTGCATCAATGAGCATCTTTATATCGTCATTTCTCATGTGTACGACATCCATGAGAGCATTGAGATTATTTTTGATCTCATTGAAATCCCCATGATACTCTTCAGTAATTTTTGGTGGAATGTCTCCTTTGCTAATCCTGTCAATGTATTCGGCGGAAAGGTTGATTGGTCCTATATATGCATCAAGCATGTCATTGATGCCCTTGATCATCTTTCCATTTTCTCCCGGATACTTTGAATGATCAGCTCTAACATCGAGTTTCCCGTCAATCGCTGCATCAATGAGCATCTTTATATCGTCATTTCTCATGTGTACGACATCAATGAGAGCATTAAGATTATTTTTAATCTCATTGAAGTCGCCACGGTATGCATCCGTAATTTTTGGTGGAATGTCTCCTTTGCTAATCCTGTCAATATATTCAGCTGAAAGGTTGATTGGTCCTATATATGCATCAAGCATGTCATTGATGCCCTTGATCATCTTTCCGTTTTCTCCCGGATACTTTGAGTGATCAGCTCTAACATCGAGTTTCCCGTCAATCGCTGCATCAATGAGCATCTTTATATCGTCATTTCTCATGTGTACGACATCAATGAGAGCATTGAGATTATTTTTAATCTCATTGAAGTCGCCACGGTATGCATCCGTAATTTTTGGTGGAACATCTCCTTTACTAATTCTGTCAATATATTCAGCTGAAACATTAATCGGTCTGATATATGCATCTAAAATTTCATTAAATCCGGCTAATATATTTCCATGATATCCCGGATATTTCGTAGGATCAGCCCTGGCATCTAAAATACCCTCTTCTGCAGATTTAATGAGTGTTTGAATATCTTCTGCCCTCATTTTCGAAACATAAACGATCTGGTTGAGGTTTTGAATTAAACCTTTAAAATCACCCTGAAATTTGGTTTCATCATTGGTTTCAGGAATCTTTCCTTCGGCAAAATTGGATACTCCTGCGAATGCTATTTTTACTGGGGTGTTAATTGCCTCGATGCCCTGATCCATTTTTTCTATAATATCAGCAAATCCTCCTTTGTACTTTGCTGCATCA
Organism: Methanospirillum hungatei; assembly: GCF_019263745.1. NCBI lineage: Archaea > Methanobacteriati > Methanobacteriota > Methanomicrobia > Methanomicrobiales > Methanospirillaceae > Methanospirillum > Methanospirillum purgamenti. The sequence continues at coordinate 151,561 of NZ_CP077107.1, forward strand.
ACTCTGAATGTGAGATCTCCCTGTTGAAAGGCTGTGGAAAATCTGGAAACATCTTTTTCCAGCATTAAAAGAGATGATCGAAGGGTACCGATCCCATCAGATATTTTCGTAAGTTCACCAGGAAGTCTTGTTTCTTCTCTTGTAAAATCTCCATTAACAAGGTTACCAATCGAAGCTTGTATTTCATTCAAATTTTTTTTGTGAATGTCTAATATCTCATTAAATAAATTACCAATTTCAGTATTTGTACCAGAAAGTCGATTAATATCTATCCTTACTTCGATGAGTCCGGATTTTTGAAATTCGATAACTTTTTTTATTTCAGAAAATAGGTTGTCATCCCCTTTTATTTGCATAGCATCATCAGTTTCTTGTATTCCCATCTCTATCACCCGATATGATGATTATATTGGAGAAAATATGTCATCATTATATTTATATGTAAGATATGTCAGAAAAAAAGTTAAACAGTAGATTCCTCGCCAGGCTGCATCACTGGGTTTTCTTCCGGTGGGTTGCTGACAAGGTAATCTTTCTGTTCATCATAATTAAGGGTCCAGTTCACTTCTGGCATTTCAAGAAGCATTTCCTCAGTCTCTTCGGAGAGGTTGCCACTAACCTTCGTTCCGGTGAACGGCCCCCATGTTCCATCAGAGTAAGAGAATATACCTTCAAGGGCAGTTGAATTCAGGAATGTAATCTCCATTACACCTGCTGAATACGGGGGCTGGTATGTAGGTTCTTCCCACCAGATACCATCCATAGCAGGTAATGTTTCATTTGAGTAACTGAAATTCCCCTGGATGTATCCTTGGTTTTCTCCATTCATATATGAACCCCGGATAATGTCGTCTCCGGTTAGTTTCAGATTTATCTCACCAAGAAGATCGGTATTCCAAACACCGGTCACATCTTCAATTTGTGATCCATTTGCCCAAAATCCCCAGCTTCCATAGTCCCATGAAGAGTAGGAATTGTAGTAACTACCTCCCCATCCCCCTCCCCATGGATAATATCCTCCATACGAAGTACTCGACTGCTGGCTATAACTCTGAGAATATCCACACTGCGTTCCAAACCATGGATCCCATGCACATCCTGATGACGACTGATATTGAGAAGAGTAGCTAGATGAATACCATGCTGATCCAGTCGCTACCAGAGAGAGAACCATGATACACACACTTATCATGAAAACGGCAATCCGCTTCATGTATTCACATCAGTACTTCTTATAAAAAAGTATTATGGAATGTTGATCAATCAGGCAGCATTTGCATATGCTTTCTCCGAATCTGCTATTCTTCCCATAGCTTTGAATACATCACCTAGATTTTTCCATGCAGATTTATATTTGGGATCCAGAATTACAGCTTTCTCTAGAGATTCTACTGCTTCAGGGTATTTCCCTGCAAGAAACAGAGAGTATCCCTTGTTGTTGAGAATGTATGTATTTCCCGGGTCAATTAACAGTCCTTTGTCGTACATCCCCACAGCATCTTCATATTGCTCTGCGCGAGTAAGAATATTGCCTGCTTTATTCCATGCATCAGTGAGTGATGGGTTTATCTCTAGTGCCTGGCGGTATAATTCCAATGCACGATCTGGTTTACCTGTTTTATCATACGCAAAGGCAAGGTTCACGAGCGTATGTGTATCCCGAGCATCCAAAGAAACTGCCTTTTCAAAAAAAGATATAGATTCTGTATATTTCTGCATATCTACTAGAAGTATGTCTCCCGCAGTTGACCATAGTTCTGGTTTTTCTTTGTATATGGGGAGGATCGTATTCAAAGCCTGCATCGCTTCATCATATTTCTTTAATTCCTTCAAACAGAGAGCTTTATCCCGCCATGCCTGATAGTTAGTCGGAGAAAGAGCAATTGCCTGCTCGTATGCTTCAAGAGCACCGGAGTAATCGCTACTCCCCATCAGAATTTTTCCTCTCGTTACAAAATCTTCAGCGGTTTGTGGTTCAGGAAGAGGACCAAGTTCGGCTATCACTGTTTGGGATAAGGACTCACCGGTATACTTTAACGGAAATTCATCGACATTTCCAGAAAAAATAGTATAGGGGAGATCACATATGCCATCAGAATTTTTATCCTGACAGGTTTGTGAATATCCTTTCCCATTTGGAAGTGACCAGACATTTCCACCTTTTACCGGTCCTCCGACAATGTTCGTCGCCGTTGTCGTTGGATCATTCCATTGGTAATTGGGTCTTCCTCCTTCCTGGATACGGATGTTCTGAAAATTTTCAAGATAGTTATTTACAATACGATTGATTTGATCTGATCCAACAGCATTGGTGATTAAAATCCCTTCTGCAAAATTCGCGATAAGCCGGTTGTCAGATATGGTATTATGTCCTGATGGTTGAAGCATAATACCGGTTGCATCATTTCCCACAATTTCATTATGAGATATGGTATTATTGTCTGAATAATAAGCATTTAATCCCCGTACATTCTGGATCAGACGGTTTCCAGAAAGGGTGTTTTCAGAACACTCGGAAAGTAATATCCCTGAAGGATTGTTCATTTGACAAGTATTATTTGTGATGAAGTTTTTATGACCGGATAAAAGGGTAATTCCTCCATTCTTATTTCCTACACAGAAATTATTATCAATATGAGAAAGACTTATTCCATGATCAAGTTTGATGCCATCATAGTAATTATCTGCGACCAGGTTCTGCTTTATTAAGCAGAGTGTGGATCCATCCAGTACGATTCCATATAGGTTCTTTATAATTTGGTTTTCTTCTAATGATAGTTCTGTAGAACTGGCATCTGCATGGATTCCTGCATATCCGTTCCCTATAGCAACAGAATTTTTAATTTGAATATTTTTTGTATTGGAAATATCCATTCCCCTGTTATTATATGTAAGACCACATGAGTCTATAAACAGGTTCTGAACTCCCTTCGCTGAAATTCCTGCATATGTTCCAGTGACGTTCACATTTTTAATAGATATATTAGAGATTACTTCATTTTCTGGAGACCAGATTAGAATCCCGGTTTGTAATACCGGTGCTTCTGTTCCAAATCGGATTGATATACCGGATATTGAGTGACCATTTCCATCAATACTGATATCTGATCCGGTAATTGTCAGAATTGACTCAGAAAAGTCGATGATGTCATCACCCAGGATATAAAATCCGGGCTTTGAGAGGACAGCAGGTTCAATGAGTATAAATTCGTTCGCAGGAACCTGCTCAGGTGGTATTATGATTTCAGATATGACTGATGTCTGATTTGAATCAGTAATTCCTGTGGATTTTCCTTCTTCCTGTAGGTATGCATGAAGTGAAAGAGCATCCGCAAGACCATAGCCATAAATTTCGTCCCATCCTGGAGTTCCCAGGTCTTTAGCACTATTAAGGAGAGCATCTCGCAGTTCTGTAATTGGTACTGAAGGATAAAGACTTTTTACTAAAGCTAGCAAACCCGCAATATGTGGTGCAGCAGCACTTGTTCCTGTAAATATTGTGGGAAAACCTCCAGAACCAGTTACCTCAACTTCGTCTACACCGGTAATCTCTGGTTTTTGTCTTATGTCAGGAACAGGGTGAACGATCGTGACTGTGCCCTGTGAAGAGAAATCCTGAATTTTTTGATTGTTTGCAGAAATTGCTGCTACCGAAATCACATTGGGAAGAGCGGCCCAACCAATAATCGAATCGTCAGATGTCAAATATTCCTTTCCGACTTTGACCCTTGTTGCATCTGTTTCAAGAAGAAGTTCCAGGTGAGATCCTTGTCCTTTACCATCTTTTGCCCGGATTCGAACTTCTGCTTTCTGGACATTATCGCCCACATTCTGATAATCAATTTTTTCGTAAGGCTTTTGTTCTCCGGTCTGAACTTTGTTTCCAATGGCAATATCTGAGTCACTCTGTAGATCATGAATGAAGATATCAAAATCATTCGATGCTGCAGAGTAGGGATCATCCCATTGTAAATGTAATTTTACCCTGCCCCCGGGTTGAATCTCAAGTGGTATTCCGGTAGATCCATTAAATGAATGATATCCCTCGCCATCATCAGAAAAAAATCCCTGATAATGGTTGTTTGCAGTATTCCCTGCTGAACTAATAATCAGGACATTAGGGTTTTCATCAATGATCCTGGAAATTTTCTGAGCAATATTCCCGTCTTCAAAATAGGGAACTTCATAATTAAATGCATCTTCTACGATGATGGTTGCGCCTGCTTTTATGAGATTTTGAAAAGCTTCAATAAATTTCTCTTCTCTTCCTCCACCGAAATCATGATAAATTATGGTTGCACCAGGCGCAATATCGTGAATTATCTCCATCATTGCGGTCCCTTCTGCCTTTTTACCCTCTTTTAATACAATAAGGTCATTCGGTAAATCACCTGATTTTTGAGATTCATCTAATCCTTTTACTCCATTAGAAATTACTCCGACAATCACTCCGGTTCCATTAGCATTCGTCATATTTTTCAGTTGATCAGTTTTTAATACACTATCGCCTACTGTATGAATTGATCCTGCAGCAGTTACCGGATTACATAAAAGACATATGAATAAAAAACAAAAAAGACAGTGAATAATTATCTTTTCTTTTGGAATCATTTTCCATGTATCTGTCATAATTTTCCCTTCCCTGTATGAGTATTGTTTTAAGTCTTACTATTTGAGAGTTCACCTTTTTTAGAAAGTTATGGATTTGTTAATGATATATTGTAGATTTCTGTCAAATATTCCGGTTATCCCAAGGGAATATATTAAAAAGAGAAAAGACAGAGTTTTGAATTGGGATACGAAATTCTGAAGTAATGCTCTCTATAAAGGTGGAATCATCCCCTTCAGCCAATAATGGAAAAAATCCGAGTATTAAAATCAGTACTATTAAAATAGAAAATTTCTGCTATTTCCATACATACCACACCATGATGGAGTTCTCCAGGATGATCAGTATATGAAGTTTTGGAAAATCCGTAATTGAACTGGATTTTATTAAAAAACGGATTAAAAATTAACAATATGAACAGGATGTTGGATGTGATGTGGGATAATATGTCGGATGGTCCGTTGGATGTGAATAGATGGTAGTCATTGTAATTTCCTCTGAATATGAATATGGAACAGAGGAAGTGGCTGGCACATTTGTCAGTTGTGGAGTCCCATTTGGATCATCACAAATTCCATCATAATTCATATCCGGACAGGGGATTACTCTTGTGGGAATAATGGTTGGACCTATTACTGGTGGAGAATCCTTCGGGGTGTATATATCCTCCCTTCGGTTGTCTTGGATAATATTGTCTTCAAGGATAGTGTTCACACTTCCAACTGTATCGATTCCATAGAGATTCTTTTCAATGGTATTTCTTTTTACCAGATTGTTAGATGACCCGTCTTTGATTGCTAGACCTTTATATGAATTACCAGAAAGGAGACAGTTTTCGATGAGGCTGTTATTAGATCCATATAGGCCGATTCCTATTGTGTTGTGTGACAGGGTGCAACTATCAATATGAAGTTGATCCAGTTGTTTTCCAATAATAGCATTTGTTGTGCCTTCTATTACCATATCCCTGATTACCACATTTTTCAGTTTTCCAAAATCCGGTGACTGTATGAGGATAGCATTCTGATCTATCGGAGTATTATCGATAAACTGAACACTTATACCTTCAATTCTTTTTCCTTCACCCTGAATGATAACATCAGAAGACATGATAGTAATGATCGACCCGGCAGAATGAGTGATATCTTTTCCAAGAGTGTACGTTCCAGGAGAAGTGATTATCACAGGTCCGGTTATCTCCCCAGAACCAGACAGCATAACCGGAGGTTCAATCATGGATTGTATGGGTTGAATCGATTTTTGGGCCAATGATGAATCCAGGGGATTTTCTGGATTAAATCCCTGTAATTTTTCATACATTTTCATTGCATCAGGCAGACCATATCCGAAAGCCGAATCCCAGCCAGGCTCTCCTAGTTCCAGGGTTGTTGAAAGAAGCGCCTCTCTCATATTATCAGCCGGAATGGTGGGGAAAAGGCTCCATTCAAGGGCCATCAATCCTGCAATATGTGGAGCGGCAGCACTTGTACCTGGAAATTTTTTTGGAAATCCACCTGCACCGGAAACATCAATATTATTAATTCCGGTAATGTCCGGTTTATTTCTCACTGAACTATCCGGATATGATAAGGTGACAAAACCATGTGATGAATATCGTTCGATGGCATTTACTTTTTCAGGTGATATAGCAGCTACCGATAAAACTTTGGGAACTGTTGCCTGCCCAATTATAGAATCCTCAATAACCAGATGTTCCCTGGTGATGTATACCTTATCTTTTTGAGCATTTATGAAGATTTCAATATTTTTGTCTTCAGCTGAAGAATTTTCCTTTTTTATTCTGAGTTCACTCTGAACAAGTCTATTCCCATCATTTATGTAGGTGAATTTTTCTTCAGGAAGTGAACTTCCATCCTGGAGACGTTCACTCAGAGCAATCATTTCTCCATTTTCTTCAAGATACAGGTTATAATCATTTGAAGAGCGTCCATACATATCATCCCACTGTAAAAATGCAGAAAATATTCCTCCCGGCTGGATTGCGATGGGAATGCCTCTCACCATGTCAAATGAATGGTACCCCATCCCATCATTAGAAAAGCGTCCCTGATAATGGATTTCTGCATTGTTCCCTGCAGCACTGACAATAATCACTTCAGGATGTTCATCCAGTATCCGATTTAAATTTTTAGCAGTATATCCATCCTCAAAATAGGGAACTTGTAAAAACCCGACATCATCAACGATTATCCTGGCTCCTGCATCTATAAGAGATTCTACTGCATAAATAAAGTCATTTTTGGCTCCTCCACCAAAATCATGATAGAGCAGTGGTGCACCAGGAGCGATGTCATGGATGATCTCCATCATTGCTGTTCCTTCACTTCCTCTTCCATTCATGAGAATTATCACATTTTCAGGAAGATCACCCGACTGTTGTGCCTGTATAAGCCCATTTGCACCATTTGAAATTACTCCTACCCCTATTCCTGATCCATCTGCTCTAGTCAGATTTCTCAACTGATCAGTTTTGAGAATAATATCTCCAATTGTGTATGCATTTCCTGCTCCAGGAACCGGTTCAATAAAAAAAATGATGATAAAAAAAATAAAAATCCATTTGATAAGATTGGTTAATCTTTTTTCGTTTGTTTTATTTGTTGTTTCTGATATAATCGATTCAGTTCTGCCCATGTAGTCATCATACATGTGCAGATTATTAATAATCATGGATATGAATTCTAAAATATTGTTTAAATAGTAATGAAAAAAAGGGGTTACAAGAGTTCTTCAGTTTCTAATTCTTCATCACAAAGACCATCACCATTCATGTCTCTGCAGAACTCTGCAATGATACAATCCGATGGTTCAGAGCAATTCATAATTAAAAGAATTTCAGTATCACAGATATTATCTCTGCTTCCCATGTAGTCCAGCCCCCATTTCTCATTACAAAGAATAATTGCATAGTCGAGAATTGAACATGCGCCATCCTCATCAATATCCAGACAATATTCACAGTCTTGATTTGGATCACAGGCTAAAATTGGTCGAATTCCTCCTTGTGGAAGTACCAACTGGTAATAGATAGTCGATTGTGGATCTTCACTTAAACCCCCCTCCGCTGATACTCCTGAAGGGGTAACTGGCAGATTAATCTGGATGGGTTTTTGTGGCTCTTCACTCACTCCGCCTGGTTGTGTATCTGATTGTGTTCCGGCTACTACGGGTGTTCCTGATGATTCAGAATCGTCACAAACCCCATTCTGGTTACAATCATCACAGAATCCGGATGGACAGGAAATACAAGCAATTCTGCAAGGATGAGCTGAAGATGATGGAGTTACAGGAGTTGATTGCTGACCTGTTGCAATAATGGGAGATGTATCGGGGGTTGGAGAAGGAGTCAGCTGTACAGATGATACGGGGCTTGGTTGTTGTCCTGGCTGCCCAGTTATTCTAGACTGTTGTGTTGTACTTGCAGGGCTCATAATTGTAGATCCAGTTTTCATATCTCTGAAAACACCGGTCTTTGGATCATAATAAAATTGAGCAAAAATTTTCCCTTCTTTTGTGTATTGGGTTACTAAAAACCATCCATATGTCGGGCTATAAAATTTCTGAAGAACATTATCAAAAAACCAACTGCTCTGGGTAAAAGGATCAAAAAATGTTCCTGATCGTGTTCCTGGTTGCCATTGTGAGGGGATTATTTCATTAGTCGGAATAGTACCCGGACCTCCGGAAGGAGTTGGAGAAGGTGTAGGTTTTGATGGAGTCCCGCCGGTCATCACCAGCGTGGAAGAACTAAACCCAAGGTTACTTGATGTGCTACTTGATGACGAAAACCCACCTGATGAACTCGTGGAAGACACCCCGGATGACATGGAAAAAGCAGATCCTATTCCAATGGCTAAAAAAAGAAAACAGAAAATCACTCCGGTTATCTGAATAATATAGTTATTTTTCATTGAAGATCACCTCTTAAGAATACTACTCATGATTATTAAGATACCCTCTTAAAATGTATTATGGCAGAATTGTCACCTGTAGTTGATTGACACACAACTCATCATTTCCTGTTTCACCTGATACCGCGTTCGCAATATATACCCCTGGAGAAGATTCCTTAGCCTGTAGAGATATCGTATGTTCACCGTTTTTATCGAGTGCCACCAAGCCATAATATCTGGTAGTATACTCTGATCCATTATTAACAATAAGATCGATTATCGATTCTCCTGTTTTTTTATTCGGGATAAATGAACCGATAGGGTACATTCCTCCCTGTTCATCAAAAACCATCTCATTATCCAAAATTACTGGATACGTACTATTGTCCGATTGATTAACTTCCTCAGATGATATCCAGAAGTAAACTTTTTCCAGGGGTTTTCCATTGACATTGATCGAAAAATCTTCATCTGATGGGATAGTCTCCGATTCGGTAGTCAGAAATAAGTCTGATAGACATGATTCTGTTTCCCCTGTAATGTGGTCCATCATAAAAGTATTTTCTGATGTCTCATTTACTGGTGTGTTTAAAACTGGTGTCTTCTCACTTATGGGAGTAACAGAAGCGGAACTTACAACCTGTTGCTCAGTAATTCCAATTCCCTTAGTCACAGAAATGTAATTTTTTCTTTCTTTCATTCCTGTGCTGGCATCTTTGGCAATTTTTAATGTGACTGTATACGTTCCCGGTGCTGAATAGATATGAACTGGATTTTGATCAATAGATGTTGTTCCATCCCCGAATTCCCATACCCAGGTCTTCGGACTACCTTTTGAAAGGTCGGCAAAAGAAACAGCAAGTGGTGCCGGTCCTGATTGAGGCCCTCCGGTAAAATCAGCAGAAAATGAAGGAACATTCATAGGTATTACCGGCATGAATGGATTGGCAGAAACGGCAATGACTTTATTAAAAATTGCTGTATCTGACATTCCCTGTTCATCCAGGACGAGAAGAGTTACCGTATAAGCACCAGGTACCATGTAGGTATGCATGGTGCGTGGTCCGTCACTGGTATAACCGTCACCAAAATCCCAATGCCATTCGATTGGATTGCCGTCCGATACATCATTGAACATGACATTCAGAGGGGATGTTCCCTGAAGCGGAGAGATTCGAGCATTCGCGGTAATAGCTGCTACCTGTCCGCATAATAGTAAGAAAATTGTAGTCAGTGCTAGAATGAATCGGATATTTTTTTTATAACTCCCCATAATCAGTCCTCCATGAGATCTGATAAGGTCAAAAGAGACGGTTGAGAATTTAATATTGTCCCTATTTTTAAGGTCGAGTCAAATATAAAACGAAACCTTACATTGTTAGTTTGAGTTCATCTGATTTTTGTGCCCATATAGAAATAAAATGCTGAAGAATTATTCCAACAAATGCACAAATCAGTCCACCGATAGCGCCTTGGATAATATAAGTGATTCCAAGGTCTTGTGAAATAGGAAATTGTGAGAGACCGAGATTTGATAGAGTATAACTCATTCCACCAAATGCAAGAACTCCTATAGCGCTGATAAAATATGAAAATATCACTGCGCGTGAAAGGCTTTCACGTTCATAAAGAAAACTGTCGATAATTGAGCCAAGTGATGTTGTAATGGCAGCTAGAGTAAACCAGGCTACTGCCCCCCAGAGGAAAATTATAGCCATCGGAAAAATTCCACTCCCATCCCAATAACTCGTCAATGCTGATGTTCCTTCCATGACTCCGATGATCGCAAAAATGAGCCCCCCGATATAGGTAACAAATGAGAATCTTCCGCGGTAAAGAGTTGATCGGAGATCAATTACTTCACTTTTGACAACTTCATCGAGTGAAAATCCTTTATACAATAGATATCCTCCGACACATCCAGCGATTACAATTGTTGCAATTTCCGGCCGGTTGACAGCATAACTTATAGCATAGAGGAGAAGGGTAAGACCAGGAAGTACAAGAACAATTTTTGATATTTTTGGGTCACTGACTAGTTTTTTAATAATATAGTATGTACCTTCCAAGTTAGGCATTTGTGAAACAACAACACGCTGAACTGATGATATAGGTATCTTTCCTTGAATAATTGGCAGTATATATTCATCCTCTCCTCCATCTGTAACTAATATACATTGATTACATCCGGTCTTCTCTAAAACTTCATCTAATAATCGTGCTATTTTTCTATCTCCCTCAATAAAACGGAAATGATTCCCCCCGATAACCACAACTTCCGCATCTTCATCTTCTGCAATTAATTTATCATAGGTGGATATGGCTTGAAAAATTGCATTTAAATCAGAATCTTCAGGATCAGCCAAGGCAAGACGAATAGCAGCATCAAGACATGCTGCTCTTCCAATAACCGGGCTTTCCACAGATGACTTAAACCCAATATCATCATCGCGGTCGATATTGAGGACTAATGTCCGGATGAAACCCATTACAATGATATTGGTTTCTTCCCTATAAATGACTTCTTTGTGAAAAGAGAAAAATGGGATTAAAGAAGTCTGGAACGCTGGAGAAGGAGGAGATCTTCGGTGGTGAGTTTTTCTCCTGCTTTAAACTGTGAAAATATCTGTTCAGCTTCTTTTCTGACTTCTTTCTGTTCTTTGGTGGTTTTGACCTTTTTATTCTTCTTGCGAAGTCCACCTATAACTTTGTCATAATCGCGGAGTTCTTTCTGGCATGAGATGAAGAGTTTGTGTTCATTGTCTGCTGCTTCTTGAGCTTCGACGAACTTCTTGTGTGCTTCATCTGCTTTCTCTCTGGAAGAGTCTGCTTTTCGGTAACACTCTACCATGAGGTCATGGTGCTTTTGAGCGTCTTCTGCAAGCTGAGTAACATGGTCGTGGATCTCAGATGCCTGTCTCCGGAGTTCTTTTGCGAGTGTTATCTTTTCCCTGATTTCTTTGTTCTGCTCAATTTCAGCTTCCTGCTCACGAAGCTGTTCTTTCAGGGCCTTAATCTTTTCAATAAGTTCGCGTTCTTTCTCAGTAGTAAAGACTTCGGTCTGTTGTCTGAATTCAAGGTGTTCAATCTGTTTGTGAAGTTCCTTGATACTCCGGCTTTTTATTCCGCCATGTTCTTTTTTGAAGGCATCAATATCTCCAAAAAGAACATTAGCCTGTTCATTAAGCTCGTTTCTCTTATCCTTAAGTTCCTGAACTTCCTTGTTGAACTGATCCCGGAGTTCTTTATGCTTTTGTGCTTCTTCAACACATTCACGGGTCTGATTATTCAGAGTATTTCTTTCTCTGGCAAATTGACTTGCCTGAGCATTAAACTCATTCCGTTTATTCTTATGATCCTCAGATCCCGAGATAGTAACTTTTCTTTTATCAATCAGTTCATTCAACATCGTTAACCAATCCTCGCATTAAAAGGCACGTCTGGTATCCCCTACCGGTGCGAGAGATGGGACATACGTAAGAGCAATACGTAGTATGTACAAAAGGACGTGTGAAAACGGGAAGAATCAGAGATAGATAACACTTCAGGATCCCCTGCAGGGATGCCTGCCACCCTTGATGAGTGGGATAACATTCATCTGTTCGACTACAGTTCTTGTTCGCTACACGATCCACGTATGTTCGACTCCCAATACCAAAAGGCTCCGAAACAAGAGACCCATCGTTCATAAAATCGCGAAGGGATCCTGTGTGACCTTCTACTATTAAGAAGACAACAACATTTTTAATAATTTCGTAGGTGAAAAAAGAGAAACGTATTGTATTTAGGTCTATGGCAGTTGTTTGTTTGCAAATGTGGTTTACATCCACATAATGTCAGGTCCGCTTGCATAATCCATGGCTGCAGCAACGGAGCGGGGTTTGATTCGCGCGAGGTCCGGAGATTTGGGGTAACGAACCTGTTCTTCAATTCTGTCAAGTTTTTCCCGGTATGGTTGTTTAGGTTTGGCGATGGTGTCACCATTTTTCACACCGGTCATTATGGCAAGAACACGGACCTTTCCTTCCATATCAGAACGAATACGGGCTCCCCAGATAACATCAGCGTGAGGATCTAACTCATATGTCAGAGAGGAAGCGATCTCTTCAGATTCTATGAGTGTCAGGTCACTCCCACCGGTAATGTGGATCAATGCCCCTGTCGCACCACGATAGTCTATGTCAAGCATTGGATTTGACAGACATTCCCGGACAACACTTTCAGCTTTGTTCTGCTGTTTGGACTCACCAACAAGCATTGTAGCGACTCCTCCCTTACTCATGATTGCCCGGACATCAGCGTAATCGATGTTGATAAGTGATGGCTCTGTTATGGTTTCAGTAATTCCCTTTACCGTTTCTCCAATTAATTGGTCCATAACTGAGAAAGACTGGGCAAGTGGAAGGTTTGGAACAAAACTTTTCAGACGGTTGTTATCAAGAAGAATGACGGAATCACATGCTTTTGACATGGCTTCAAGCCCATCTTCTGCTCTGATGAGTCTTGCTTTCTCAACATCAAATGGGTATGAAACCATACCTACAACAATGGCCCCTTGTTCTTTTGCAATCTGCGCGACAGCAGGTGCAGAACCAGTACCAGTACCCCCACCCATACCTGCTGTAATAAAGCAGAGATCAACAGACTCAAGCAGGCTTTCAAGCGTTGGACGAGCCATTTCAGCAGCCTTGCGCCCGATTTCTGGATATCCTCCTGCTCCAAGCCCTTTTGTCAGGCTTTTTCCAATAAGGATTCTCTTATCGGCCTGAATCATATCCAGGTGCTGTTTATCTGTGTTGATGGCAATCGTTTCAGCGCCGGAGACACCCATATGATGAAGACGGTTAATGGTGTTATTTCCAGCCCCACCGCATCCTATGATGACGATACGCGGCTGACCATCCATATCATCATCATAATTTTGCGATATATTCTTGAGTTCTTTTTCTCTTTCCGCATTGATGACTGCGGCATTGATGATACTCTGCATACTTTTATCCCCCTCACGTCTAAAATGACAGTTGATCACTGTCAGCGAGCACTCTGGTTGCCCGCTTTTCGATGAGCATACGTACAGCATCCCTGATAGCCTCGGAGACGGTGGGAAATTCACCCGCCTCAACCATCTTCTCCAGCATCGATATTTGCTGTTCAGGCAACCGGATGGTGATTCGCTTCATACCTTGGCCTCATGATCTGACATCTGTCGGTCATATGTCTGTCACTCGTCTGACATAGAGGTGACAAAAGTCAGACACAACGAGATACACAGAATACAATCCTTAAATTAATAAAGGTTTCGATTTTATTGCAGGTAAAAATAGATAGCTGTAAACAATCAGGTGTTCATGAATACGAAAGAGTTCTCACATGAAATTCAAATCTGAACCTCGTGCCATTCATGGGGGCAGAGGTACATATATTGCAGGTTCTGATTCCGGGATACTTGATTTTAGTGCAAGTATCAATCCCTACCCTCCGGATATAGATCTTTCAGTTCCCTCTGATGCGTTGATACGATATCCGGATGATGAATATTTAATATTAAAGGAGACGATTGCTCGACATCATGGATGTCATCCGGAACAAATTACGGTTGGAAATGGATCTGTGGAAGTAATCAGAACTCTGTGTCATACGGTTTTGACCTCCGATTCTACTTATTATGTTCCTCCCCACACATTTGCAGAGTACGAATTGTCTGCAAGACTTACAGGAGCATCAAAAGAATATGAAAAAGAAAAAGCTACCCTCTCATTTATTTGTAATCCGGATAATCCATCCGGCATTCTCATACCGAAAGATACTCTGAAGGACCAGATACTCGCGTTAGAAGGAAGAGAACATCTTTGTTGTGTAGATGAGGCATTTATAGATCTGTCTGATCCCTCACAATCGCTCACAGACTTTCAAAATTCGGGATTGTTTGTTCTCCGATCCCTTACAAAAAGTTTTGCTATACCTGGCGTCAGATTTGGATATGGAATAGGCGATCCTGAGTTGATATCATCGATGGAAGTGATGCGCCCACCATGGACTGTGAATGCGTTTGCAGAAAAAGTTGTTTTATCGGCATTTTCAAGATACAGTGATCTGGAAACATCTCGTAAAAAAATATTCAATGAAAAAAAACATCTCATTGAAGCAATCAGGCGAATGGGTTTTTCCTTAACTCAAGCAAGTGCCAATTACCTTCTGATTGATACAGGCTACAATGCCGAAGAAGTTACAAAACAATTTTATAAATCAGGGATACTCGTGCGTGATTGCACCTCTTTTGATCTACCAACCTGCATACGTGTGGCAGTTCGAACCGCAGAAGAGAATACCCAATTCATTGAGGCGATGGAAAAGGTTGTATCATGTATGCGCTCATAATGGCCGGTGGTAAAGCTACTCGTCTTGCAATGGGAGAGAAAGCACTGACTCGGGTTCATGATGAGCCACTCATCTCTTTTGTTGTCACTGCAGTTACAAAGGCCGGTTTAGATCCTGTTGTTGTGGTCAGCCCTCTCACGCCATATACTACTAACTATTGCAGAACTCATGCAATTGACTGGATATGTACTGATGGAGCAGGATATATTGAAGATCTCAGACAGGCAGTTGAAGAACTTTCTATAACCGGACCCGTACTAACTATTTGTGCAGACTTACCAGGAATATCTGCTGAACATATCCAAACAGTACTTGAGCAATATTTTGAATCCGGACTATCGGCGTGCTCGGTATGGACAAATAATCAAATAGATGGTCATGTGCTAAATAACTACAGAAATGAATTATTAGAAAAAATTCCTGGAACACCAGTCGGGCTCAATATTATCCGTGGAGATATGATAGATAAAGAACAAGAAGAACTTCAAATCGTCCTTGATGATCCTTTTTTAACTGTAAACATTAACACTCGTGAAGATATTGAATTAGCTGAAAAGTTGTTATGTTTTTCAAAGAAGTCATGAATTGCAACCAACTCTCATATAGCCCTGAAGTCTAACGTTTCTGGTATGAGTGATTCCCGGGAGATAGAGCTCGACGGGCATATAATTGACTCAGGGATCATGGAACATGTCCTTGACTCCATCCTGGATATGGGTGGAGATTTTGAAATTCTGGAATTTACAGTAGGAAAAAGAAAAACTGATACCAGTTATGCCCGTGTATTAATTACCGGAACGAATAGTGAAAATCTTGATGCAATCATAAGCACGTTACATCGTCATGGTGCCAGACTTGTTGATTCTGATGATGTTACCCTGGTACCTGCAGAGGGTAATTGTATTGTTCCGAAGGGATTTTATTCAACAACCAACTATCCAACACAAATCAGGATTAACCATGAGTGGATACCTGTCAAAAATATTGAAATGGACTGCTTGATAGTGGTATCTCGTGACAAAATGAAAGCAGTCGCAACCCCAATGTCAAAACTCAGGAAAGGCGATCTTGTCATCATTGGTGAACATGGTGTAAAGATTCAGCCACCTGAAAGATCCCGTTCTCATGAAGAGTTTGAATTTATGGGTGGGGTGATTTCTTCCGAGAGGCCCACTGAAACAACTATCCGGAAAATTGCAAGAGAAATTATTGATACTCATAAAAAAGGACTAAAAGTAGCTTTGGTAGGTGGCCCTGCAATAATTCATACCGGGGCAGATGATGCGTGTGCTACCATGTTTCGGGAAGGATGTATAGATATTCTATTTGCCGGAAATGCACTCGCTACCCATGATATTGAATACAATCTGTATGGGACCTCTCTTGGGATGAATATCAAGTCTGGAGAACTGGTATCAGCAGGACATAAAAACCATCTGTATGCGATTAGTGAGATAATGAGGGCGGGTTCGATAAAGAAGGCAGTGGATACTGGTGTTTTAAAGTCAGGTATTATGTATGAATGTGTAAAACAGAATATTCCCTATGTTCTGGCCGGATCAATCCGTGATGATGGTCCACTTCCTGATGTCATAACTGATTCAATGCAGGCTCAGGATGAGATGAGAAAATATATTCCTGATATTGGGATGGTTTTGATGATAGCAACAATGCTTCATTCAATTGCTGTTGGAAACTG
The DNA here is from genome assembly GCF_019263745.1 of Methanospirillum hungatei. Taxonomy (NCBI): domain Archaea; kingdom Methanobacteriati; phylum Methanobacteriota; class Methanomicrobia; order Methanomicrobiales; family Methanospirillaceae; genus Methanospirillum; species Methanospirillum purgamenti. Next base: position 168,161 of record NZ_CP077107.1, read on the forward strand.
TCTGCCATCATATGTTATGACCGTTTGTGTGGACATAAATCCATCAACTCTTACAAAACTAATGGATCGTGGAACATCGCAAGCCATCGGTGTTGTAAGTGATGCAGGAGCCTTCTTCCCGATGCTGCTTGACCAGGTTCACATTCTACAGAACAAAAAGTAAATTATCGTGTGATTGGCATGGCCCATGGTTTTTCATGTTCCATGACATATTCCCATTCTTTTTTACATTTACAATCCATTTCAAGGACCGATTTCATCAGATCCTGATCCGCATTCAGATTGTAGTCCCGTATAGCATCCAGAATGAATCCATCACATGAACCACAATTATGAGGCCCACGTGTTTGTCCTCCTCCTATTGGATCACAGGTAACATGGGCAGTTGTTTGTGCCAGGACAGAGGCGACACTCCAAAGATAGGGAGGACGATATGCCTGCTGTTTCCATAATTTCTCTAAGTGAGTGTTTCTTTGAACCGTACAGGGATTCATTGAGATTAAATCAGTTACCGGAATGATATCCTGAATCGACTGTACCATGTCGTTATATGCTTCTAATTCAGTCAGATATGGTGGTTTATGAAGGAGATATGTTTTTACTTTGCCACCAGCATGATGGATAATGGTGGTGGTATTCAAGTAATCAGAATATTGAAGCCCCTTATCTATACACTTTTCTCGTATGGTATCATTTGTCGTCTCTAATCCAATTGCGATATAAAGTTCCCCATCTCCAGTCTCACTTTTTATAGTATTGACAGCCGTTTTTATTTTTTCAGCGTTAATATAATCACATCTGGATTCGACGACGAGGATCTTTCCCTGAGCGAGGTGTAGTATCTTTTCCTGAATGATTTCCGGAACCTCGAGTGGATCAAAAAAACTTCCTGAAGTATATACCTTAATTACCTGAGGTTGAACCTTTAAAATCTCAGTCTCAAGTCTGCTTACTTGAGCATGCATCAGGCGGATGAGTTCAGCAGAATCAATCCCCGTGAAACGTTCATGTCGATACTGACATATTTTACATCTGTTCCATGAACATCCACCGGAGCGAATAATCGTAGTAACGCTGGTAAATATATCGTCATTTATCCGGTCTTGTCCAGACCAGATTGCCAATGGTTCCTCAGGATTTTTTATAGGTTTCATGTATTTTTTTCTCTGATTTTTTAATGTTTTTGGTATTCTCATACCTGTACGCTTACAATTAAATAGAGTAATTTACTGGCATTGATGAAAATCGGATCTGATTTTCTCGTATGTTTATGTATGAATACAGGTTATACGATCTAGATCGTTATTCATTATCTGACCAACAATATATTAGGTTCCAGAGATCCACAATATTGACCAACCGCCAAGAGGATGTTACTCATGAATATTCGTTATGTTCAATCAGGAATTGTACTGGTTCTCTTACTGTTCGTATGTGGTCCGGTCAGCGCCTATTATCTTTCAATCGATGCGCCAGCTCAGGTTAAGGTTGGAGAGCCTATTACTGTGTCCGGGTCCACAAATACGCCACCTCCGGATAAGATTGATATTGTTTTATCTCACGCATTAAATGTCCCAATTGAGGTAGGTCGTCAGTCGATTCAAATAACAGAAAAAGGTGACACCACTTTTAATGTGACCTTTACTACTGAAGGTCTTGAAAAAGGAAATTATAAAGTTGAAGGTCTTTCTCAATCACAAAGGGATTTTTCAGCTGGATCACGTTCAATCAGGGTTGTAAAACTCATTGATAGATCTGATATAATAACTATGACATCTCCCACATGGCAGGAGTTTGAGAAGGTACTCCTTATAGAAGCAAAAATTTCAGGTTATAAAGAAAACGCAATACAGATGGAGGTGACAAAAGGAAAAGATGTTATTTTTGGCCCTGAATCTATTCCTGTGTCTGGAGGGAAAGTTTCATATGAACTTCCAATTGCAGAACCCGGGACATATGACGTTTCATTTACTGATTATGATGGTTTCATTGGTAAATACTCCATAGTATCAGAAGAAAAGGATCTCTATCATTTGACTGGAAAACCTGATGTCACTCAGCATGTTGAACCGGTAACCAGTGCCAAATTATCGGAACCTGAAACGACAAAAGTTGTAGTCACAACTACACCTGTTTCCATTCAGGAAAAAATTACTGGTCAATCAGCAACAGCGGAAGTATCACGAGACAATCCGGGGTATTTCACTGTTTCAACAAATAAAACCCCTATTATTATTCAAACTTCAGATAATACTGACTGGGTTTTGGAATATAAAACTACCACCGAAGGAGCAGGTATTAAAGTGAATGAAGAAATGGGAAACGCCCATGAATCGGTTACAATATCTGACTCAGTACATGAAATATACCTGAAAGTATATCCTTACAGTTTTAAAGCATCTGATAAAGTAACAATAACCGGGGATACTGCAACATCTGTTTCATTATCGGATACTGCTGCAAAAGCATTTGGTGTTCCCCCCAGATATGGAAGCTCAGAAACGAGCGGTACTGAAACACCTCTCCCAATAGGAATAGTGCTAGTAAGTCTTATCTTTGGTTTTATTTTCTTAGGAAAAAGGAAATAATTATTTTTAGCAAACGCGAGGAACGGGATCACCCATAGGTGGTTCGATAAACCGTTCTCCCCCAGCTTCTGTCTCCATAATAACTCCTTGTCCTTTTGTTACCGTTCCAATGATAGCTGCATCACGTCCATAACGATGTCTTTTTAGAATTTGTAGGATTGAATCAGCCTCTTCAGCGGGGACACCCATAACCACTTTTCCTTCATTGGCTACTTCAAGAGGGTCAATACCTAGCAATTGCGAAGCTGATCTGACAGATGATCGTATTGGAATATTTTCTTCAGATATTCGTATCATTACATTGGATTTTTTTGACATTTCGTTAATAGCACTGGCAAATCCTCCTCTTGTGGGATCTTTCATTGCATGAATGGTTCCTGATTTCATAACTGAATGAACCATACCAGATAAAGGAGCGACATCTGATACGATTTGGTCCGCAAAATCAAATTCCTCTCTGCTTGCCAGTACAGCAAATCCATGATCCCCTAGTGTTCCGGAAACGATGATTGCATCACCAGGCTTTAGACCATTATCACGAATAATGGTATCAGCAACTCCAATACCCGCTGTGTTAATTGCTATCTGGTCAAGAGCCCCTCTTTCCATAACTTTGGTATCACCGGTAACAAGAGCAACATTTTCTTCACAGAGGGCATGGTCCATTGATTCAACAATTTTTCCTAGTATCTCAAAATCAAAACCCTCTTCAACAATGAGTCCACATGAAAGAGCTAATGGTTTTCCTCCCATCATGGTGATATCATTAATCGTGCCACAAACAGAAATTCGTCCGATGTCACCGCCGGGGAAAAATAATGGACGGACTACATGTGAATCTGTTGTAAAAACTACTTGTTTTCCCCCGATGGGAATGACGGCCCCATCATCAAGTGCTTCAAGTCCTATTCCACCAGCGTTTGTATTCGTAATTTTGGAGAATAGATCTACTACTTCTCCCATGACTTCTCCACCGGCACCATGCATCAGTGATATTTTCATTTAATCAGCCTCAACCTCTATTCGTGTAACTACGACTTCTTTTCCTTTTTCAATTGCCGGGAGTTGTCCACATTCAGGACATACAAAAATTTCACTGCCAACATATCCACAAGCACACCGTGTTTGCGGAGGAACCTTTGTGCAGATGAGTTTTGTTTCATGAAACAGTGGATCATCTTCTACTATGGTAGTGAATAAAAATTCTACTTGATCAGGATTAACAATTGACAGTTCTCCAACATCTACATAAATAGTAGTGATATATTTCGCCTTATTTTCAAGTGCAGCTCTTCGTGACGTGACAACAATATCATACGCTATTCCATATTCATGCATGAGAAAAAGACTCCCTGTCTATGAGGATTTGTCCGATCCAAGGTTTACCCATAACAAGTTAAAAGGTGCGATATTATCCTGAAAGAGGATCTAAGTTTTTTGTTTGTGACCATCATAAATTTTTATTTTCTCTTATTGAACCGAAAAGAAGATATACGATTTGATAGGTAATTCGTAGCTGATTTTCCTTTTTTTGTCTGATAAATTGCATATGACACAGCGGGAATACCTATTAGAAGAATCATCACTGCAATGAGAATATACCAGACATTAACATCCAGATATTCCTGTAGGGCATACACTGAATAACCAATAAGAAAACTTGAAAATATTGTTCCGATAGTAATTGCAGTAAAAATCTCTATGGATTTTAATCCGAGCATTTTTCCAATAATTGATCCACTGACGGATCCGGTTCCCTGCAATGGAAAAAAAACAAACAAAATGAGACCTATGAAATATAGCCGTTCCAGCCAGCGATGTTCTGAAAGAAATGATTCTCCTTTCCGTATTAAATACTGAATCAAAGAACCCAGATATGGAACATTACAAATCAATTCAAAATTCCATATCATGAAAAGACAACAAGCGATGTCAACACAGACAATTGAAAGACACATTACCTGAAACGGAAAACCCAGGGCAATTCCTGCTGGTATGATTGTTTCTTTCCCTGCGGGAGGAATAAAATAAATTAGTAGTAATCCACCAAGTTGGAGAGCTGTAGTATCATCATAAAACCAGAATATTACTCCAATCAAACACCCTACTAGAATAAAAGGAATTGTTAACCGCAATATCCGGGTGATAACTGGTGAAAACCAGATAAGTCCTCCTGAAATGTAACACCCGAGGGGTTTAGTATCAATCAATGTTTTCACCGGATATAATATATTAAAAAAATTGGTAATATTAGGTGTCTTTAAAGGTATATCACACCTGTATTGTTCACTTTCGTGCTCACTGCAATCTCAAGGTTTAATGGATGTAATATTTTTGCTAGTTCTTCTTCTTTCTTAGAGGTGATGACTGCAATAGAAGGGCCCACAGAACTCATTCCTACAAATTCCAATCCTTCTTTTCTGAGTTTATGCATATATTGATATAATTCAAATGAATGGTGCTCTATCTCAGCTCGTTTGGATCCTCGGAATTCCATCTCCCATAATGCATCACCCATTTTTTTCAAATCCCCTTTATTTAAAGCTGGAATAAAATCCATCATAACAATATAAGATTTTAATTCGCGATCACGATAATCAAGGGTTCTGGCTTTGTTCATGAGGAGAGAAAATTCTTCTTCGCCAGCGGATGAGATTGAACTAGGCGGGATTACGATGTGAACATTACTGTTTTCAGCAAATGCATGTTGATGGACAACAGTAAGATTATCTCCAAGGATTCCCATTCCTCCCCGACTGCTGACAGCAGGACCTACACCTGTCTCAAATCCATATGCGATCATACCCTCTTCTGTCTCTTCTACATAATTATTACCAATAAGAATCCGAAGTTGATCAATTGATAATGGATCTCCTACAGCCTTATTTACTGCAAACGCAAGAGCCGTAAGGATAGTGCTGGTTGATCCAAGACCGACATGTTTGTAGTCATGATCTTTAGCGGTTACACTAAATCCTCCGGTATATCCTATAGTTTTAGAGAATACTGTGAGAAAATGGTTAATTATTGCAGGTCTTGAATAATTAATTTTAAATTCGGTTTGTATACAGAGTACTTCAACTTCAGCATATACATCAATTGCAAATCCAATTCCCCCACCACCGGGATGTCCTGGAGCAAACCGATTCATGTCAAGAACTGTGAGATGTATCCGTCCTGGTGCTTTCGTTCTGATTGGATTTTGGGATATTTTCAAATTATATGAACCTTCATACCCGCAGGTATTGATGTTTTCTCCTGGATGAAATGAATTAAATTCATATTCTACCAGGTCTAAATCTCCTCCTCTGATACGAAGGATGGTCATTGAACTGGCCTCCTGTCAAAGAAAATATTTTTACCTGTAACAGAGAGTGGGATTCCATAGGCACAGGTACAATTTGGTAGCAAATTTAGGGATAATCCGGCTACTCCGGCTGTAAATAGAATTCGATTGTCTGCGTTATGGATCTGTGCCGTTTTAGCAGCTGATCCGACTGCAATTCCAAGGTCAGCCATTCTGATAACACAATTTGGACCCGTGAATAATGATTGAACAGGATCTATATTCATTTTCTGATGCATTTCCTTACAGGTCTTATATCCACATCCTCCACAGTTCAGTCCTACATCTTCAAAACCCCTGCAACCAATAAGAACGCATACAGAGCTGTCTCTGATATTTTGTGCATCACGGGGAAATGGGGGGAGGCTTGTCTTGTTACCTATAGTGATCATCTCGTCTGCTAAACGGGAAAGATCATCTCCTTTCACGATACGGGTAATAATTGTGTCAACACCTTTTCCTTTTGGTGCTGTCCGTGCAGAGACTGCCATGAGTGATGCTATGATCATCATGGCATCCTGTTCAGGATCCATAACCAGAATAATCTGTTGAGTATTTAATTTCGATGTTACCTAACCTTTGTATGATGATTTATGTAAGAAAGAATTGCACTATAAGCCATCTCTGAACCCCGGTACGCTTCCTGTCTTGCAGAGTCAGGTTCAGCCATCGCACGAGTCTTCATCTCTTCATATTCTTTGAGTAAGAAATTCATATACAAAAAAAGGTCTCCCTTTTCATATCCAAATCGATCCAAAGCCAGCCCACAAGCTCTATCCCATCCTTGTTTTGCATAAGATGAAAGATTGTATTTTGTTGGGCTGTGTTTCATTTCAATAAGCATCTCAAACATCTCATCTTCACTAATGGCGCCTTTATGTTCACGAAATTGAGATGTAACTTTTTTGAAAAATTCATTCCATTCATCGTGCCATCGTTCCTGTATCTGTTCAGGATATTCATCACTCGGTTTTGAAATGCGTTTAATTTGCATTTTTGAAATATCATTCTCAAAACCTTCGACACACTGGGGAAATGAAAAGTTAATAGAAATTTTATCGTCATCTTCAGATTGCGCAGTATAAATTACAGAATATGGGATGATAATAAAGTCCCTAGATTTTATTTTTATTATAAGTCGGTTGTTGGTTGCATAAAGCATGCATGCTTCATAAAAATAGTCATCAAACCAAATATCCATTTTTTCTCTGGTTTTTACTATCTCGAATTCGTCAAGACCTTCTTTTGATCTGACTACTCCTTCGATGAGGAGGAGATCATCCTCTTCATTTTGCATAGCATGCTTTTTTAGCGCAATTTGTGATTGATATTTAGATATTTGAACGGACAGTATTTTTTTCCAATAATTTGGCCATTTTGGATCATCTAAAAGGATGAGTCCCCCACCTTCCTTTCTTTTTAGTCCGTGAAGAAAAATTCTGACATATTCATCTTTTCCATCAAAAAACCGAAGTGGGGTGTTACATCGAATACAGAGATACTTATTATTTTCAACATATATCTCGTGTATGAGGTCATATGATAATTTTATTAGCTGATTTTTCTGATTTTTAATAATCAGGCGATAATTTGTAATATAAATTTTTGTTACATATCGGTTTTTCGGAGTAAAAAAAACTGCAGCAACCCCTTTTTTGAGTAATGATTCGCCCTTCTGACACCCCACGTTCATAGTTAAAAAACCTGATGTATGCTAAATTATCCCAGTAGTATATGCATCATCTGATATATGTTAAAAATCTAAAAACCCCGTGAGTCATATGTTTACCGGGATAGATATTGGAGGGACGAATACTGATATTGCGATTATAGATTCAGAGATTAAAACATTTAAGGTTCCTAATAGTGAGGGCCTGAATTCTGCCCTTGGAAAGATCTCTTCTTCCGGGCGCCTTGCAATAAGCACATCACAACCGTTGAATGATATCATCACAGGTCCTCCCGCGGATATAAAAACAATAACAATTCCTGGTCCAGGTCTTATATATCCGGGTGCAGTTAAGGGAGCAGTATCTCACCGGGGTGATGTTGTTGAACCGATAGATCCTGGAGAAATCCACACCCTTATGAAAGGCTCTCATGCAAGAGGTGTTGCTATCGCTGGAAAATTTTCAGTCAGAAATGACATTCTTGAACAGGAAGTGTTTGATATTGTGTCTGAATATTTTTCTGAAGAGCAAATTGCACTCAGTTCACCTTTAGGGGCATTACATTTTCCAGCTCGTATTCATACAACTCGGTTCAATGCACAAATCAAAGGAAAAGTATCGAAATTAATAAGTCAGATCCAGTCTGCATGTCCCAATTTTTATTTTGTTACGTCAACGGGTGGTCTGACCAGTGCTCAGCGTGCTTTGGGTAATCCCATGCTTTTGTATAGGTCCAGTCCGGCAACTGTTGCGAATGGAGCTTATTTTCTCAGTAGAAATGACGATTGTCTTGTTGTGGATATTGGAGGGACGACAACAGAGTTGGTTCCGATAAAAAATGGAAAACCTGTTCAGGAAACAGTAATTCTGAATGGATCGAAAACTTTGATTCAGGCTGTTCATGCGACTAGTGTTCCATATGGTGGAGATTCCTGTATCCGTGAAGGCCTTTGTTCATTCAGGGCAGGTTCATCACGTTCATTTGGTGGAGGTGAACCAACACTTACTGATGCTTTGAACGTGACTGGGGCCCGAATAGGGGATGTAGATCGGTCGGAAGTAATCACATCATCATGTGCTCAGGACATTGTACAGTTTTACCTTGATCAGGTTACTGCAGCAATAAGAGAATATCATCCAAAAATCCTTATTGGAACGGGATATTTGGCTCACTACCTTCTTTCAGAGATCGCTGAACGCGCACATGCAATTGGAATCGTTCCAGAACATGCTGCATCAGCAAATGCGGTCGGTGCTGCTGTTTCGCGAATAAGTCTGGAAGTACATGTCCATGTTGATACGGAAAGAAAACGTCTCACTTTGAATGGATCTGAATATCCTTACAAGGAATTTCAAGATGATGACACGCTGTTAGCGTACGCATCTGATCTTATCAGAGAACGTGCTCGATCTGAAGGAGCTCCTGAAGATGATATTCAGGACGTACAAGTCCACTTTTTCTCAGCATATGACGTGGTGAAAGGATGGAGAATCACAGCACGGATAACAGATATTATTCTTGGAATAGCTCCAGGGATCTCGATGGAGGCACTATGACATGTGGTGTGGTTTATCACCCGTCGTTCTTGATGCACCAGCAAAGTCCTTCTCATCCTGAACGTCGTGAGCGGTTAGCATACACTCTAGATCAATTACAAGAAGAAGGGATTTTTGATCTCCCACAAATTAAACTCATCACTCCAAGGATAGCATTGCGTGATGAAGTCCTTCTTGTGCATAGTATAGAGTATCTTCGGTTTTTGGAACAAACATCTGTGTCTGGAGGTACTATTGATGTTGATACCTATGTTCCAAAAGGTCTCATACATGATGCGCTCCTTGCTTCAGGTGGGGCAATTGCTGGTGCTGAAGCCGTTCTTAACCAGGAAGTAAAAAATTGTTTTGTCCTTGCAAGACCTCCAGGTCATCATGCAGGTCGTTCTCAAGGTGGAGGATTTTGTTATTTAAATAATGTAGCCATCATGGTTCGTTATTTACAACGTAGAGGACTTCGTAGGATTATGATACTGGACTGGGATGCCCATCATGGGAATGGAACAGAAGAAATTTTTTATGATGATCCTACGGTATTATTCTGTTCTGTCCATCAATATCCGTTTTATCCAGGATCTGGAAGAGTTGAAGATATAGGATTTGGTGATGGAAAAGGATACAACATTAATCTTCCAATTCCTGCAGGTAGTTCTGATAAGGTATACCGATATCTGCTTGAAGAAGTAATTCTCCCTCTTGCTGATGAGTATATGCCTGATGCTATTGCCATATCGGCAGGGCAGGATAATCATTTCAGTGATCCTCTTACCGGACTTGCTTTAACCGCGCAAGGGTATGCACAACTTATGCAGGAGATGTGTATTCTCGCTGATTCCATCTGTTTTGGTAGAATAATCGCTGTTTTAGAAGGTGGATATGGCATTGAAGGTGGTTTGCCCTACACAAACCTTGGACTCATTGCAGCAATGGCAGGACTTGACATATCAGGTATCAGAGAGCCTGAAATATACCGGTCTATGTTACTAAATGAATTTTCTGAAGATGCATTTTCAACGGTTATAAAAATGGTTTCTGATTTAAAGAAAAAATTAGCCGATCATTGGTACTTCATTCGAAGATATGAATGAGAATTCTCAATCTTCTGGTTATTTATACTTACCAATGACTGATAGTAAATCTATGGCAATTCAACCGATTCATGTGGATGGTTCTGATAAAGGGTCAATTATGCTGTATGCTTTATCGACCTGTATCCATTGTAAACAGACCAGGAATCTTTTAGATGAATTAAAAGTGGCGTATGATTATCTTTATGTTGATCAATTAAGTCGTACTGAGATGGATGATGTTTTAAAAGAGATGGAGAAATTCAATCCAAGGGGTTCATTTCCTACCCTTGTTATCAATAATAATAAGGTCATAGTTGGAAGCAGATTAGATGAAATACGAGAGGTGTTGCTATAATGAATTCTGTTCTTTCTTCTGAACAAATTGAAAAAAGATGGGATGAATTGGAGACTGATGCAAAACAATCTGGATATTTTTTAAATCCGGATCCAGTGTTTACAAAAGGGCTCGTGGAAGGCCTTTTGATTAATTCTGATCGATATGGATATGAATCCTGTCCATGCAGACTTTCGTATGGTGAGGAAAAAAATGATCGGGATATCATTTGTCCCTGTGACTACCGGGATGATGATCTGGTTGAATTTGGTGCATGTTATTGTGGATTATATGTCTCTGAAGAGATCTCATTACAAAAAAAGCCGACTCCTGTGGTTCCAGAAAGAAGACCTCCGATATCACAATTACAAAAGGACAAACTATCATTTCACATATCAGGAAATTTACCATATCCGGTGTTTCGATGCAAAGTCTGCGGATATCTTTGTGCCAGAAACAATCCTCCTGAAAAATGTCCGATATGTAAAGTGGGTAAGGAACGTTTTGAGCTCTTTTTAAAATGACCCACTAACCAATACCCTCATATCTTATTCTGTCTACATTAATTCCCGTGATAGCAACAGTAACACTTGAGATTGTTGGGTACTCTGATTCTGAATGTTCACCATTTCCATGCGATGAGAACAGAACGTGTGGCCTTACTGCCTGTGTTTCGTCAGCAAGTCTTGTGAAAGCATATGACGCATTGAAAAATGAGGTTGAAAAAGAATTCGGCGAATGCGTCACGATGAAACTCACCCTTCTTGATGATCAGGTTCCTGACTACATTAGAGAGATTTACGAGAAAGAGCATCCAGCAATTCCGATGATTCTCCTTAAAGGACAGATAATTCCAATCGGAAGAATATCCTGGCCACCGATTCGTGATGCAATTTCTAAAGAACTGACTTTATGATTTGGTTTCCTGATCAGATATCAAAGTATATTACTAACTGGAAAGAGAAATAGCGATTAGAAGATGACCTTTGTAACATCTCCGGATGACTTATATAAATCAGTACCGGTCGTTGCGTTTGAACGTAATGTCACCGATTTGTGGAAAACTCGTAATATTTCACCTAATAGTAAACAATTTGGAATCTTTACTGAATCAACGGGTGAGGATACTGATATTCTCTCATCAATATACACTGATGATCAGGAATTGGTGACACGGAAACTTGGTGCAGCTATCCTACAGCAGCGATTAGGAATTGATCTCAGGTATCGAATTCGTACGGGATCTTTTTTTCGCTGGGTAGAAGAGCACTGTTCACTTTCATACAATGAATCAGGAGAAATTATTTCTGCATATAGTTATCTTTGGATGAGTAGTCTTCCAGTTGAATGGGCTCTTCTCACAAAGGGATCTGAAGTTTGGAATACTTTAAACTCAAAAATCAGGCATGATATATTAAATCAGCTTACTGCGATCCTGGGCTATCTAGAGCTTTCAACAGATATTATTACTGATCCGATGCTTATTGATTTCTCTAAAAAGGAACAAAACGCCGCGGAAAAAATTAGGAATCGTTTAATTTTTACACGGGAATACCAAAAAATCGGATTGTTGGAATTTTCATGGATTTCTTTGTCAGATATCATATCTGAAGCTTTAAATGAAATTTTACTTGGTCCTATCCGGATAAAAATCGAGACGAATCAATCTTCATTATATGTCGATAAAAATTTCCGGGTAGCTCTTGAAAAGATTCTTGAAAATATTCCTGTTCATGCAACAGGAGCAACAGATGTAATAATCCAATTGAGATCAACAGATGAAGGCGGATTGTTAAGTATCGAGGATAATGGTTGTGGCATTTCTGAACAGCATAAGGCTCGGATATTTGATTTAGGTTTTGGAAATGGGAATGGAGCTGGCCTTTTCCTGTCTGAAAAATTGTTATCGGTTTTTGGAATCACTATTCATGAGAAGGGGATTCCTGGCCAAGGAGCCAGATTTGAACTATTCATCCCGTCTCCAATATTAAATTTTAATCCTTGATTTAGAGTTCTTTTTTTGCTATGAGCATGGATACGCCATAATTTCTGATATATGGATCTGATATCCTGGATATTGATTGAACTGATAATTTATGGGTATTAAGAGCATTGAGATACTCTTCAGTTAAAAATTTTTTATTTTTGCTCCATGATTTTTTAGGTATCTTAATATTTTCAAATGTCCAGAGACTAAATTCCAGTTCATTTAATGGATCATAAGCGACAGTTTCATCTCCTGGTTGAACGGTAACAAAGTATCCTCCTGGCTTTAAGCCCTTGGAGATCTTTTTTATCATATCTGGACTTTTTCCGCTTGGATTTGATGAAGAAAATATTAAGTCATAATTATCACCGATATTATCTGTAAGAAAATTTCCTCCCTGTACTAAAACCCTCTCTTGTAAATTGTATGAATGGATGTATTTTTTTGTCAATGGGATAACTCCTGGTAAATCAAAGACAATTGCATTCAAGGTAGAGTTTTTACATGCAAGTGCAATTGCATAAAGACCATGGCCTCCTCCAAGATCAATCATCTTTTTCATCGTTGGAAATTCTGGCAGTGATGCAATTGCCTGTACTACTGACTGCAACCTGCCACACATCGCATTCTGTGCCATAGATGGTAAAGAAAGTTCAGAAAAAAATTCTTCTTCCTGATACATTACCGGTCCAGAATTAATTATATCTGAAAGCTGGATCCACAGATCTTTTAAATGACGGTTCATTTTTTCAAGATATGCTCCCTGAAAATACGGTGAGTTCCTTGAAAGATAAACCGAAGAAACCTTTGTATTTTTATATTTCCTTTCTTTGTACTCAATAAGGCCTGACTCAACCAAGCTTAATAGAAAATCATTGACCGGATGTGGATAAGAAAATATCATTTCAATTTCTTCTTCAGATATCCAGTCATCCAGATAATCAAATAATCCTAATTTGACTGATGCGGATATCAGGCAAAGGGTTCTTGCGCCTCGGTTACAATCGTTCAAGATAGAAAAAAAATTTTCCGCTGGTTCTATTGGGAATTCCCAGAGATATCTGCAGATATTTGTATCATTATCAATATTATTATCCATGTTTTTCATTCCATAGTAATCATATCTTACATATGTATTGAAAACCTCTATCGGTAATCTCTTATTTTATTCTCACCGAATCAGTACAGTATTCTGTACCTGTCCTTGGTATATCTTCCTGATTTAAGTTGTACAGAGGTCTTTGATGAGTAGAAATATTGCAATAGAAATGCTGAACCAGGTTCCGGTTCAGGATCAGCAGATTGAATTAGTTGAACGGAAGTGTCTTGGTCACCCTGACAGCATTGCCGATGGTATAGCAGAAGCAGTCAGCCGTGCATTATGTAATACTTACATTGATCAGTTTGGGGGAGTACTTCACCACAACACTGACCAGGGTGAGATCGTAGCAGGAGAATCTATGCCACAATTTGGTGGCGGTAAGATTATTAAACCGATATTTATCCTCTTAGATGGGCGTGCAACAAAGGAATTCAAAGGAGAAAAAATTGCTGCTGATACAGTTGCATTGCAGGCAGCAAAGGATTACCTTCATTCGATAGTTCCTGAATTAAATCTTGATAAACACCTTATCATGGATTGCAGACTCGGAACTGGTTCTACGGATCTTCGTGATGTGTTCAATCCTGAAGAAGGGAAAATTCCACGGGCAAATGATACTTCGTTTGGAGTTTCATATGCACCTTTCTCTGATATTGAGAAGTGTATTAAGGAAATATCATCATACATTGATACAACTCTTCGTCCGAAATATCCGGTATATGGGCAGGATATTAAAATTATGGGGCTACGTCAAGGCAACTCCATAAAACTTACTATCTGTTGTGCAATGGTAGATCGGTATGTTTCATCTCTCTCTGAATATGTTAATTACCGCGAAAAATTAGCAGAAGAAGCATTAAAGGTAGCGAAAACCTGCACTGACAAACATGTAGAAGTATTTGTCAATACTGCAGATTGTGATGTGGAATGCAGTCTTTTCCTTACTGTTACCGGAACATCAGCTGAAATGGGTGATGATGGTTCTGTTGGTCGTGGAAACCGAGCGAATGGATTGATTACCCCACACCGGCCGATGAGTATGGAAGCGACAAGTGGGAAAAATCCGATCAATCACATTGGAAAGATCTATAATCTTCTCTCAAACGAACTTGCTCATACCTGTGTTGAAAAAGTAGATGGTATAGCCGAAATCCAAATCCGTCTTCTGTCTCAAATTGGTGTTCCAATTGATCAACCACTCATTGCAAGTGCACAGATAATTCCAAAACAATCTTTTACCATGAAAGATATTGAAAAAGATGTCTTTGAGATCATTGATTCTGGTCTAGAAAACATCACTTCTGTCACAGAACGCGTAATTAGAGGCGAACTTAAGACATTTTGATGACAGTAAATACAAATCAGGTCTCTGAAAGTGATCCCGGAGTAAAAATCCGGATCGCTATCCCGAATAAAGGCAGAATATCTGTCCCAATACGGGATTTAATAGAACGATCAGGACTTGGAATCTTTGATAATGGGGATCGATCTCTTATCGCCCGTACTAGGGATGAAAAGGTTGAGATCCTCTATGCACGTCCCATTGATATCCCTGAATATGTTGGATCTGGTGTCGCAGATCTTGGGATTACTGGGCATGACATGGTTATAGAACGTGGCTCTCAAGTAACAGAACTTCTCAACCTTGGATTTGGAAATGCTTCTGTTGTTCTTGCTGTGCCTGATGATTCAGATTGGAATAATCCTAGGGACTTGGATGGAAAACGGGTTTCAACTGAATTCCCTGCAATCACCCGAAAATATTTTAAAAAGATTGGTGTAAAACCAGTAATAGTCCCAGTAGGAGGGGCCTGCGAGGCTACTCCATCACTTGGAATATCTGATGCCATTGTGGATATCTCCAGTTCAGGAACAACACTTCGTCAGAATCATTTGAAGATTATTGATACTGTTCTCAAAACGAGTACTTTTCTTATTGCAAATACCAGTTCCTGTATTGAGAAAAAAAATAAAATAGATGAGATATATCTTGCCCTTGAAAGTGTTCTGAATGCAAACGGTAAATGTTATCTCATGATGAATATTCTTCGAAGTTCGCTTGATACTGTCCGAACCATTATACCAGGTATGGGAGGCCCGACTGTTATGGATGTGGCATCATCGACAGATATGGTAGCAGTACATGCCGTTGTAGAAGAGGAGATGGTTTATCAATTGATTAATAAACTCAAACAGGCGGGGGCCAGAGACATTCTGGTCATGAATATAGAACGTATGATTAGGTAATACTATGATTGTCTTTCCAGCAGTGGATATCCTTGGAGGTCGGTGTGTTCAGCTTATTCAAGGGAAACGTGAGACAGCAACTGGGTATGGTGATCCCCTTTTGTGTGCTGAGTCATGGATAAACCAGGGTGCAGAAGCTCTTCATATTGTAAATCTTGACGGTGCATTTGGTTCCTCAACCTTGAATGCTGAAAAGATTACTGATCTAATAATTCAGACAGGAGTTGAAACCCAACTAGGTGGAGGGATCAGATCCTTACATGATGCACGCTCCTGGCTTGACTGTGGAGTCGATAGAGTCATTATATCCACATTTGCTGTTCATGATCCAGACTGTCTTACAACTCTCTCTGATGAATATGGCAGTGATCGGATCATGGCAGGAGTCGATGCAAAAGCTGGAGAGATGGTTACCCATGGATGGGAAAGACCTGCTGGTGATTTTCTTGAGTGGGCTAATCTGTTTATTCAGAAGGGAGCAGGTTCACTTCTTTACACAAATGTGAGTGTTGAAGGATTATGTAACGGGATCGATCCAATACCCGTACGGACCCTGCTTCGAAAAGTTAGTGTTCCTGTTGTCGTGGCGGGTGGCATAACCTCTCCATCAGATATATCGATCCTAAAGGAAACTGATGCAGCAGGAGTGGTACTTGGCTCAGCTCTGTATAGTGGTCGGATTTCCCTTCGTGAAGCCTTGGAGGCAGCAGGATGAGATCTGCAAAAATATCTCGCAAAACAAAAGAAACCGATATTATAATTCAATTTTCTCTGGACGGGTCCGGAACCTCAACCCTGAATACGGGCATCCCTTTTTTCAACCATATGCTTGATGCTTTTACAAGACATGGAAAATTTGATCTGGAAATTATTGCAACTGGAGATTTGGAAACCGGACCTCATCATACCATTGAAGATATTGGAATCGTTCTGGGTCAGGCTTTTTTAAAAGCTCTTGGTGATGGAAAGGGCATATCCAGATTTGCCAGCATTGTAGTGCCTATGGATGAGTCAAGGGCGGAGGTTGCTCTTGATGTTGGAGGCCGACCATATCTTGTTTTTGAAGGTTCTTTTAGTGGTCCTGTTGAAGGGGTCTTGGAACCCTGGCTTGTCTGTCATTTTTTTGAAAGTTTTATGCAAAATGCTAAAATTACTGCTCACATGAATGTTTCAGGTTTCTCAGATCATCATAAATGTGAGGCCCTCTTTAAAGCCTTTGGAATTGCATTACGAATGGCAATTCGTGTTGACAGTCAGGATAACTCTATCCCAAGTACAAAAGGTGTGCTGTAACGAAAGAAATCAACCCCATCCGAGCACACATATTTTTTTATGAGGTAAGGGATCGGTTCATCATCGTACGTCGTAAAGGTGGAGAATGCTTTAGGCATTCTCTGCTGCCATTTTGACGTCTTCTTCCTTGATCGTCTTTCTGCCGGCATGCTGGGCAAGTCTGTTTGCTTCCCTGGTAAGGTTCGCAATGTAATCTTCTGCTTTTGCTACAAGAGCTGCTGCTGCATCGCTTCCCACACGCTCAGCCCCATTTTTCTTTGCAATTCTTACAACTGCTGCAATAGGTAAGTCTGCCATAGTCCTCTACCTCAAAACAAAGTATATTGATATCTATTTAAATATTTCGAGATTATCTTGAGATTTTCGATTTTCAGACATGTTTAGAGAAGATTTCTTACTTTCATGAGTTTATGATTCAGAGATGAACAATCGGATGGATTATTGTAAAGAAATAAAAAAAGTCTAATATTCAAGGATATTCGTATGTAGAATCATCCAACCAAATTATCTGCCAGATTTAACGCATATTGATAATCCGGGTTAACGCGCGAAGTATCTACGAAAATTTTAGGGATATTTAGGACTGGTGCCCCATGAGAGAGTCCACTCCCCAAAAATAACAAAGTTCTGAAGATTAAATTTCCAGTTATCCCATCAGGAGCAATAATAAGACCTGAATGCCTGATGGCATTTTCAATCAAAATCCCTTCGTGTGATGCTTTTGTAAGCCTGGCAACAAGTTCCCCATCAGCAAGACTTCTGTCGACTGAAGGATGGCGACCAATATCATCAAGTCTTCCTCCGGAAAGGACAGTCACTCTTTCAGGGAGACCAAATTTTTTGCATAGCGGTTTTGCTTTCTCTATCAATGATATTTTTTCTGATACAGACCATCCTTCATCAATGCCGACAGGACCAAGGAAGAATCTGGTTTTATCTGATGTTTCTAAGAGAACAATACGTTCAAGTTTAGAAACTTTTGAAAAGTCTTTCAGCAGCTTCATGGTTTTGTGTGCTGAAAGAGTCCCACGTATTGCCGCATCAATTGATCCAGAAAAAAGATCTGATATAAGATCAGATTCAGGATACTCTGACTTTTTTATTCTATGAGGAAAAGAATCAGGTATTAAAACATCAGGTGCTGTGTAACAAATAATTGAAGAAGGACCGGTGTAAGAAAAAATCCCTTTGAATATTCTGTCGGGGTCTTCTCCAACTCCAATTCCGATAACAGATGGCTTTCTATTGGTAGGTTCCAAGATGCATTACGCCTCCATTTTTTGAAAAATCAAATACCAAAGAGGATGAATTGTCATCATGAATCCTTAGTTCACCACTATTATTCACCGTCCCGATAGGCTTTGTAGTCATCCCTGTTTTCCTAAATAATTCAATGATAGTTTTAATGTTGTTATTTTTTGCTGTGAGAATGAATGCCATACCTGGATACATCCGAAGCCAGTGCTCAAATGTGATTCCCAGTGCATCTAAATCCGGTTTAGGAATTTGAGTCAGATCAATATCTGCACCCTTTCCTGAAACCTCAAGCAACATTCCTAGTGTCCCAATGATTCCAGGATTTGATATATCTTTACCAGCAGTCACGAGTTTTCTGCTTCCAATCTCCTGCATAACAGAGATTTGTTTCCGCACTTCATCAGCAGTCCGGAGTGTTGCAGAATCCCAATTCAGAATACATGAAGGATGAATTCTTCCTTCCAGGTCAATTGCAACCAAAACAATGTCATCTGCTTCAGCTGTATTACTGTAAATGATTCCATTCATTGGGGCTATACCAAGGATAGCGACATCGATTACACTATAAGGCGTATCAGGGTGAAGATGCCCTCCCACAATTGGAACACCAAATTGAAGGGAAGCATCATGCATGCCTTGTATGACTTGTTTTTTTATTGATTCATTCGAGATTGAAAACACATCAACCATCGCAAGTGGCTTTCCTCCCATCGCTGCAATATCATGAATATTAACAAGGACTGCACAATACCCTGCCCAGTAGGGATCAGCATCCATAAGTTTACTCCATATTCCGTCTGCAGCAAGTAAGAGTGCATCTGAACCATTCTGTATAACTGCAGCATCTTCTCCAAATGAGGCTACAATAGCATGAGAATCAATCCGGAGGTCCCGAACCATCGCACCGATTTCACTTTTGCGTCTCACTCCGTCATACATTCTGACAGCTTGTGCTATCTGTTCGGTTGAGCAGGTGTATTCTCCCATGGCCCAAAATCTCACTCTTTTTTTCTGTTTCATCACTCATAAAATGTCTTATTTAATGCAGAAGTTCTCTACTGGAAGAAATGAGTCATGAAAGGTTCAAGCGGTTTATCTTCATTGCCGGTTAATATATCGGGGATGGATTGGGCTGAGAAGTATCGTCCCCGACATCTGAATGAGATGGTGGGTAACCGGGAGGCATTACACCAGATGAGTGAATGGGCCACTCGATGGACAACAAACTCACCCCCTCTCATTCTTTATGGGAAACCAGGCATTGGGAAAACGTCTAGTGCCTGGGCTCTCGCACATGATATGAACTGGGAAGTTGTAGAACTGAATGCCAGTGATCAAAGAACTAAAGCAGTTATTGAAAAGGTAGCAGGTGGGAGCGCCAGTACTGGATCATTGACTGGTGCTTTCCGAAAACTTATCATTCTGGATGAAGCTGACAATCTTCAGGGTAATGCAGATCGCGGAGGTGCAAGGGCTATTGCAGAAGTTATCAGACAGGCACGTCAGCCCCTTATCCTTATTGCGAATGATCTGTATGGACTGGATGGAACTATTCGAAATCTCTGTACAAAAATTCAGTTTAAAGCTCTCCCTGCAAAATCATTAGTGCCGCGTTTACGAGAAATTTGTTCAAAGGAAGAACTATCCTGTTCCATACAGGCCCTTACTGATATTGCTGAACAAGCTGGAGGGGACATTCGGTCCGCAGTAACGATGCTTTATGCTTCTGCAATTGGACGTGATGAAATAGGAAAGGATGACGTTTCAATTTCAGCGAAGGATAACAGGGCTAGTATTTTTGATCTGGTTGCGGCAACATTAGGGTACAGACAAGCACCTTCTCTTCTGGAGATGGGAATGTCAGTAGATGAAACTCCTGATGCTATTCTTCAATGGATAGAAAGCAATCTCGGTGTTTTACCTGATAAAAATAAAAACTCCCAGGCATATGGGGCATTATCCCGGGCGGATATGTACCTTGGATATACTTTTAAAAATCAATACTACACACTTTGGCGATATGCGAGTGCAATGATGCTTCTTGGTGTGCATGATGTCATGAAGGGGCGTCCATCTGGATATGCAAAAATCATGCCCCCATCAAGATGGCGACAGATGTCTGTTGCGAAAAGACAAAAATTGATGCGTGAACAATTGTTATCCAATTTAGGATCAGATATGCATATGTCAGCATCATCTGTCCGAAATCTTTATTTGTGTCCCGTATCCCTTCTAGCCAAACAGTTTCCTGATCCTTTTGCCAGGGAATTTAATCTGGATGTTGATCAACTCGATATTTTAATTCACGACACAGCAACGGCCAAATCAATAGTTAAAGCTATAGAAGATGAAAGAAAACAGATAGAAAAGGAATTAAAGAAAAAAAAGAAGGAGGAAGAGGCAAAAGCTAAGAAATCAAAAGTTACCAAAAAAGGATCAGACAAAACCACAGATACTGTTTCATCCATCGAGACTCTGGTTTGTCAGGAAAAAAATGGAATAAATCCAAGGGAAGAGAATTCTGAAAAAACAGATGACAAATCAATAGAAAAGGATAAAAAAACTTCTCAATCAACATTATTTAATTTTTAACATACTGGTGAAGAGAAACATCACATCCCGAAACAGGGGCAGGTCTGTCTGTCCCTTCAAATCCGAGATGATATATTAATAAATCAACTCCTATTGCTTGTGCAAGTCTGATAAGACAAGGGATCATCTCTTCTACAGGTCTTATGGCATAAATACATTCACAATCACTGTAGAGTGATAATTGAGGTGAAAAAACATCATCATACACATATGGTATAAATAACATCTTTTTTGGAACAACAATATCTGTACATCGTTTTAAAACACCTGCTCGAAACAATAAATGGGCAGCATGAAGGTTTTCTCCAGCCCCTGTTTCGACCGCTGAGCGGTACCTCCAAACGATGTAGCGGGCAATCTCCGTCTCAATATGTTTATACCCGCTCATTACCCAGATTATTGGAGATGAATATCCTTATTTTTTGGGATCGCGGGGCACCAGCAGGTCTAGAAATTCCTGTTTATCGGATCATTTCTCAAATTCTGGATATTCCGGCTTCAGTATGTGAGAGTCCTGTTTTATATAATGGCTTTGACAGGACGAGAAATCAGTTTGATGCAAGTGAAATATTAACCTGTCTTGATATTTTCTCGCGCCGGAATGGAGAAAAAAACTTAATACTCCTGGTAATCGGTGATGATATATACCGTCAGAATACCAGGTATGTATTCGGACTATCACGCCCTGCAACTGGAACTGCTGTGATATCTTCAGCACGACTTAAAAATGAATATTGGGGTCTCCCTTCTGATGAAATGATGTTAGTAGACCGATTATCACGGGAAGGTGCTCATGAACTTGGTCATTTACTCCATCTTGATCATTGTGATAATCCATCCTGTATTATGGCAAATCCTCTAACACTGGATGATCTTGATAATAAAAAATCTATGTTATGTCCTCTGTGTCTAGGGAAAATCCAGCGATCTCCAATAACCGTTTCGATATAAAATTTATTTTATTGACTCTCTAAAATTTTTAAATTTTCTTTCGCTATTTCATTTTCTGGGTTTAATTCGACTGCTTTTTTATACGCAGTCATTGATTCATTATATGCACCTGAAGCATACAAAACATTTCCATAATTATACCATCCCTGGTCAAATACAGGTTTTGTGATAGTGGCATTTTTAAGAGCATTTTGAGCCTCATTCATTCTTCCAAGTAGATAGAGAATTCTACCTAAATTATTCCACGCATAACCATTATCCGGATTCAACATTGTTGCTTTTTGTAATGCAACAACGGCATCATTGTATCTATGTTGTTCTGAATATGCCCATCCCAGATTATTCCATGCATCCGAAAAGTCATTATCAAGGTTAAGTGCGATTTGAAGCGCAGAAATTGCATCATCTACTCTTCCAAGCCGAATCAATGTATACCCTAATGTACTTTGGGCATATTTATTTCCTGGATCTGTTTTTATTGCTCTATCAAGAGCATCATATGCTTTGTCAAATCTTCCGAGTTCATTGTATGCCCAACCCATATTTGTCCAGAAAATGCTATTGTTAGGATCAAGACGGGTGGCATTTTCAAGGGGATCAATTGCCTCCTCAAACCTTCCCAAATTGTTAAGTGCATATCCAATTGAATTCCAGATAACTGGATCAGTAGTATTATTGAGGGTATAATTCTTGAGAATTGCTAATCCCTCTTCATAAGAACCATTTTGAATCAAATCCTGAGCTATTGATGGTTCGGGAAGCATTTCTGTTGCAAAAACTCCTAATCCAAATTCAAACACACATAGTAAAATAAAAATGAATACAATAGGCACAAATCTTTTCATGATACTATGAAATATACATTAATAGGCTAAAAAAAGATTTGTAATATCAACTTTTCTGATAAAGATCAGATTTTTGGTTTCTTTTTGAGAGCTTCAACGAGAAGATCTATTGTAGATTCTACGTCTTTTAAATCTACAACTTCAACCGGAGAGTGGATATATCGTGACGGTACTGATAAAGGAATGCTTGGGATACCATCCCGTACGAGGTTAATTATTGAAGCATCAGTATTTCCACCATCACCTACTTCAAGCTGGTATGGTATCTTCATTTTATCACCGGCAGAACGAAGCCAGGTTACAAGTCTGTTATCCGCTAATAGTCCTCTTCCTGAAGCACTTGCGAGTACAAGGACCGGTCCTTTTCCCATTTCCGGAGATGCTTCTTTTTTTGATACTCCTGGATGATCACCGGGGATAGTAACATCTGTTGCAATCGCAACATCCGGATTTAAGGCAAAGGCACTTACCTTGGCTCCTTTAAGCCCGATCTCTTCCTGAACTGTAAACACTGCATAGATGGTCATTGAAGTTTTCATCCTGCGAAGTGTTTCAATAAGAACTAATACACCAACCCTGTTATCAAGGGCTTTACCAGTCACTCTATTATTAGCGAGTTTAATAAGTTCTTGTTCTATTGTTACCGGTGTCCCGATTTCAATACCTAGTCCGGCTGCTTCTTCTGCAGATGAAGCACCAATATCGATAAAAAGATCTTCCATTTTTATCTCTTTTTTTCGATCTTCAGGTGTCATGACATGAGGAGGTTTAGATCCTATGACACCTGGTACCGGACCTTTCGTGCCATGTAAGACTACACGCTGAGTATGGAGTGTCGGATTAAACCATCCTCCAATACCGACGAATTTTATGAACCCCTTATCATCAATATATTGAACCATCAGACCGATCTCATCCATATGAGATGCGATCATTACCGAGAAATCAGATCCTTTTTTAATTGCAATAAGATTGCCAAGCCGGTCTTCAGTTATTTCATCAACATATCCGTCAAGTTCCTTTCTTATAATAGTCTTGATATTCCCTTCAAAACCAGAAAGGCCATGTGCATCAGATAATTTTTTTAATAAATCATATACCATTATTCATCCTCAAAAACTGGTTTCATCCGCTCTATTGCAGCTCGTATATTTTCACGTGAGGTAGCATAACTAAACCGGGCATACTCTTTTCCTGATGGTCCAAAAGCATCACCAGGAACAACGATGACTCCTGCATCCATAATCTGCTTTGTTTTATCAATACCAAGAGGAACGAAGGCATAAAATGCACCCTGAGGAACAGGGAAAGAAACACCGATCTCGGTAAACCCTGATGTTAAAATATCCCTTCTGGCCTGATATTCATCCCGCATCATTTTTACACAGGATTGATCTCCGGTATATGCTGCAAGTCCTGCATACTGGCTAATAGATGTGGCGCAGGTCTGGCAGTACTGGTGAACTTTCAAGCATTGTTCCATATATTCTGAAGGACCAGCAATATATCCTAGCCGCCAGCCAGTCATTGCATAGGTTTTACTAGCCGCATTCACGGTGAGGACATCATCACCAAAAGTCCCTGCACTTGCATGAACAGAATCATATATGATGTGTTCATACACTTCATCTGATAATACTGTAACACCAGCATCCATTGCAGATTCAACGAGAGCCTTGATTGATTCAGGAGATTCCACAGCCCCTGTTGGATTGCAGGGGGAATTTAATATCAGAAGACGGGCACCGTTGAGTTTTTCTTTCAATGCTTCATGATCGATGTGTAGGTCTTTTTTTAACGGAATAAAATCAGGAATACCTCCAGCTAGTTTCACACAGGATTCATATGAAACAAATCCAGGATCTGTCAGGAGAACTCGATCTCCATTATCAACAAGACTTTGAATGGCGATAAAGAGAGCCTCTCCTGCTCCGGCGGTTACAATTATCTCATCAGGATTATATGACAGATTATTTTCCGACTTAAATTTTACAGATAACGCATCTCTTAATTCTGGCAGGCCTGCATTAAATGTGTATCCGGTTTTCCCTTCTTGAATAGCCTGAATAGCAGCATTTTTAATGTGAGATGGTGTATCAAAATCTGGCTGACCTAATGTCATATTAATTGAATCAGGTTTTGCAGCCTGGAAAAATTTTCGGATACCAGACATTTCAATATTTTGAGCGCGTGTTGAAATTTTTTTCATACGTATTACTCGATGTTTGCATGACGGCCTTTCAGCTCTGATTCATCAGTCTGGGTAATTTCCATAAGACGAGAAATTACAGCATCACAAAATGTCATCGCTGCAGTTTCAAACAGTGTTCCCAGGGGTGCAAAGGATTTGTGTTCTCCAAGCATCTGCCTTGTGTCATATTCTTTACTTTCATCAGGAATATTATCTCTATAATTTTCAATAATTACTATTGAGTTAGAGATTTTTCCGATAGGAGAGTCTGGATTTGATGTAACAAGAGAAATTCGACCCCCGATCTCTTTTGCTGTCTGAACAATTTCAACAATTGTTCTTGTCTTTCCTGATCCTGATAATACAACAATGAGATCTCCGGTTTGAAGGGCCGGAGTGATCGTTTCACCAACAACATAACTTATCATGCCAAGGTGCATGAGTCGCATTGCAAATGCTTTTGCAACAAGACCAGATCTTCCTGCACCCATCACGTAAATTCGTTTGGCATCCAGGAGTTCTTTTATAAAATGAGATACTTCATCATCAGAAATATGATCTGCGATGGCATTTATACGAGTAGCCATCAGTTTCATCATATCCTGTACGCGGTGCTGGTTCATACTTGAGTATACTTTCCGATCAATTCCTCTTCAGGATATCGTACTGAGATCAGAGAGATATTGATGTTTATAGGTGTGTGATTTACATGCCGGTATCAATTCGTTATCCCGCATAATGGAAATAGGACCATGACCACAGCAATAGAGCAGGTGTTTTCCTTTCTCACGAAGTGATGCGTCAATATCAGATGCAAGTTTTGTCAGGGCTTTTCGCTCACTTTTGACGAGATCTGGATCGACATTTACTGTTGTAACCAGATATACAGCAAAATTGTTGTAAGCACTCCTCTCTGGACTAAGGTATTTCAGGTTTAAAATAGTGTCTGATGTAAAAAGAAGGCCGGCTTCTTTACAGAGTACGTAAATAAGACCATGTTGATGTCCGCCATGCCCCTCCAGGATTTGAAAGGTATATCCACCAGCAGTGAACGTAGAAAGAACAGGGAATTCTCCTTCTTTGTCTTTTCCCGCAGGTGGTAAAAGCGAAATCGAATCAGGAGTTGTCATTCGTGCAAATAAATTGATCATTACCGTATAGACCTGTTCAAGAACAAGATCCTGAGAGGTGGCACCCCATGCACGATTATTTGTTCTGATAATCTCCCAGGTCCCTTCATGGGTATAGACTGGGCAATCAAAAAATCCTGATGCACCACAGTGATCAGTATCTCCATGGGTCAGAATTATCCGTGAAAAATTTTCTTTTCCTCCAAGTCCATAATGCTTGAACATTAAAAGAACATCTTCATGATAAATTCCATATCCGGTATCGATCATGATCCGTTCCTCAGGAGTATCAATTACAAAGATGCTTCCCCCACCAGGGAGCTGAAAGCAATAGAGCGTTACAGTATCAGATATTGAGATCTTCTGGACATCTGCATAAAATCCATCTCCAGTTGTTTCTTTCAAACGTTTCCCGTTGAGGAGAATTTGTTCCAGAACATCCTGGTATTCCTTTCCATATTCAGTTAATTGTTGGGCAAGGTGACTAAACTGATGGAGAAGTTCAAGAATATGCGGATCTTCAAGATTATCTAGAATCTCATTGACACGTGCCGCATATCTGACATAAAAGAGACTTCCGTCATCACAACTATCTCCACAATCATAGCCTTCTATTTCAACTGCATACTCGGATCGAATTGCCTGAATTAATTCTTCGGTCCGTGAAGGTTTTCGAACCCTGAGCATGACATGCAAACGGTCAGGATATCTACCGCGGTTATCAAAAGAAAGGGAACTAATTTCTGCCTGGTAAGAGTCAAGGATGGTAAGGATTCTATGAAGTGTTCCTGGAATCTCCGGAACAATAATAGTAAACCTGATACTTCTAGGATAGGTGACTGTGGTCTGAAGATATCCTTCTTCTAATAAGGCCTGCTCTCCTTTTCTGCAATCTGATTCATCTCCAGATACAGAAAAAAATGCAGTTACGGGATCTAATGACCGGTTAAAATGGCATCGTGTTATTGTCAGTCCGGATGAAGCAATGAGCCGAACTGCATCAAGAAGAGAACCCGTATCCGGAATTCTTATTATAAAGAATTCAGTCCTGTCCGTTGGCATGATATTGTCTCGTTTTTAATCAGAATCAGATACAAAACTTTCACGATCGATAAATAGTCCACCAAATATCGTTCGTTCAATCATTTCTGAAACAAATCGCATTTTTTGTGCCTCTTCCATATCACTATTTCTGTGTATCTCAGAATATAACTGGAGGCGTAGCAGCCCAAACCGCAATTTCTCTAATAGTGTGTCGTTTAGAGTGATGGCGTCACGGTAAATGGGTTCAACAAGGTCTGGAAATTGAGTTATATCTTCCAGACATGTAACAATTTGAGAATAGATAGGAAGGTTTTCTTCCTTTCCACAAAGAACAGATAAATAATTCATTTCTATTTTTCTACAATGCTGACCAGGTGTTCCATAACGGTGTCAACTGCTTTCCATGTCTGTGAGTCTTTCTGACGTATGATAAATGGTCGCCCTTCATCTCCGGCTTTTCTGACTTCTGGATCAAGGGGAAGACTTCCAAGGAAAGGAACGTTATGTTCCTGGGCAATACGTTCTCCTCCTCCTTTTCCAAAAAGATCCACCTCTTCACCGCAATGTGGGCAAATGAATCCGCTCATATTTTCAATGACACCTATTACTTTGAGTCCTAGTTGTTCTACAAAAGTTATGGCCTTAGTCGAGTCAAGAGTTGAAACTTCCTGAGGTGTTGTTACGATAACTGCGCCACGAAGGTTTGGTGCCATCTGTGCAATCGTTAAAGCCTCATCTCCGGTACCCGGAGGAAGATCAACTACAAGATAGTCCAGAGATCCCCATGCGGTATCTTCAAGGAATTGTTTGATGGCGCCAGATTTCATCGCCCCACGCCAGATAACTGGTGCGTGTTTTTCTGGAAGCAGGAATGCCATCGACACAACCTGTAATGATCCGGTTACTTTTACCGGGACAATTTTATTTTGATCTGCAAGGAGTTTGTGATCTTCAATTCCTAACATTTTTGGAACATTCGGTCCATGAATATCCAAATCTAAAAGACCTACCTGTTTTCCGTGATTCGAGAGGGCATATGCAAGGTTTACTGCAACAGTGGATTTACCTACTCCTCCTTTTCCAGAAAGAACAAGAATTACATGTTTCACATCAATGTCTGCTTTCGGTGGGAGATTTCCTGCAGCTGATGGGCAGCTGGCGCCGGAAGGACAGGATGAACAGTTATTATCACAGGATCCAGGAGTTGGTTTGTTCGTATCAGACATATTGATCTTCCTCATTCAGTGATTCCATATTATTCGCCTCACTTTGGCATAAATAAGATCATGATTTTCACTGTGAACCAGTATAATTTCATCTGTTTGTAAGGGCCCTAACTTCACGCTATAAATATTTAAGTCACCCATGTTGTATCAGCAGAGGGCTGCCTGATGGAGAAGCGGGATATAATAGTCATTTTAGCAGCAATTATAGTGGTATTTATAATGGCAGTAGTAGTAAAGCCAGTAATTACGGGTCAACCGGTAATCTTCCTTCCAGAGTCTCCTCCCGTAACAGAGAGTTCAGATTATGAAATTTATCCTGAAACTCCTTACACTATTGCCCCAGTAGACACGGAAGTTGTATTAACACCTGAACAGACTCAAATACCAGAAGAAACGCAACCAATATCCACAGCAACAAATGTTCAGGCACCAACTCCGACACTTACACCAATGACCTGGCAACCAAATCCAGATGATCCGATGCCAGCAATCCAGATGACGAATTATGCCGAAATTATTGGAAAATATACCGGTTCAACATCACCGTTCAGAATACCAACACCATACTGGGAACTCCATTATAATGTAACTCCAGCAGATATGTCAGCATCTTTTTCAATAGATGTTATAGAGAAAAGTGAAAAAGAAGAAAAGACTATCAGAACAATAAGCTGGCGTAATGGTAAGGAACCTGATCCACGTGAATTCAGATTTTTTGAAGGAGGAAAGGAGTATTATATGAGTATTCTGGCAAATCAGTTAAAAGAGTATAGGATCATAATTCAAATTCCTTTAAAATATATTCGCGATACATAAGGATGCATATGGAAAAACGGGATATTCTTGTAATTTTTGTGGCGATAATTATCGTCCTTATTATGGCGATGTATATAAAGCCGTTAGTTACGGGAAAAGAAGCGAAACTGATTCCAGATGAAATATCTGGTCTTTTTTCAAATAATAATACATCCCCTAATAACGAGAATAGGTTTGAAGAATCATCAAGATCTGATCGTCCCTTATCACAAGTACCTCTCATTAAATCCATTACTCCGGATACTATGAAGCCTTTAGATCCTACCGCCTCGATTGATGTAATTGGAGAGAACTTTAAGGAAACAATGTTAGTTCGGGTTTTTTCGGATTCAGAAAATAAAACATATAACATAACATTAGATGGTGGGAAATTACGAGCTGAAAATTTAATGTTATCGGAAGGGAATTGGACTGTAAAAATTGTAGATACTGATTCAAATGTTACCTATAATACTCAACATATTATTCAGGTAATCCCGACTCCCACTCCTGTCCCAACATGGGATGGTAATCCCAAACCTTTGGATATAAAAGAAAAATATGAAACAAAACCCTGGGGGCGGGTATATCCATCAGATCAGATTGTTAATACTACAAAAATGAATACCTATATTAATTTTAGTGGTGTTACAGGAGTAATTTCAAACCCAATTTCTATCCCGTATGGATATTGGGATATTATATATACGGTTGATTATAGAACTGAAATTGCAAATCCACAAGATGACAAAGTCTTTGAATTCAATCGTCAATATAAGGAACCTAATGTTAGTTATGAAGGTAACTTTACTCTTTTGTATCTAAGTGGAAATCCAATTCCAATATTAGTACCGAATAAACAAAGAGTTGAAGGTGAAACCTCATTTAGGCCAAGTAAAGACACTGTATTAACGAAAATTCCCAAGGATGAAGAACCAAACGCGACACCTCCATTTGAGACAGAGACAACTGAATATGAAACGGGATCTATTCCGGCATTAGTGGAGACTGTCGGTTACATGAAACCTGTCTTTCAAATGGTTATCACCAACTTAGATGACCCAAGTGAACCTCCTATTGTCATTACTCCCAGTGGTGGTATTGATCCGTTACAATGGGATGAGGCTGTGCATAAAAAAGAAGCTGAAAAAATAATGACACAAAAAGGGAAAAAGGAATATTTTGATTCAGAGGAATATCAGGATGCATGGGAAGAAAAGTGGAGATACATAAAAGATCCAAGACCGTGGAAAGAACGAATATATGGACCAGGTAATTATACCTTTGATGTATCTACACAGAGTATCGATTCATATAACATCCAAATATTAGTGCCCGAAGCAACCTGGACACAAAATCAGTCAGATGAGGATGTAATATCTAAAAATGAGAAAGAGAACATTCGGTTCATGCTAAATTCCTTTGTTAATAATTTTAATGAAATAATCAGCCCGGAATATTTCAGTAATTTATCAGAATATATTGATATTCATAATTATTCTTCCGATGATATGAAATTAATTATGAGTAATTATATGCAAGCAAGAGCAGCTGGCATTATCATTAAAGATACCATTCTCAATGATGTTTCATTACGTGGTTACCTGGGGAAAACCAACAAACTTGTTCAAAGTACTGATGCAACAATAAAAGGAAGTTTTAAAATAGATTATAATGGATATGAGAAATACGTTCCATTTGACATAGAATTGAAGAAAGTAGATAATAAATGGAAATTTGTAAATAGCCCTGTCATTCGGTACTAAAAAAATTTCTTTAATATTTTCTCATTTGGTTGAATTTTTATTAAACTGATGTTTTAATAAACTTTTATTATTTTCACATTTTCAACCGAACTAGGGGAAGAACAAACCCTGATACATGTTACTGGAAAATGTTTTCATAACGTTATATTATCAGTGAATAAGCCACAAATACAATTCAGAAATTATTGCATAATAGAAAATTACTTCATTAATTAAGAGACGAATGAGTGCGAGAAAATAAGATTAAAGGAAATCGATCTTTCTTTTTTCCATGGAATAAATGTACATCGTTTCCTTTCCTGCCTCTATTCTGTCAATGACATCGTCAGTAACGGTGACCTCAAAATTTTCAAAACTTTCAAGATCCATCATCTGAACAACATTACCGGCGATTGATATCACCTGCGCATTTCTCCTTTCAACAATAGGCGCGTATACCTTTGCTGATACCGGCTGGACAATGGACCGCTTGACGCCATCAAAAATACCCATGACATCAAGACGAGCTTTTGCAGCTCCATGTTTCCCAGGTTTGGATACAGATATTGACAGGATCTTACACGGTTCATCATCTACTAACAGATATTTTCCTTCTTTCAGCTTACCAACTTCAGTCTGCTCTTTCATAAAACACCTTGGGAAAAGCTGGTTATATTTACGTGTCACCCTTACATAAATACACCGTCCGGAATAGAGATCAGGAAACCGCTATGGACTTTTACTCAGTCAGTAATTCTATATTCACATTAATACGAATAGCTATCACTCCTCTCATCGGAACACCCGAAGCTGGGGTCATTACCGGAATTGGGGCTGATGGAACTCCTACCAAGTATATAGATAAGGTTGCGGAGGATATTGCATTATCAGAACTTCGAAAAAACGGTATTTGTAATCTTCTTATTAGTGAAGAAGCCGGAAAAGTAGAAATGGATGGAGAAAAGGGGACAATCTTTTTAGATCCAGTAGATGGTACATATAATGCAATAATGAATATCCCCTTTTATGCCGTATCTTTAGCTTTTGCGAAAGAAGGAATATTACAAGAGGGTTTTGTTGGAAATCTCGCTAACGGTGATCTATTTACCGCTAAAAGAGGTGGTGGGGCTTTTTTAAATAAAAAACCTCTTTGTGTATCTGATATTTCTGAATTACAAGCGAGTGCCATGAGCGTATATGGAAAACATTTCCAATATGATCGGGTCATTAATCTTATCCGGAAAATCAGACGCTTCCGTCAATTTGGAGCATCAGCTCTCGAACTTTCTTATGTAGGTGCAGGTAAAATTGATGGGTTTGTTGATCTACGCCAGACCCTTCGGGCAACTGATGCAGCAGCAGGGATTCTGATACTTGAGGAAGCAGGAGGTATTGTAAGTGATCGTGACGGAAACAGACTTGTTCTTCCTGATGAAGTCAATATTGGTAATTGTCTCGTTGGTACAAATAAATGTCTTCACGGAAAAGTAATTGAATATCTGCGGTGATAATGGTGCCTGTTTTATTGCACATCCTCATCGTATGCCGTCATGCTGACTCTCGTGCAGAATCTTTCTCTCAAGATGTAGAGAGATTACTCATTCAACATGGGCATTCAGTTTATAAATGTAAGAAAAACCTATTGGAGAGCACTGATTTTCTTTTTGATCCTGATTCATCTCCAGATCTTGTTGTTGTGATTGGAGGGGATGGAACCATTCTTCTTGCAACGCAGCGAATGCCGGTTCAGGTACCGATTGTTGGTATAAATTATGGAGAGGTTGGTTTTCTTGCAGACATTGAGCCTGATGATACTGCCGAATTGGTAAACCGTCTTTCAAAACCACTTCAGGTTGAAGCGCGAATGAGAATTGAACTTCGTTTGAATGGGGATGTTATCGGTACCGCATTAAATGAAGCATTAATAGTAACTGATCGCCCTGCAAAAATGCTCAAATTTCTTATACATATTAATGGAAAAATAGCTGAACGATTCAGAGCTGATGGTCTTATTATCAGCACTCCAACTGGTTCTACTGCCTATGCAATGAGTGCAGGAGGGCCAATCGTAGATCCACGGGTGGAAGGATTTTTAATGGTACCATTGGCCCCATTTATGCTTTCAAACCGACCCCATCTCATAGATTCTTCAAGGACTGTGTCAGTAACTCTTGAGGCAACAAAACCTGCAAAATTGGTTATTGATGGTCAGACAGAGATCCATCTTGAGAAAAATTGTGTTGTAGAACTTACAAAAAGCGATAGTCCTGCCTTATTTCTCGAAGCAGGACAGAATTTTTTTGAAAAGATTAATAGAAAACTACGGCATCTTTAAGTAAAAAAGAAAGTTTTAATTTGGTTCCTGTATGATATCCTCCAAAGGACTGAGTATCATGCAGGACACTATTAGAACACGATTTGATTATGCTGAAGCATCGAATGTATTAAAGAAAACCCTCAATTTGGATGGCTCTCCGGTTGCCTTTAAAATCTGTAAATCTGCAGAAGATATTCCAGCCGGTATGACACATATTACTGAAACAATCCGCCATTGCCAGATGGTGGATATGGCAAGGAAAAAAGGGATGATTTTTTACTCAACGGTGGAGAATCATGCCTGTATGGGAGGATCATGGGCGCTTGGGCTTCGTGAGCTTACTCAAAGTCTAAAAACCGGAGAATTTTATTATAAACTTGGTAAATTTGATTCATGGCCTGCCTGTAAAAGAACAATTGATCGTGTTCCCCATGTTGAATCACTTACCACGCATGCTACGCTATATGCCCCCCTTGAAACAACTCCATTTGATCCTACACTTGTTTTGATTATCACGAAACCGAAATCAATGCTGAAATTGGCCCAAAGTAGTTTATATCGTCTGGGTGGTAGAATTAATTCGAATTTCTCAGGTATTCAATCGGTATGTTCTGATGCATGTGCGCAGGTCTATCTTTCAGGGTCACCTAATTTCTCTCTTGGATGCGATGGCTCCAGAAAATTTTCAGGAATAGAAGAGAATGAAATGGTAATGGGCATTCCAATAGAAATGATACCGGAGATTGTATCCTCTCTGTCTATTGTTGTCGGAGCTGCAGGATCTTCATAACCTTTTTTATACAAAACCTTTGATAGGAGAAGAATCTTAACAAGGGCAGAATACAGATAGGTACGAGTATCAGGATGCTGAAAAAATATCCGATCTTATTTCTAATCCCTATGCTGGTTATTGGCGCCTCTGGTGCACCGGTTTATTCCGGAGAAGACCTGTTTGAGATCGGGAATGAGCATTATGCACAAGGGTCTCTTGATAAGGCAATTGAACTCTGGATGCAGGCCAAACAAATTGATCCTTCATTATCAGCGAATGCATGGTATAATACCGGCCTTGCATATGCGGCAATGAAAGATTATGAGAAAGCAATAATGGCCTGGAATGAAACAGTCATGCTTGTTCCGAATTCTTCGATGGCGTATGATAACATGGGGACTGCATATGGTCTTTTAGGAAAATATGAAGAGGCTTCTATGGCATATGATATGGCCATTTCTATAGACCCTGATGTGGTAAAATATCGTATTGATAAAGAACTTCTATTGAAAAGCGCTCCAAAAGAGGAAACTCCCTTATCTCCAATTTCCGCTTTTCTAGCTCTTATAACTGTTCTTGGTATCATACTTCGATATACCGGGGACTCTTAAAATTTTTGCCCAAAAGACTTTCATGAGCGAAAAGATATCCTCATATATGAATACTGATTTTATTTTAAACAGATTTTTATTTCTTACAATATCTATTACGTGTTTTTTTATCTGTATTGGATCTCCTCATCTCATAACAGGTGAATGGAGTTCTGTTGGTGGGATTGTTACTGCAGATGATACTGTCAATTTGGATATTATTGGAATAAGGATGGACATTCCCAGTTATGTAGATGCTGGAACTTATCTTCGAATTGTTGATACTGTTCGAAACAGAGGGACACAATCAACTGGCTTTTTTTCGATTGGGTATGTATTGCAGGATGAAACCGGATCAAACCCAGATTTTTATTTAGGTAATATATCAATTCAAAACCTGGTTCCTGGTGGACAAAAATCTGTAAATGTGTCGTTTCCGATATCAATGGAGATTAAATCCGGATCATATAAACTCCGTCGAGTAATCCTCCTTTCTGATTTGATTGTGAGTTCTAAACCAGACTCCTTTATTCCGGGAAATGAAAAGGCATTATATGTCAATAATGGTCCTGAATTTTTTGGATTGGGG
The DNA here is from genome assembly GCF_019263745.1 of Methanospirillum hungatei. Lineage (NCBI taxonomy): Archaea > Methanobacteriati > Methanobacteriota > Methanomicrobia > Methanomicrobiales > Methanospirillaceae > Methanospirillum > Methanospirillum purgamenti. The sequence goes on from NZ_CP077107.1 coordinate 203,396, forward strand.
TATAATGAAGAAAATTTTCTGACCGCTGAAAATGGAGAGATGCTACGATTATCGTCAACAATTGAAAACCTGAATGAAACCCATTCTGTTGAAACAAAATTATCATATTATCTCTCCAAAACCGGTCTCATTTCTGATGATGTGATTTTTTTTGGAGAATCTGATTTCATTCAGGTAAAACCTTCTGAAAAACAGACCGTAGAAACAATATTTCCAGTCCCTTCTGATATTGAAAATTCTGAATATTTCATAATAACATCATTTATTCCTCTTGACTTGGTGTCAGAAAATTCTGATGTATACTGGGTTTCGGATGAGTCATATTCTATTGCAGAACGTGAACCTGTTCCGACACCGGTAATATCCATTGCACCGGTAGAGCCAACCACATCTGAACCGGATATAATGACAGTAAAAACAGACTATCCGGATGTGATGTATATTGGTGAAGGTGCAAAAATTACCGATTCGGTTACAAATATTGGAGGATCTACTGCAGGTATAGTAAGGGTTGAATACTTGGTCGCTACCCAGGATGATGGATCTAATGCCCGCCATCTCGGCTGGTGGACAATTCACAATCTGAAAGCTGGAGAGACACGCACATCACAAGAAACTGTTGGAATACCGGATTCTGTCAGGTCAGGTATTTACTATCTTACAAAAAAGATAACGGTTACCTCAAACCCACCTGAGAGAAATACTGCAAATAATTATTGGACCGGAAATCGTCCTGTACGTGTGGAATATAACCCTGCAGCACGGATTCCTGATCTGACTCACGTTCTTACTAAATTCCCTTGTGGTGAACCCGGGAAAGATGCAGAAATTATTGATACAATTACAAATATTGGAAATGGATGTGCTGAGCATGTAACGGTTGCCTATTACATCTCTCCATATGCGGATTTTGATCCATCAACTGCCAGATATCTGGGAATCTGGGAGATCAACAAAATCTGTGTAGGAGAGCAATTGACCAATACAATCACGGTTACTGTTCCTGGAGATCTCATGAATGGAGAATACTATTGGTTCTCAGTTATTGATCCATGTTCCTTTATGTCCTATTGTGGTGAAGAACTTCCAGAACTCGATAAATCGAATAATGTCAATATTGGTCAGTTGGTCATTGGACCTTGTGTTTTTTGTGAATGCTGATAACACATTATTTTTTATAAAAGATTTTTTTTATATTGAGGTTCCATCTGTAATTCATGGCCGGCAATATTCCGGGTATATCATCTTCAATGTCTCATGGAACTAGTGGACTATTTGCGAATAAAAGTTACGGAAAGTCACATGATGATGGAGCGGAAGAATCATTTCAAGTTGTTGAGTTTCTTCTGGGGCAGGAACATTTTGCAATAGATCTTTTTGATGTGAAAGAAGTCGTTGAATATACACGTATTACAAAACTACCAAATAGCCCTTCATATATTAAAGGAATCATAGATTTACGTGGTGAGATTACAACTATCATAGATTTAAAACAACAACTCGCAATAACCTCCGGTACTGCAACAAGTGAAGAAGAAACACGAATAATTGTGTTAGATGATCGGATTACCCATTCAAAAATAGGGATTATGGTAGATGATGTGCTTACTGTATCTACCTTTAATGCTAGTCAGGTTGATGAAACAGCGACAACGGGTGATGAATCTTCACATATTCTTGGAATAATTAAGAAAAAAATAAAAGATAAGGATAAAGAAAGCACAGAATTAGTAATCTGGTTGGATGTAAAAACGCTTCTTCAGGATATGAACCAAATATAAATTATTAGGTTTTTTTCTCAATCATCATCTCATAATTAATTACATTTTCAGAAATATCTGCTGAATATTCTCCTGATCTTCTGATACTATCCGTGATATTGCGAACCGGTACTGCCAGATGTGCCGGAAGGGCCAAAAGGTCGGTATTGATTTTAGAAAAAGTATCTTCGAGATCTTTCATATATTCTATTGTTTTATTTGCTTTTTTGAGGTCATGGGTAAAAAAGGACTCAACACTTTTTTCAAAAGTTTTTAGCGCTCCCATTGACGCTGCCCGAATTTGTTCTAATATTTCCTGTGGTATTTCTTCTCCATGGACTTTATGTGCATTTTTTGCGATTCGTACACTGTGATCTCCAACTCGCTCAATAATTCGAGCAACCTGAAAATGTGGAAGCATTTCTGATGCATTGACATTCATCTTTTTAGATAGGTGCACGTTATGCATGATCATATTTGTTTGTCGTGCAATAAGCCAGAACAGTCGATCTACATCATTGTCGCGTTCTATAACATCAGAGATAAGGTCTGAATCATGTGCAATGAATGCATCAATCGCATCAGTATACATCCCCTTCACAATGACAAACATCCGTTTGAGAGAATTTTGAATTGGCATCTCAAGAGGATTTAAAAGATCTTTAATGAGAACACTAGAATCTGTTTCTTCTATAAATTCAGGTCCTATTACCATATTGGAGAATTCACGCAGTTTCATGCGGATATTTCCGTTCATACGGTCCTTGGTTGTGATATGTATGGCATTATATCCGGCAATATAAACTCCTATTAATATTCGCAAAAAGAAATCTGGGTCTGTACCGGATTCTATCTCGAGATTTTTAATTCTTTGAATCTGGTCACCAGTAGTATTCTTTGTAATAAGGAGGGTTCCATCTGGTTGAACCATTATACCTAGGGGATCATTTTTTTTAATGTGGGTCGATTCAATCCAGTCTTTCGGTAGGGTAATTACATAGGAAGAACCTCCCGTCATTTGAACTCTGCGTATTTCCATATTTACTAGTCTATATGTATAGATACTAAAAAATATATATTGAACCGATATTTTCTTTATCTGATAATATTTACATCAGAAAAACCAATTTATAATGAAAACAAAATTAGATCAATTTCTCATTATGAATCATATTCAATTCACTATAGTTGAGTCCTGGAATACGAATTCAATTGTCCGATTATATAAGGAAGCTGGATGGTGGAAAGAAGAGTATTCTCCTGACGAAATTCCCGGCCTTATCAAGGCAAGTTATAGATTCATTGTTGGAATTGATGTAACATCTGGTGAGACAATTGCGATGGGGCGTATAATATCTGATGGCATAAGCATAGGTATTATTCAGGATTTATGCGTTCATTCAGATTTCCGTGGTAAGGGAATTGGACAAGCTCTTCTTCAATCTTTGGTAAATGAGGCCAGAAAGGCTGGTCTTTTAAAAATTATGCTGGTTGCAGAACCAAATACAGAATCATTTTATAAAAAATCATGTTTTATTTCTAATAAAAACCAGATATTTCTTTTACATAGCAGATAGGATTTTTCAATGAAGTTACATGAAGAAGATTTTCATCCAATTGAAATAGAAGACAAAGTAATTTTTGATCGCATTTTTAAAAAATATCCAATACAACATTCTGAAAATACATTTGGAACACTGTATTGTTGGCGCTCATATGGTAATTATTCAATTTGCGAACATGAAGACTCTCTTATTATTAAAGGCGAAACGGAAAATTACCGATCATATCGTTTTCCCCTGGGTTCATTGAATCCTGAAGTCTTTGAAGCAACAATAAAACTTGCTGAGGAGCTTCATGATGATGCTCCTTTATTGATACTAGAGCCATGGCAATTGAGTTGGGTAGAAAAAAACCGGCCTGATTTGATTTTTAAGCAGGATAGAGATTTTTTTGATTATGTGTATCGATCAGATATTCTCGCCACTCTTCCAGGACAGGATTTTCTTACTGTTCGCAAACATCTGAATCGGTTTAGAAAAAAGTGCCCTTCGACTATAGAACAAATATCCGAAGCTAACATGGATGATGTTTTAGAATTTTTAATTAGATGGTGTGCACAAAGAGAATGCGATAAGTATACTATTTTAAAACATGAAAAAGAGGCTATCCATGAAGCGATTAATTATTTTTCAGAGCTCAATTTTTCTGGCATTACCGTAAATCCCCGGGGAGAGATTGGTGCTATTGCGATATTTGAAGAGTTAAACCCGGAAACTGCTGTTGTTCATTATGAAAAAGGTCTTCCGGACTGTGAAGGTATATACAAGGAAGTAAATTTTCAGACTGCATTACACCTTCAGGATCGGTATAAGTATATTAATCGTGAGAGTGATATGGGAATACCTGGACTTCGCGAAGCAAAGGAACGATACCATCCGGATCATATGGTGAAATTGTATTATCTGGAAAAAACTCTTAAATGATTTAATTCTTTTTTGCTATCGGAAATATTACTATTAGCCTTGTCTATTATTTAATATGGAATAGAACTGACTTTTTTCAGGGAACCTGAAAGAGTGGGATTTTTACAAAAAATGAAACTAAAATTTTTAAACCTATCCTGATTGTATTTATTATCATTTATACAACTAATTTTATACTTATTACATCAATACTTCATCAGCGTTCATGTCTCCGCTACCGTTAGGTCTCAGGATAATTTTGGTTATAGTAATCTTCATAAGTACAGGCATGAATGGATTTTTTGTCTTCGCAGATTACTCAATTGGAACAATAATTGACACAACCGGACCAGTGCGAGATAGTTTTACCGGGTTATGGTCTGGGAGTGATGAGAACGGAACAAATATTACTGGTGTGTATTCTGATTCGCTCATGACAAATGGTGGGGCGTTAACTCTCAATAAACACCTCAGTATGACTGGAAAAGAAGCTGTGTCGCCAGTCCTTCAAACTCAAAAAATTATCGGGTATTCTGCCGGAGATACCGGATCCCATCTTATATCCGATGAATCTATTTATGCATCAACAAATATTCTTTCAAATCAATCAAAAGGAACGTTGTGCTTTGGCAATCCCTATGAAGTATCCCAACAATCATTTAAGGGTCAATCTGCTTCGTTCAGTATTGTAAATGCGAAAGAACTTCAGTTATCTTCTACTGCAAGACATATAGACGGGAATTTAGATTATTCTCTTAACATCGGAAATTCTGGCGTTAATAGCACAGACAAGTATACTGAAGGGACAATTATCACCACATTTACCGGTCAATCTTTAACAAATACCGGTGAGATAAAACTTTATGACAGGACATTGATTTCCGGCCTGATACGAACATTCAATCGTTTGTATCAGGGTAGTGAAGATCTGAATATCATGGGTTCCTCCTCTGGGGAAGGTTTTGTTCATGATAAAACAATAGTTGAGAAGTACTACACCAAGAATGAAACTGACACATCTATGGTATCATCTGGTACAGCAGTGTATTATCAGGACATTATGACAAATGGAGGAAATAATGATGAAATTAGATCTACATCAGGATCTGAAAGTATTTCCTCGGAACGAATGGTAACATATACATCAGACGGTGATCGTTCAATTCAGGCATCTGAACATGCTGTGGCTACGTATTTGAAAGGATCTGAAGAGAATTCAAAGGATCTTTCCTGTGTATTTGCTGGATCACAGTCAACCAATACTACTCAATCACCATATAAGGAAGCGTCTGCACAGACAGGATTTGCAGGGGTATCATCTGCTCAGATAAGCAGCAGTACCCTCATTCGTGATCCGGAAAACTCAGATGCATTAAACCTTGAATATCGTGCGGATATTATGATACCAGTCGGTTTTAATTCGACGTTAATGAAGGAGATGAAAGATCCAGATAATGATGGCAGATTCGAAGATCTAAACGGGAATGGTCATCTTGATATGCATGATCTGGTTCTTCTCTTCCATAATTTCCGTTGGATTGGTGAAAGTAATCTTTCACTACGTATAGACTTTAATAAAAATGGTCGTGCTGATTATGCAGATATTGTTACCATTTTCCATTCAATGAATCAAACCCAGTACCAATGAAAAATTAAAAAAAATTTTGGGTTGCATAAAAAAACTCTCCATCAAATTTTGCTCCGATTCCAACTTTTTCAATTGTTGGATTGATAAGATTTTTATTATGTTCAGGGCTGTTAATCCATTCTATCATCATCACATCAGCAATTTCCTCCGGTGTTGTTGGATCAACAAATCCGGTATATGCTTTTCCAATCGTATGACCTGAAGCAATACGGATAATATTTTCTGCTATTCCTGTTCTGATACTCCCATCATCCATCTTTCGGTTTATATCATATCCAGCCAGTTGTGCCCGACCAGCAGGATCAATTCCTTCCGGAGTATAATGGGAGAAATATGATCGCTCAATCATATCCAGAGAATGATCGAATGCAATCTTTCGTAAATCATCATCAAATTCCAATGGACGAAGACCAAGATATTCTCTATATTTATTCGTTTTGAGGTAAAGATACCCGGATATTGAATCTGCATATGAATCTGAATAAATATCATCCGGATAGGTAATGGTGACTGGATCAGAATAAATGAATATATTGTCAGCCTCGTCTGTTTCCTGAATCATTCCTGTATAATCCACAACACTGATGAGATAATAAACTCCTGGAGGCACATATTCAGGGATGAGATCAACTGATGAACCCTTTTCATTCATATAACTGAGAACAGAAAATGCTCGTTCTTCACGAATCCTATACCCTCCTGATGATAAGTTTTTATCTGGTGAAAGGATAAATGCGGTTTGATAACTTCCAGCAGTATCTTTGTTTTGATTTATCGTTGAATAGGATATTCGAAGAGGAGATCCAGGCGAGGTCAGATTTGTATCGATGGAATCAATTACAATCTGAAGATTTGTATGTCCCCACTTCCATTTTTCACCCTGAATAATTTTTATGGGGGTGCTTGTTTGAATTCTATTGTTATGAGTAAAAAATTCCTGTTCATAGGCCTGAATGATTGCTTCAAGATGGTAATCTCCTTCAGTCAGTCCTTTAGGTATAGAAAAAACAAAAGGAATTTTCCCTCGCTGGCCGGGAGGCATTATTTCTGTTGATTTACTGCCCAGCCAAATGATTTCTTCACCCTGTAATCCATCTTTTTTCAGAATGAAATCTGTTACTACATTGGTGGCTGATACTGGACCATTATTTGAGACGATTATTGAACCGGTTACATCTTCTCCTGTTTTTACTGTTTGCGGATACTGTAGATCAGATACTGAAAGATCCGGTGTAAAATGCATCTCATATTCAAGAATCGAAAGATTGGTTGATTCATTTTCTGAAAGTGAACCAGGTATGAAAAGGAAGTAAATAATAAAAATGAAAAATAGTCGCTGCGATCGTTTCATGTAATAAAATATTGATCGCAATACGATACAAGCTTGCAGGGGAATCAGGAACAAGATGAAAAATTCTGCGTGATAACTGAACTCATATGTTCACTTCCTGAAGGAGTGATCATTCTTCCTTGTGGTGTTCGTTTAAGAAAACCAATTCTTATAAGATATGGTTCGTACACATCTTCTATTGTTCTTGGTTCCTCTCCAACAGAAATTGAGATAGTTTTCAGACCAACCGGTCCTCCACTAAAATCATGTGCAATAACTTCTAGAATTCGTCTATCCAAGACATCCAGTCCCTTTTTATCGACTCCAAGGGCAAAAAGAGCTGAGTTTGCTATTTCTTTGTCTATTGAACCAGATCCTCTGACTATTGCATAATCATAAACCCTTCTTAACAGACGGTTTGCTATCCGTGGTGTTCCACGAGATCTCATGGCAATCTCTTCTGCCCCTTCATGAGTTATGGGAATAGCTAAAATACCAGCAGACCTCGTGATGATAATTTGTAAATCTGCGGGATCGTATAAATCCAGACGAAGAATAATTCCAAACCGATCTCTGAATGGAGATCCCAGAAGACCAAGTCTTGTTGTTGCTCCAACCAACGTATACCGCTCGAGAGGGAGTTGAATCGTACGGGCAGACGGTCCCTCTCCTATGAGGAGATCGATTGTGTAATCTTCCATCGCCGGATAGAGAATCTCCTCGATGACAGGTGAGAGTCGGTGGATTTCATCAATAAAAAGGATGTCATGGTCTTTTAACGGAGTTAGAAGCGCTGCAAGATCTCCTGGCCGATCAAGCACCGGACCACTCGTTGTTTCAATACCTGCTGACATTTCCTGCGCAATGATGTGAGCCAGTGTTGTCTTTCCGAGTCCTGGCGGGCCTGAAAACAGAATATGATCAAGAGGTTTGTTGCGTTTAATGGCAGATGTGATAGCAACCATCAACGCATCTTTCACTGGTTCTTGTCCAACAAAATCTTGAAGATATCCGGGTCTGACAGATGGCTCTTCAGTATCTTCATCTCGATTCACTGGGCTTACAAATCTCGTCTGCATATTTCTTTACTTTTTCCGAAGATGTTTGAGCGCTTCTTTTACCTGTTCTGAAGAATTCATATTGGAATTATTACCTTGAATCTTTTCAATGGCAGCAATACTTTCCTCATGGGTGTATCCTAATGACTGCAGTGCAAGAATAGTATCCTGGATACATGATGAGAGAGTTGAATGACTTGTTGTTTTGATAAATTCCGGAACTTTATTTTGAAGCTCCAGAATAATACGTTCTGCACCCTTTTTCCCAAGACCCTGAACTTGTGAAAGTTTATCTGGTTTTTTACAAGAGATCGCATCACAGATTTCCTGGACTGAAAATTTACTTAATAATGCAAGTCCTGTCTGTGGTCCTATATGAGAAACAGATATCAATAGCCTAAACAATTCAACTTCTTCAGGTGTTTGAAATCCATACAATGAAATTTGATCCTGTCTGACAATCAATTCAGTATAAAGAATGGTTTCTTTCTGTAATTCAATATGTATCAGATTAGATTCTGGAATTCTGATTTTATATCCAAGTCCTCCAGCTTCAACAATTACAAATCCATCTTGTTTATTGAGAACCGGTCCACGTATACGTGCAATCATCTATACGTTCTCATCCAGTTCATGTGGCATAAGGCCAAAGATAATCCATCAGCAGCATCATCAGGTTGTGGTATTTCAGATAATCGGAGCAACCTTGCAATCATCATTTGAATCTGTTTTTTATCTGCTTTCCCTGATCCAGTTATTGCAAGCTTTACCTGATTTGGAGTATATTCATACACCGGTATGTGATTTTTTGCTGCAGCAAGAAGAATAACTCCCCGTGCTTCACTCACCTGCATTGCCGTTGTTGTGTTTCTGGAAAAAAATAATTTTTCACAGGAGAGACATGAGGGTTTATATGTTTCGATAAGATCATCAATGCCCTCAAATATTGTCAAAAGCCGAATAGAGGTATCTCCAGTCTTTGGGGTTGTCTGAATACATCCCCAGGTATGTGCTATCGGGTAATTTTTTTCTTTTCCGATAAGCCCATATCCACATCTGGCAAAACCAGGATCTATACCCAGTATCGGTTCAAATCCAGTCGTCAAAACTTATTTCCCTCTATTTTTTTTTTAAATGTCCACATTCTTGAGGATATCACATTTTGGCTCTTCATGTAGATGGTCATTCCAAAGTCCACGATGTGATATGAGCCATTCCTGGGCATGTATCGAATTTTCTTCTGAACGAACACGTATGTATGAGCCATCAGATCGAAGCATTCGTTTCTTTACGGTATCCTGTAAATGAATTGGAAGAATGGTAGATATAATCTCATTTCTAATTCCCGGGTCAAGTATCGGAAATAATACCTCAATGCGGCGGTTCAGGTTTCTTGGCATGAGATCAGCGCTCCCCATCAGGACAATTTCGTCTCCACCGTTATGGAAATAATAAATTCTAGAATGTTCAAGGAATCTTCCGACAATACTGGTGACTGTAATATTATCTGATACTCCGGGTATACCTGGTCTTAAACAACATATCCCCCTTATCTGAAGATTTATTTTCACTCCGGCCTGTGATGCACGGTATAATGCCCGGATCATTTCTGCATCCTGGAGGGCATTTAGTTTTAGTATGATATGTCCATCCTGGTGTTCTTTTTGCCGATGGATTTCACGCTCAATAAGTGAAAGAATACCTCTTCTGATATATTTTGGAGAGACCATGAGATGATTATATGCCATATAGTTGGAATATCCGGTAAGGGCATTGAAAAGATTAGAAGCATCAGAAGCGATCTCCGGATCGGCTGTGAAAAGTCCTATATCCGTGTATATTCTGGCTGTGGTTGCATTATAATTACCAGAACTCATATGCACATATCTGACAATACCCTCACGTTCACGCCTGACTACAAGACATAATTTTGCGTGAACTTTCAGCCCCATTATTCCATAGACTACATGGACTCCGGCATGTTCAAGTGCTTTTGCCCAACCTATATTGTTTTCTTCATCAAACCTTGCTTTCAACTCAACAACAACCGATACTGCCTTTCCATTTTCTCTTGCATCCAATAATGCCCGGATGACCGGAGATTTCGAACCTGACCGATACAAGGTCATTTTAATAGCAAGAACATCTGGATCATGAGCTGCCTGAAGGACAAATTGCACAACTGGCTGAAAACTTTCATATGGATGAAAAAGCATCATGTCCCTTGCTTTTATTTTATTGAAAAGATTTGGCTCATTATCAATTCGTTTTGGAACTGATGAAACAAATGGAGTGTCCTTTAAATCAGGCCGATTTAAATCAAGCAGACACATAAGATCTGCCATACCGATAGGACCTCCCAACCGGTAAAACATATGGGGATAATCAGTCATTTTTTCTGCCATCATGGCACAGACTGATTGATCCATCCATGATGAGACTTCTATCCGTACTGGTTTTCCTACCCACCGTCTCCCTATAGATTCTTCAACAGCTGTGAGAAGGTCATCCGCCTCATCTTCTTCAATCTCAATATCAGCATCACGGGTAACCCGGAAAGGATAAGCAGCTCTTACATCCATACCTGGAAAGAGCAGGTCAAGGTTTTCTGCAATAATCTCTTCAAGAAAAATAAATTCTGATTTCCCTCGTTCTTCATGTTCCTCATCATCTGTTTTTACTAGAATTAAGCGAGGGAATAATTTATTTGGAATTTTTATCCGTGCAAATAACTCTTCTTTTTGTCCTCGCTCACGAAGGATAACTGCTAAGTTCAATGCCAGATTCGAAATAAAAGGGAAGGGATGAGATTTATCAAATGCCAGTGGTGTTAATACAGGAAATATTTCCTTAATAAAATAATTTCTTAAATATCGTTTTTGCCCTTCATTAAGAGTCTCATATGAGTGAATCAGAATTCCCTCATTTTTCAGGGCAGGTACTATATCTTCATTCCAAACAGAGACTGACTCTTCAAGAAGTGGGACTAATGCTTTGTATATTGCGTCCAGCTGTTCTCCTGGTGTTAAACCATCAGGCGGTGCCTTAATTACTCCTTCTCGTAATTGCTGATGAAGCCCGGATACCCGGATCATAAAGAATTCATCAAGATTATTTGCAAAAATGGAAAGAAATTTGACCCGTTCGAGAAGCGGATGAGTATGGTCTTTTGCTTCTTCCAATACATGACGGTTGAACTGGATCCAGGAAAGTTCCCGGTTAATATACAGAGATGAATCTTTCAAGTGATACACTCTGGATATATTTCCTGATATCGTGTTTTCCTCTTCCATTTTCTTTCCTGAATAATAATGAGGAAAAAGAATAAGTAATTGCCGGATGGTAAAAATCAGAGATCTATTCCACTCTCATAGTGGAACGACTTCATAAAGTTTTTAATAAGTCCACTTACTGATGACTTGTCAGAAAATGTCATAACTACCGACGGAGTTTGATTGTCACCTCGTGCTTCGATTGATGAACCCGAAAAACCTGTACTGATTCGTCCCGCGTCTGCATATCCTTGCACCGAAACTCCTAAATCCAGTCCCTCTGTTGCTTCTAATCCATCAGAAGGATATTTAATTCCTGATGTTAACAGAGTTTCATTATTTGCAGAATAATTTGTGATGTTTGTTACATTTCCTTCATCAGCATAGATTGGGGTTCCTATTAGGATCAGAGTCGATATCACAAATGATATATAATATAGTTTATGAAGATTTTTCATACCTTTCGTCCTAATCTTGTGTTCTGTACATAATATTGTATGATACATATTGAATTGTTTGTGGTCAATTTCATTCTTATTTTAATTATCATTTCCAAAAGCAATTATTTTTTCGCGAATCTGTTCAGGTGTTAGAACAAAATCCACGATGCCTGTTTTAATAGATGCCTGAGGCATACTTTTAATTGGAGCAGTAGCTGGATCCTGTACAATTGTTATACCTCCACATTGGTGGAGATGGATAAGTCCTTCGGCTCCATCCCGTCCCATTCCGGTAAGAATAATTCCCATTATCTTGTCATTATTCAATTTTTGCATACTCATCATAGTCAGATCTACAGCAGGTCTGACTCCGTGGAGTTTTTCACCATCATCCAACTGGAAATAACGATTATTTTTTACGATGAGATGATGCCCTGCAGGAGCAATAATGATCTGTTGTTCTTTAATCCTGGTTTCTTTATCTGCAATGATTACTTCCATTTTCGTGAATGATGTAATATGATTTTTAAATGTTTTAGTAAATGTTGGAGGCAGATGTTGAACGATGATTATGGTAAGAGGAAGAACAGGAAATTCTGATAAAATAGACTCTATAATATATGGTCCACCTGTTGACGAACCAATAATAATAATTTTCATTTTGATTATTTTTCCATTTCGGCTTAATCTTGAAGATAACTCATGAAAAACCTGGTTTTTTCAATGAGGTCTTCATTGTCAAATGGTTTTGTGATATAATCAATGACATACTCCTGAAGGCCAATCATCTTTGTATCAGGAACACTTTTTGCAGTGAGCATAACAATTATGATACCTTCTGTCAGGCTGTTATCAAGAATAGCTTTGATAGTATCCCACCCGTCCATCTCAGGCATCATAACGTCAAGCAATACTACACCAGAAAATCCTTTTTGAAGGATATTTATACATTCATTTCCACTATCTGCTGTAACTACAGAAAATCCTGCATCGCCCAGAATTGTACGGACTGCTATTCTGACATGTGAGTCATCATCAACGATCATGACCTTGTGTTTTTGCTCGTTCATCTACTTTCACCATTTTGTTTGAACTGAATGATTCAGAAAATTTAGGTTTTTTCTTCAGAAGAATATCTGGATGTTTTTTCAAGAGAAGATGTACGGTAGTTCCTTTTCCTGCCCCCTCACTTTGAATAGATATTGTCCCATGATACATTTCAATGACCCGTTTTACTATTGCAAGTCCAAGTCCATGAGATCCTCGTTCATGGCGGGAATTATCCGCCCGGTAAAATTCTTCAAAAATCCTTGTGATATGTTCTAATTCAATACCTATTCCTTCATCTTTAATGATGATTTCAATTGAATCCTGGTAATTATTAGCACTTATCTGAACATTTCCATCAATAAATGAATATTTTATGGCATTGCCGATAAGGTTTCCAAAAATAGTTTCAATATGAACAGGAGACATTTTCACTGAGTATTCAGATAGGATTGAATTTGTTATATGTAGACTTTTTTGATGGATGAGATATGCATTATCACTAATAATCTGATTTACCAGTTCTGAAATATAAATATCCTGTATATCTGAGATCATATACAGACTATTCATCTGGGCCAGATCAAGAATTGTAGTCACCAGTTTTCTGATGGTGGCAACGTCCTCAATCGAATTATCTAAAAGTTCACATAGTTCTGGATCATCGATCTTTTTTCTAATGTATGGAAGGATAGCAACAAGAGGAGTTAAGGGGGTTTTTAGATCATGGCCGATTATCTGAATGAACTCATCCTTTTGTTTTAATAATTGATCTATCTGGACTGTACGTTTTCTAACTCTGTTGTCTAGATCACGATTCATGTCAAGGAGTTGAGTTCTCATGGCATCAAGTTCCATGGTCTTTTCTTCAAGTTCGGTAGCATATTTCATTAAATGGTTTTCAACGTCTTTTCTCTCAGTAATGTCTTGTATAATCCCAAAAGAACCGTGAATAATCCCTTTTTTTATAAGGGGTTTCCCTTTAATCCGAAGGTATCTGAATTTTTTTTCCATAAGGTTTATTCTGAATTCAAAATCAAATTCAATCCCTTGATCGACTGCACGGGGAAAAAAGGATAATAATTTATCTAAATCCTGAGGGATGGTCCGGGATGTAAAATCATGAATGGTAACTATGTTTTGTTCCTGTGATAACCCAAGAAGAGCAAATATTTCTGGCGAAACTCTGAACCGCTCCAGGTGAATATCATATGACCATACTCCCATTCGTGCAATTTTCTGAGCTTGTTCTAATTTCCATTCAATATCGGTAAGTAGATCCCCATATTGTTTTCTTCTGGAAATGTCTCTGATAACCCCTTCGATACCTTGTAATAATCCATCGTCATCATATATGAGCCGACAACTAATGGATGAGTAAATGCTCCTATTGTCATATGTCCGGAGCTGAATATCATAGTCTTTAATTTTTTCTCCGCTGATGATTTCTGAAAGAAAAATGGGCCAGTATTCAGGTGAATGGATTAATTCTTCAAAAGATGTTCCTTCAAGTGATTGAGATGACGGATATCCAAGGTTTTTAGCCATAGACGAACTGACACGAATCAGGATTCCTGATTTATCAGTCATAAAATACATGTCACCAATCTGATCGATCAGACTTTGAAACTTTTCTTCGCTTCGGACAAGATTATCTTCAACTTGACGTCGGGCAAGTTTCGTTTCTATTACTCCTGCCAGAATCATAAGAGCGGTCTGTTCAGTCTGGCTCCATTCTCTTATTTCTCTATCCCAAAGCAGAAACATACCATATAGGTAAATACCTTGAATTAATGGAATAATTAACGCTGATTCAGATTTTCTTTTGTCGAATAAATATTTTAACTGCCCGGATACTTTTGGTTTTTTCAATACAATAGGCGTATGTGATACAAGGATCTGTAATAGTGAAGAAAGAGCAGAATCCTGGTTTACATTATTTATATCAGTACCAATGAGGAACCCTTTTTTCTTTGACCAGAAATACCGCTCCTGAATAGAAGTATATGGTCCTAATCCATCGATTTCCATATACGAACAATACTGGATATTTGTTATGAGTCCAATCCTGCTCATTACCTGTTGAATTTGCTCTTCAGGGTGATCGTAAAGATGGTCTGATTTGGTAATATCCTGAATTATTTTGAGTATCTCGTTAATTCTGGTTTGTTCAGTTTTTAGGTTACATTCATCTGTGATATCACACCCTGAAATTAACAGTATTATTTCTTTTTCTGGGTTTGGAATAGAAGTTATCAGGATCTTATACCATTTTTCATGATAAGTTTCTGATTGAAAATGAATGATTTGGATTGAATGTGATTTATTTCCTTCAATTATTTTTTTAAACTCTTCCTGAATGCCTGAAAATGGATGATTTTTTTGAAATAATGGTTTTATTGTACTATATTGTGATATTGCATGTTTTGAACTAAAAATTTCTAAAAATTTTTTATTTGTAGCGAGAATTTGGAAATTAGAGTCTGTAATACATGCTGGTCCGGGAAGATTTTGTATTAAAGGGTAATAAATCGACTTTGAAAAAAATGATCCATTCTGTAATGGTGGGATCATATCATCCTTCCTTTGAATCTTATCCATCGATATTTCATATCAAACTCTTATGGTATAAGTTACTATTCCGATGATGGTAAATGATACAACGGAGAATCATTATGGCATATCTTCATGAAACCTGATGTTTCTTCTCATTCTTTAACAAATCCAGTTATTGTTACCGTAGAATTATCACGGATTCTCCTTCCAGATGAAGAATACATTCTTTCAAGATTAAATAAACAGTTTAAGCCTCATGAAATCTCTCTCAATTTTTCTGCTCAAAGTCTGATAGCGTTTCTATATACTTTAGATCCTGGTAAATATGAAAAAGCTATTCAGGATTACATGGATAAGACGAATTTATGTCAATTATATTCTGATGGCCTGGAAAATCCTTTTGAAATCCTTATGAGTAAAATCCTTTCAATTGGAAGTTATGGGATACGATATCGAAAGCGGGTGTATGCAGGATATGCTTCAGAAAGGAAAGTAGCAGGAAGAAAAGAAAAAGAAAATGAGCGGGGTGCTTATTTTTATATTGAGGGCAATACTTTTCATCAAGAAGTAAATGAATTGCCAAAACAGTATCAGAACCAGATACTTTGTGGCGATAGTGAAAAAATTCTTAAGAATCTTCCTGATAATTGTATCGACCTCATTATTACATCTCCACCTTATAATTTTGGATTAGATTATGCCTCATCAGGTGATAGTGCTCACTGGGAGGAATATCTTGAAAAATTATACCGCGTATTTTCAGAAGGAATCAGAGTATTAAAATTCGGTGGCAGGTTTATTGTGAATGTTCAGCCACTCTTCTCAGATTACATTCCTCTTCACCATCTTATCTCCTCATTTTTTATGAACCAGAAAATGATCTGGAAAGGGGAGATTTTATGGGAAAAAAATAATTACAATTGTAAATACACCTCCTGGGGGAGTTGGAAAAGCCCGAGTAGTCCATATTTGAAATATACGTGGGAATTTATTGAAATTTTCTGTAAAGGGTCACTTAAAAAAACCGGAAAAAGTGAAAATGCCGATATAACCGATGAGGAGTTTAAATCCTGGGTGGTAGCCAAATGGTCCATCGGGCCTGAGAGGCGGATGAAAGAATACAATCATCCGGCAATGTTTCCAGAGGAATTAGTGAACCGATGTCTGAAACTATTCAGCTATAAAGATGACATAATCCTTGATCCGTTTAATGGGGCTGGTACTACAACTGCAGTGGCAGCAAGAACCGGACGACGATATCTGGGCATTGATATTTCTTCAGAATATTGCTTAAAAGCTGAGGAACGAATAGATGTTTTTCAAAATAAACCAAAAAATCTAGAAAACAAGGAAAAAATAAAAAAGAGATTTGAAAAATCATTTACTTCCGAACCAGAACCTGTAATGCCACGGCGGAGAGGACGCCCGCGAAAAGTAACGAAAGAGAAAGAGATGATTTCTCAGCCCTCACTGGATCACTATTACTCTGATTCAACATAAGCCCTTTTTGTGCAAATTCGTAATTTGATAATGCATCTTCATTTTCAGGATCTATGAGAAGTGCCTGGGATGATGCATTCAATTCCTCACCGTACTGTCCAAGACCTCCATGTGCAGTTCCTTTTATGATCCAGGTTTCGATGAGTGAGGGATCAATGGCAAGAGCATGATCTGCAACTTGGATTGCTTTTTTATACTGTCCTGTTTCCAGATAAAGGGAAGCTTTTGCTGTAAGTACATAGACATTACCTGGATGTGTTTTTTCAGCTTCATTCAAAATTATTTCTGCTTGTGAATGTCTCCCGGTTTGGGAATAGAGGCTAGCTTTTGTTACCTGAGCCAGATAGAAATCCGGCTGAATCTCGAGAGACTTGTTAATTAATATTAAAGCTTCATCGATGGATCCTTCTGAAGCGGCGTCAACTGCCTGGTTATAGTAGGAAATTGCATCAACTACGGGCCCCTCCAATCCTGCAATTACTGAGGAGGTGAGAAATCCTGTGAAGATGATAGTAGAAAAAAGAAAAATTGCTTGCGCTTTTTGAATCCTATTTTTCATAGTACATTCTCGGTTTTATTTTCTTAAGGTATTGTCGGATAATTATCAATTTTTTCTTAATACTGGATAAAATAAAGACAAGACAATACGAGCATGTTATATGTTAGCATGGCACAATGATCGATGAATGTTTGGTTTACCAACTGAGACGATCATAATAGTAGGTGGAGCAGTTATTCTTTGTACTATTCTTCTTTTCCTTTGGGGGCTTTTTTTCAGAGGTGAAGCATAATGGCTGATGGAGTAACCATTGCAATTGTTACCATCTATTGTCTTGCGATGGTCGGGATAGGAGCATGGGCATCTAAGAAGATTAAAAATACAGAAGATTATCTGGTTGCTGGGAGATCTTTAGGTTTCTGGGTGTTTGTTCTCCTTATGATAGGAACCGTTTGTTCGGGAATGTCCCTTCTCGGTGTATCTGGGTTAGGCTACAAATTTGGATGGCCCACCATATGGGAACAAATTTTCGTACCCCTATCAATTGCGTTCTGTATCATGTTCTTTGGAGTTAAACTCCATGCAATTACCAGGACAACAGGATATATCACGGTGCAGGATTATCTTGCTCACCGATTTGAAAGTCCGACAACTCTTCGGTCTCTTTCAGCTGTTGCCGGAATTATTGTTTCAATGATTTATCTGGTAGGTCAGTATACTGCAATTGCAATTGTATTGATGTGGCTTTTTGAGATTCCGCTCTGGCTTGCTCTTATTATTGCCACCCTGGTGGTCACTATTTATACAACAATAGGAGGATTGTATGCTGTAGCATGGGCTGCACTTATTCAATCTCTTATCCTGATTATCGGAGTCGTCATCATGTCACCGATTATCATATTTTATGCAGGTGGATTTACTCATGTGAATGAATTTATGGCTTCGGTGAATCCTTCCCTTGTTCAACCATGGATGGCTGAAGGCATGGTCTTTACTCCGGCATACCTGGTTTCTTTTGGTGTCCTTCTTATTGTGGGTCTGGCTTGTGCCCCACATGTCATCAATAATGTACTTGCTGTAAAAGATGCCAGACTCTTTGCGTGGGCACCTCTCCTTGGTTTCCTTATTTATGGGGCGGTAATGTTTCTTTTAAAATTCGCCGGTTTTGCAGGGATTGCTCTTGTCCAGGAGGGAGTATTTACACTGCCGAGTGTTCCAAATGCTCAGGATTTTGTGATATTGTACGGCATTCAGAATGCGATTCCCCATATTGCCTTATGGTCAATTTTTGCGGTCATCGTATTAGCAGCGGTCATGTCTACTACAGATCGGTTAATGCTTACAATTGGCGGTATGTTTTCCTGGGATATTTATAAAAAGATCATCTGTAAAGATGCTTCTGACAAACAGGTCCTGTTAGTCAGCAAAATAGTCGTTATTCTCTCGGCTCTTATTACAATGGTGATAGCACTGAATCCGCCGGAAATGCTGGCCTTTTTAATCTGGATGGGGATTGGTGTTATGCTCTCAACCTTTGCGGTTCCATTGTTAGCAGGATTATACTGGCGTCGTGCAACGAGAATGGGGGCAATTGTGAGTATGGCTTCTGGTCTTATATCAGCTGGTGTCTTTGGAGCGTACTATCAATATGTATCACCATTACCACTTCACTTTAGTTTTTATGCAGTCATTGTTTCCTTAATTGCAATGATAATTGTTAGCCTGGTGACCAAACCGGTCAGTGAAAAGGTTTTGGATGAAACTAAAACTGGTTGGTACATTCGTTGTCCATAATCACTTTTAAAAAATTTTTCTTTTAATCATTTTCTATCACCCATTCCATGTTTCATTGGGAAGCATTAACAGAAAGATCAGATGAACGTATAAGAGAGATATGGAGCACCCGTCTAAAACTTCGATCATAAAAGCTGCGGGGTTGGTATTCGGAGATATTGGTACAAGTCCGATTTATACTCTTGCAGTGTTGTTTCTTTTCCTCCCACCAACTCATGCGAATATCATGGGTGCTGTATCATTGATATTCTGGACTTTGATCATCATGGTAACTGTCCAGTATACGTTTCTTGCAATGCGTTTGTCAGAAACCGGTGAAGGGGGAACATTAGTCTTAAAAGGGATACTTCTTCCTCTATTAAAAAAACCTCGTGGGGTAGCAATATTTACTTTACTCGCCACGCTTGGAATTTCACTTATGATAGGTGAATGTGTTATCACCCCTGCCATTTCAATTCTTTCAGCGGTGGAAGGTGTTAGACAGATACCGGGATTTGAACTCATATCCCAGGACTGGCTCATATTCTTTGCCATCATTATCGCTCTTGGATTGTTTTTATTTCAAAAAAGAGGGACAGAAGGGGTTTCTAGAACATTTGGCCCGATAATGGTATTGTGGTTTGTCACGTTGTTTGTTTCCGGACTAGTATCTGTGCTATTCAGTCCGGAGATTCTGGCTGCCATAAATCCGGTGTATGCAATTCAGTTCTTTTCACATAATGGCATTTTAGGTTTTTTTTCACTTTCTATGATTGTTTTGTGTGCTACTGGCGCTGAAGCATTGTTTGCTGATATGGGTCATCTTGGACGCGAACCCATACAATATGCCTGGGGTTTTGTCTTTGTAGCTGTGTTCTTCTCCTACCTAGGACAAGCAGCATTCTTGCTCAGAAATACTGATGTATCAAATCCTCTTTTTGAGATGATATTTTCAGAATCCCATCTCCTATACATACCCTTTTTGATATTGATGATAGTGGCGACTGTCATTGCATCACAAGCCGTCATAAGTGGTATATTTTCAATTATCTACCAGGCTATTACAACACATCTTCTTCCGATGCTTCCGGTTGATTATACGTCAGATGAACTTAGAACACAAATTTACATTAATACTGTGAATTGGCTTCTCTGTATTGCAGTAATCTTCGTACTTCTGATTTTCCAGTACTCAGACCGGCTTGCAAGTGCATATGGTCTTGCGGTTACTGGAACTATGTCCATCACCGGATCATTTATGATTGCCATCTTCCTGCAAAGACGCAAATATTTCTACATGAGTATTGCGATGTTGGTTACTCTGGTAGATATTTCCTATTTCTTATCGACAGTATCCAAAATTACTCACGGCGGCTACTTATCTCTGGTCATTGCAGCTATACCATTTTCAATTGTCATTATTTACACTGCCGGACAACGGGCACTATACCGGTCCATGAAGCCGATGGGTCATGATCAGTTCATCAAAAAATACACCCGTGCATATAAAACTGCACGCCATCTTCGGGGAACTGCACTGTTCTTTGCACGATCACTCGACCAGGTTCCGGCATATATCTCCCGGACGATGTTTAATAATGAGATAATCTATGAAGAGAATGTGATTATTTCTCTGGATATTAAAGATGAGCCATATGGATTTTCATGGCATTTTGACAAAACAATAGAGCCCGGTCTTTCACATCTTTCTATTAGTTACGGATATATGCAGATTATAGATTTGATGCGGATTATCCGTGAAGCTGGTATTGAAGAGAAGACTATCTTTTATGGAATGGAAGAGATTGTTACGAGGAACATTATCTGGAAGATATTCAGTGCCATAAAAAGACTTTGCCCCTCATTTGTACAATATTACCGGTTACCTTCCCATAAAGTTCATGGAGTAATTACCCGGGTTGAACTCTGATGGTCTGCACGCATCACCATCTATTACTTTTTTCTCAGTAATTTTTCCAGGTTTGCCATATCAGGAATTAGACATTGTTTTTTAAAGATTTTTATGTATGAATAAAGAACGGAATAAGTATAAAATCTTACAAAAATCAGTATGGAAACGGATAATTTATTACTGGTTATGCCGAGATATGGTATCGAGGTGAATTGTCTATGTGCACCGTTGGCGGACCTGTTGATATCGACTTTGATGAAGGATTAAAACCGAAAAATTACAAGTGTAAAGACTGTGGTGGCAGCTTTAGTACAATCGGCAAAAATGTCCGCTGCCCAACCTGTGGGTCGGATAACTGCGTTCCAGCATGATTGCTCCTCTTTATGATGGTTATCTCTGTATTCGATCCGAGCAGTCCTTTCTTCTGATTGGAAGGGTTCTCTCCCCCTTTCATCTTTTCATTGAAACAATCGATGATGAATATTGTCAGTATCTTGAAGAAGGAGATTTGGTTGTGGTTTCTGCTCCGGAAGGAGGAGAGGTTATGCAGGCGATGATTCTTCTTGAACTCATCAGGGAGTATCATGCTCCCCTTGTCGTTCTTCCCAAAGGTCATCCTGGTAGCAAACGGCTCTCTATGGTTGTGTCTGCTGGAGATCATATTGAATTAAATTGTTCAATTCAACGAGGTACTCACCCTGAACAACATCTTCTCTGTGGATCGGAAGAGATGGCCGGGTTAGTTCTGAAACGATATGAAAAAGGAGTTGAGATTAAGGGAGGAGACAATCTTTCTATCCAGTCATTTGACCGGATGATTATTGCTCCTCTTCCCTAACCGGTTCTTCACTTTTGAATATATTAGTAAAACCTTCAGTGATACTTTTATTTTTTCTTTTCTGATTGTAGACCACGATGCTGGTATGGATATAAATAATCCCAATAATCAGGAGTAAATCAATTACTCCGACTAGGGCCGCCGGGAGATTAAATCCTAAATGTGAAAGGATATATGCATCTATCATGGGAATCATCAGGATCCCCACAAGGAAACAGAGTATCCCCGTTATTACAACCATTGCATCGTTAAAATTCATTTGTTGAGCTCTTATCTGAAATATGGGTAATTGTTATTATTAAAGGGTGACGAAAGATTCTGCTTCATAACAAAATGACACATATCAGGGATCAAATTATAGAAACGGACTGATATACAATATTATTCTCTTTTTTAGAAACTGATTAGGAAAAGAGACTATGCAAACAACACAGGAAAAGCTTGCTAAATCACTGACGGCTGATACAATTGAACTGATTCCATATCTCCCATATCTATTGCAAGATATTTGGGAATTAGGCTCATCACCCAGGATCATTGCTGATTTAATTAAAAAGCATATAATAACATCCAGCGAAACGAAGGTGCTTGATTTGGCTTGTGGAAAGGGTGCCATAAGTATCCAGATTGCTCAAATCTTCGGTTGTCATGTAAAAAGCTTTGATATAATCCCTGATTTTATTGAATATGCAAAAACAAAATCCTTGCAGTATCATGTAGAAAAACTGTGTGAATTTATCGTTGGAGATATAAACGATGCTGTTTATGTCGAAACTGACTTTGATATTGTAATATTTGGCGCAGCAGGTGATATATTTGGGAATCCAGAAGAAACCATTCTCCTATTGAAAAGAACAATAAAAAATGGAGGATATATCATTATCGATGATGTTTATGGAAATGTCGAATTTAATAGAAAATATCCAACTAGAAAGGAATGGTTTCATGTTTTTCAAAATACTGGTGTAAAACTTCTTGAAGACCGGTTGTCCGAAATTGAGGAAATAAAACGAATAAATGATAAGCAACAATTAGTTATCAAACAAAGGGCGAGTGAATTAATAAAAAAATATCCAGATAAAGCAGATCTGTTCAAAAGTTATGTAAAAAGTCAACAAATTGAGTGTAATGAATTGGAGTATGAATTAACAGGGGTTACGATGCTTTTGAGATGGGCCGTTGATTCTGATTAACCATGGGATAAGGTATGAATCTGTAAAAAATGGTGTGTATTTAGAACATGGTTTTTTAGTTTGTAATTTGATGTATCGGTAGATATTTGTGGATATAAATAAAATTTCAATTGTGAAGGGATATCATGGACGGATGTTATTCATATCGGGAAATTGATCTGAGTGATCCTCGTATAGATCTAAATCGTGTTCGGTCTTTGAATGATTTTTGGGGTGTCATAATTACGAAAGAAGGTAAAATCAAAATCCCTGTTTGTTCATATGATGATATATTTCCATTGATTAGAAAAAAACCTGATATTTAATTTATTTTTTAATATACCTTTCCTAATTCAATTCTGTTCTTTTGATTATTAAAAAATTTGTGGCCGTGAGGATCTCGACTCTAATGAGAATATATGAAAAGTACTAGGAGTTGGATGCAAAATTTATATTCAAAATAGCAATTATAAGCAGAAACTGAGATAAAATAATTAAACTCTCTCTTAATAGGTACTATTAAAATTATGAAGACAGAAAAGAATTTTTCCTCCATCTGATATAGGAACAGATTTTAGTATTACATTCTTTTTTGCATTATTTTTACATTGAATAGAGATCACAGGGCTATAATAGTCCTGATTTACTTCGAAATTATCTGAATCATCATCTTTCCATTCAGGATTTTCTGAACCTTTACAAATTATTTTACCAAGAAATTCTTTCCATGTTTGGATATCTTTCTGACAATATCCGAAAATATCAGAAAATTTTGGATTAATCATGGTAACACAACCTTGATTATTAGTTACTAATACAGGGAGATCACAAAATCGTATAGCTTCCTGAAACCTAATATCACTCATTTTCATACGTTCTTCTGTCATCCGCCTTGAAATTGCAATAGATGCCTGTCGAAGAAATGATTCAATAATTTTGTGATTTTCCAGTTCTTCATCAGGACGAAGACATATTCCGACTATCCCATGGAGATTGTTCTGCCATACCAGTCCTGCAACCCAGATTTTTCCGATATTATTATTTTCTATAAATTGTTTACACACCTCTCGAGGAAAAAGGCCTCCACAAAGATCGTAAAAAGGAATGGACTCATCGTTAAAAAATGGTTTAAAATGTAATTCAGTCATTGGTTTGAGAGATCCAAGGCTCCAATTAAAGGGAGATTTACTAAAGTATTCTTTGATTGGTACCTGTAATCCAAACAACTCTTCTCCATTATTAAGTTCTTTTGTATTTTCACGGAAATTTTGGTCTTTAATTATTTTCATAAAAAGACCATTGTTTTTTTCATCATAAGATAAAACCCAACATCGGGGATTACTAGGCAATAGAGAAGAAATAGTATCAGCTATGTACTGAAATATATCTACATTCGGTGCTAACTCTACAAGTTCCATTGCAGTTTTGGTAAGTAACTCCATGTCTCGAACATATTTTGTTTTTTCTGAAATATCCTCTAAAACAACTGTTAATCCTTTCATTCCCTCTTCAAATAGGGTTGGGATTACTTCCATTTTAAAAAAATGTTGGAATTTTCCTTTGTGATAACAAATATCTGATATTATTTGTTCATTTTTTGTAGACTCAATAATTTTTATAGTATCTGGAGATGATATGATTGGAAGAGAATCTTCACTTATATGTCGCCCAATAATATCATCTTTTGATGTATTGGAGTAACGAATATACTGCTCATTCACCTGAACGACATTTAAATTTTCATCCAGGATTACTATCATATTTTTCGTAAAACACAAAAATGCAGATAAAGGGATCCTTTGAGAAAGCCAATAGACTCGAGCAGACCCTATTTTTTTTGTTTCAACTTTTCCTTCAGCACGAAGGATGTCAAGATACTTAGAAATGTAATTTCTATCTTTTTTCAATTTTTTACTAATATCAGTGATAGTAAGTCCATGAGGACTAGTTTTAAGTCTTTTTAGGATTGCAACAGTAATGTCCTGTTCTTCAACCATATTTTAATATTGAGCCATCTTTTAAATATATTTTTGAATGGATTTCTTATTTTGGAATTCCCAAAAAAAGGTGTAATTAATCTCTCAAGAAACTTGAAAATCAATTAAAGATTATACGATACCCGATACACAATTCCATTCATATCATCGGAAATAAGAAGAGAACCATCCTGAATTACCTCCACATCAACCGGTCTTCCGTACACCGTTCCGTTGTGTAACCATCCCTCGATAAATGGTTCATAAGAAACCGGAATCCCGTTTTCCCGCTGTACAATAGTTAACCGGTACCCGATAGGATCTTTCCGGTTCCAGGATCCATGTTCTGCTATGATTATTGCATTTGTATAAGAGTCTGGAAACATTTCACCTGTATAAAATCTCATACCCAGAGAAGCTACATGGGGTCCGAGTTCTCTGGCTGGAGGAGTACAGTTTTTGCATCCGTCCGGAGACAGATCACCAAATTCCGGATCTATAATGTTACCTCCATGAAGATAGGGGTACCCAAAGAACATTTTTGGTGTGGGGGCATGATTTAGCTCATCTGGGGGAACATTGTCTCCTAACATATCTCTTCCATTATCAGTAAACCAAAGATCACCTGTCTTTGGATCCCAGTCAAATCCAACGGTATTTCTTACACCCGAAGCAAATTTTTCAAGGCTTGTTCCATCAGGATTAATCCGGTGGATTGCAGCATAGAAATCACCAGGTGGTAGACAAATATTACAGGGTGCTCCGACCGGAATGTAGAGCTTACCATCTGGACCAAACCTGATAAATTTCCAGCCATGAGCTGTATCCTTTGGAAAACCAGCATACAAGATTTCATAATCTGGGATATCAGGAAGAGTCATTTCTATTCCTGGAAATTTTATTATCCGGCTAATCTCTGCCACATAGAGATCGTCTTCTAGTATTGCTACTCCATTTGGCATGGTAAGATCGCTAGCAATAATGGTTCGATTCTCTGCAAAACCATCTTCATCGGAATCACGAACAGCATATACTTTGTCTTCCCTGGTTCCGATGTAGAGCGTTCTGTTTTTACTATATGAGAGAGATCGTGCACCCGGAACATGAGTTGCGTATATGTTAATGTGAAATCCATCCGGAAGAGATATTTTATCCAGGATTTCATGATACATGTCTGGATCCATCTCAACTGCATCAGTAGGATGGATAATCAGGTTTTCATGGAAAACAGAATTTTGCATTGGAAAATCCGGATGAAACGGAATCATCAGAACTCCTAGTAGTATTAGAATACCGAGGCAAAAGATGATTCTCGCAGGATTTGCAGACCATCCGGACATAAGCAATAATGTGATTATGAGTATTTAAATTTCGGTATTTCCATGGATTTTGTCACTAACTATACTCTGAACCGGCCGGTATTCAATTATTTTGGAATTCATTGGGAAAAATAGGAGACAGGGAATTATTAAAATCCACTCTTCAATAGTTACACACCTGATTGAAGAATGGCAGAAAAAAAGATCTATTTGCTGCACATATGAAGCGCCTGCCTCTCAATCAAAAACCACTAAAAATCATGTAATTGGATATGTAAAATATATATTATTAGATCTATT
Organism: Methanospirillum hungatei; assembly: GCF_019263745.1. Lineage (NCBI taxonomy): Archaea > Methanobacteriati > Methanobacteriota > Methanomicrobia > Methanomicrobiales > Methanospirillaceae > Methanospirillum > Methanospirillum purgamenti. The sequence goes on from NZ_CP077107.1 coordinate 230,261, forward strand.
GTAAAGCAAATTGTGTACTCATGTACCAATTCCTGAATTACTATCATTGACCTGAGTAATATCTACGTGTAACTGCAGGATTTCCGCAATAAAGATCTAAATTCAAAAAATTATGCCTAGATATTAAATCAGAATAATATTTAATAGCGGATTTTCTCCTCACAATGCTTCACTCTGCTTCACTTTGATGAAAAGTTGCAGCATGTCTCCATCATGGACCTGGCTCTGACCATTTTACTACCATTATCTATGAGATAATGATATGAAAAAAAAGATCGAAAATTTAAAACCCACAAACTTGAATAACCATTGCAGAAAATCGGATGCATATTTTCTGCAGGTTTTCTGCACGTGCAGAAAATGAAAAACGGATAATTTGACTCTAAAATAGTACATGTACATATGTACACTCTTATATGATCTCATTTTCTGCAACACATACGCTCACGTACTGTTTTCCGAACCTGAGTTCAAGAGGTTGGATCTTTCATACATGTTCATGTATGAGATCATGGTTGCAGAAAATGAAATGAAAAAAATGTATAAATCTGGTAAATATATGATCGAAGGATTTAATTAGGGCGGATCGTTGCAGAAAATAACTCATGGTTGCAGAAAATTTTCTGCAAATCAAACACATGACATTATGAAGTTAAGGTCAACAATGAAATCAATCATAAGAACAAAAAGAATTTTTAACGCCGAAAGGGAGATTTGAACTCCCGAGGTGTTACCACCAGTGGTTTTCAAGACCACCGCCTTCCCGGACTAGACTATCTCGGCACCTATACATGTCTGTATATCTACTTTAAAAATATATTCATCAAGTACCGATCAATACCCGTATATTCTTTTACATTTCACCTGAAAGGAGAGGGATAATTCTGCACACTTCCATAACTGTAACTGGGATCAGGGGCCTTCCTCTGATTCAGAAAGGAGATAACCTTCCACGTCTGATTATCGACAAATGCGCTTTGGAAGATGGAGACATCATCTGTATCGCAAGTACCATCATATCAAAAGCGAAAGGATACACTCGGCACCTGAAAGATATCATTCCCGGTAATCGTGCAACACATATAGCAGAGAAGACTGGTGAAGATCCCCGTTTTATTCAGGTAGTCCTTGATCAGGCCTGTGATGTTCTCATTGAAACACCATTTACTCTTACTGAAGTATCATGTGGTCATGTCGGAGTCAGGTCAGGAGTAGACGCAAGCAATGTAGAAGATGGCCTGGTAATCACACTCCCCCCGGATCCCATGAATGAGGCAGAGGAGATTAGAAAAGAACTCAATAATCTCAACGGAAAAAGTTGTGGTGTCATTGTCACAGATACCTGTGGGAGATCATTTCGACGAGGACAGACCGGTCATGCAATCGGTTGGAGTGGGATGTCAGCAATTAGAGATTTTCGAGGAGATAATGATCTCTTTGGTCGGACACTTGAGATAACCGAAGAAGCGGTGGTTGATGAAATCGCTGGATTTGCTAATCTTGTCATGGGTGAAAGCAATAATGGGGTACCTGCTGTGCTCTTCCGAGGTATACCTGTATGGTCAGGACATGACGAGATATATTTCAAGCCTGATGAAGACATCATCAGAAAGGCATTAAAAAAAGTGTAAGAGAATCAGAATGCAACCATATTCAGGACGAAGATGGCAAGACCACATACAACTGCTGCAGCTAATACTGCATAGGGGCTGATGTGGACTGCCCGCCGGTCTTCACTGTCATAGTAATTGACGAGACCAGCAGATGAGATTAATCGTCCACCTGCTTTTTTTGCCATAATTTATATCTGACCGCTGAATTATATAAAAGACAAGGCCGGCAATATATCATGATTAAAGAGTATTCGGTATCAGGGACTGCTCTGACTGGTGAAAACCTTGAGGCGCGGGATGTAACTATCGTTGTTCAGGATGGCATTATTACTGCTGTCGAAGATGAAATCTCTGTCTCTCATAAATGGATATGTCCTGCATTTTTTAACGCTCATACCCATCTTGCTGATACCGTTGCAATGGATCTCCCCTGCAATGGAACTCTTGATGAACTCGTTACTCCCCCACATGGACTCAAACATCAAATTCTTGCTCATACTCCGGATGATCGGCTTATTACAGCAATGAATGAATCTATGAAAGAAATGATTCATTCCGGAACTGCAGGATTTGCTGATTTTCGGGAAGGGGGAAAAGAAGGAGTTTTAACTTTAAAACAGGCCGCATCATCATTACCCATTCATCCGGTTATATTGGGGCGTGAAGGTGGTGAGGTGAATGCTGATGGAGCGGGCATCAGCAGCGTTCGTGATGTTTCCTCGTCACAGGAGATAGTCGATCGGATGAAAAAACAAGGTAAGATTGTTGGCTTTCATGCAGGGGAACGAGATTTTCTTGATATTGATGCTGCATTGGATATGAATCCAGATTTTCTTGTGCATTGCACTCATGCAAGATCTGATCAGGTAAAAAGAATCGCTGATGAAGATATTCCAGTAGTATTATGCTGTCGGTCAAATTTTCTTCTGGGGGTTTCATCTGGAAATCATCATCCCCCTGTGCAGGAAATGCTCAATGCTGGTGTTCGGTTGTTAATCGGAACTGACAATGTCATGTTTGTGCAGCCAGATATGATGCAGGAGTTGAGTTTCGTTCATACGGTGTATGGGGTGCCTACTCATGATTTACTCAAAAGTGCCACTTCTGGATTTCCGCCTATAGGGGTATCACATTGTATAGAAAAAGGTAATTTGGCTTCTTTTTTTGTTTTAGATACTTCTTGGGGGAACATTCACTATTCCCGCGATATCGAATCCACCATTGTGAAGAGGGCTCCTTTGAGCCATTTTTGCGCAAGAATTTTTTAGGTAAAGTCCAAATTAATTGGGAAGCCTTTTTGTGAGGAGTATATGTACAACACAATTCTTGTTGCGATTGACGGATCTGTTATTAGTGAAAAGGCATTTGAAGCCGCCGTCGAACAGGCAAAAGCCTGGAAAGCAAAACTTCATGCCGTTTATGTCGTAGAATCGGGGCTTTTTACTGATATTCCGGCAGACAGCAAGCTTGAAATCATGTACAGTCTTCTGGAGCAGGAAGGGAACGCTGCTCTTGATAAAATCCGGGAGATTGCCCAGAAACAGAACTTTGAAGTGACTACTCATTTCGAACAGGGTCATGCCGGGGATACTATTCTTTCAACCGCTGAAAAACTGAATGCAGATCTTATCATCATGGGATCACATGGAAAGAGTAATATTGACCGCATCCTGATTGGAAGCGTTAGTTCCTTCGTAGTTGAACACAGTAAGGTCTCTGTGTTGGTGGTGAGATCATAGTGTCAATCCCCCTGGTATCTGATTACATGACTGGTGATGTCGTCACCGTGGAGATACCTGGAAATAGGGATGATGTATTAAAAATTTTAAAAAGGACCGGAATCAGTGGAGTTCCTGTCTTAAAAGACAATAAACTTGTAGGTATTATTACCCGAAAGGATCTCCTCCATAAACCAGAAGAGAATCAGCTCGCTCTTCTGATGACCCCTAATCCGCTTACTATACGGTACGATGCTACTCTGACCGAAGCTGCAAAAATGATGAGACAGCGGAACATTCGCCGTCTTCCAGTTGTCGATGAGGCAAATAAACTGGTGGGGCTTATCAGCGTAGCAGATCTTATCCTTGCAATTGCACGAATGAAAATTGAGGATGAGATAAAAGATATATACACCAGTCCCACATTTGCACTCTGGGAAGAAACTCCCTTGCCACTTGTTGGGAGAATTATGGAGATATCCGGGCATGAGGCAATTCCAATCCTCAACAGAGATTCAAAACTTCAGGGTATCATCTGCGAACGAGATCTTATCAGATGTGCTATGATCGAGGATTCTGTTGAGACATCTGATCTTTCAACAACCGGGACTGATGATGATGAATGGACCTGGGAGAGTATCCGTGATGTGCACCACATCAGCTATGGAATATCAAGGGTTCAGCTTCCAAACCGACCGGTAAAACAGGCTATGATTACGAATGTGGTCATGGTTCCGCCAAATGCTGAAGTGAGTGAATGTGCCCTGAAGATGAAACGTGCCAGGGTCGATCAGCTCCCAATAGTAAACGGCGATAACCGGCTGAAAAGCATTCTCTTTGATAGAGAACTCATCAAAGTTCTGCTTGATGAAAAATATCAATAAAAACCTTTAAATTATTGCAGGTTATTTGTAACTAAGGCATTTTTGCTTCTGCAATACTTTCGCATTTCACTCATTATTTCCGGAGTTCATTATGGTCGAACAGAGCGATACAATGAAAGGAACAACCACTGTTGGAATTGTATTTAAATCAGGGGTTGTGCTCGCAAGTGAAAAACGTGCAACGATGGGATATCTGATATCCAACAAAACAGCAAAGAAGATTTATCAGGTAGCTCCTCGGATTGGACTTACTACAGCAGGTGGAGTCGGTGATGCACAACAGCTTGCACGGCTCATGACCGTTGAAGCAAATCTCTATGAAATTCGGAGAGGCAAGCGTATCAGCGTTCAGGCAGCATCTACCCTGCTTTCAAATATTCTTCATGGAAACAGGATGTTCCCATTTTATGTCCAACTTTTGATCGGCGGCGTAGATGAGACCGGACCGGTTCTTTTCTCCGTTGACGCAGTTGGAGGAACCGGAAAAGAAGATGGGATTGTGGCAACAGGATCAGGATCTCCCATGGCTTATGGTGTTCTGGAAGATCGGTATATTGCCGGTATGGAAGAAAAATCAGCCGTGGAATTAGCTATTCGAGCATTACGCTCAGCAATCAAACGTGATGCCGGATCAGGAGAAGGAATTGCGGTTGTTGTCATTACTGATGAATCCTATAACGAATTAACAGATGAAGAAATTAATGCTCTAACACCAAATTAGACTATTTTACAATATTTTATTACTTTTTTAGGACGGTTTTATGCTTATTGAGGAACGTCTCAAAGAGATTCAGGAAAAAATTAAAAAGAAAGTGCCAAAAGGAATCAAGGTAGCTTCAGTTGAGTTTGAAGGCCCCGAACTGGTTATCTACACTGATGATCCAAAAACTTTTGCAGATCAGGATGATCTCATAAAAATTCTGGCACGGGATATTAGAAAAAGAATTGTTGTCCGACCGACTATTCTTGAAGATCCGGAACGAGCTGCATCAGCAATTCGTCGGGTCGTTGGAGAGAATGCAGGAATCTCGGATATATTTTTTGAAGCAGATAGTGGAGAAGTCCTTATCGAGGCAGAAAAACCTGGTGTTGTTATCGGGAAGAACGGTGCAACCCTTCGGGATATAACCCGGGAGATCGGGTGGACACCCAAAGTAGTCAGAACACCCCCTATTGAAAGCAGTACAGTAAAACAGGTACGACAATATCTGCGGGCTGCTCACCAGGAAAGAAAAGAACTCTTAAAAAGAATTGGTAGACGTATTCACCGGGATGTTATCTCAAAGGATCAATGGATACGTGTTACTACTCTTGGTTGCTGTCGAGAAGTTGGTCGTGCAGCATTTCTGTTATCTACTCCGGAAAGCCGTGTACTGATTGACTGTGGAGAAAAGCCTGATAGTTTTGAAGCAACACCTTATCTCTATGTCCCAGAAATACACCCCCTCTCACAGCTCGATGCTGTGGTTCTGACCCATGCTCATCTGGATCACTGTGCTTATATTCCTCTTCTCTATAAATATGGATATGAAGGGCCGGTTTACTCTACGCCGCCAACACGTGACCTAGCCGCCATGCTTCAGCTTGATTATCTTGACGTGGTTAATAAGGAAGGAAAAACTATTCCCTATTCCTCCAATGAAGTCAAAGAATATATTAAACACTCCATTGTTCTTAATTATGGATGTGTGACGGATATTGCGCCAGATATCAAACTGACATTTCACAATGCAGGTCATATTCTCGGATCAGGCATTGCTCATTTCCATATAGGTGATGGACTTTATAATGTAGCCTTCACTGGAGATCTCCACTATGGAAAAAGCCGTCTTTTCAACGCTGCAGTAAACCATTATCCTCGTCTTGAAGCTTTATTCATGGAATCTACCTATGGTGGTGCCCAGGATATGCAGCCTTCCCGTGCTGAAGCAGAAGAGAGACTTTATGGTGTTTTCCGCGAAGTCCTGGAACGTGGTGGCAAGATCATTATCCCCGCTTTTGCTGTCGGACGTTCACAGGAAGTTATGCTTGCAATTGAAGAAGGCATGCGACTTGGAAAATTCCCACCAGTGAAAGTCTATCTGGATGGTATGATTAAGGAAGCAACTGCAATTCATACAACCTATCCAGAGTATCTTAATTCAGAGCTTCGCAACCTTATTTTCAAAGAAGGCCACAATCCATTCCTGGCTGAATGTTTTGAACAGGTTGATTCAGCAGAAAAGCGTGAGCGTGTCATAACCGGAGAGCCCTGTGTCATCATTACCACCAGCGGTATGTTAAACGGTGGTCCAGTTATGGAATACCTGCGGAATCTTGCTGCAGATGAAAGAAATTGTCTGGTATTTGTCGGTTACCAGGCTGATGGGACACTTGGACGGAGAATTCAAAAAGGCTGGCGTGAGATTCCAATTGGAAACCGTGAGACAATAGTTGTCAATCTTGATTGTATCACAGTAGATGGATTTTCAGGTCACTCAGATCGAAGACAGCTGATGAACTTTGTTTCTCATATGCAGCCAAAACCTGAAAAAATATTTGCAATCCATGGTGATGAGAATAAAACAATCGATCTAGCAAGTTCTATTTACAAGAAATTGCATATTCAGACAACATCTCCCATGAATCTGGAAACATACCGGTTGATATGATCAGATGAACCGACCAATTTTTCTCTTTTTTTCTATTTTCATTATCATGGCGCTTTCGAACGCCATTGTTCCAGTACTCCCCCAGCTTTCTGATGATCTTTCATTCCAGACTCTTATCTTCTCTGCATATTTTTTTGGAGCAATGATCTCAACCCTCCCATCAGGAGTTGCCAGCGATAAATTTGGTCAGCCGGTGATGATTCGATTTTCTCTTATGCTTACCTTGATATCCGGAATATTAATTCTGACTCTTACCGATCCTGTCGATCTTCTGATCTGGAGGTTTATTGAAGGTATTGGAGCTGGGATGTTCGTGTCATCAGGTCTATCCTGGATCGGATATCAGCCGGATAATCTCAAAAACACCGGATTTTTCATGGCCTCTTTAAATCTTGGTCTATTGTGTGGACTTATTGGATCAGGATGGCTTGCACAAATTACTAGTAATATTTTACTTGGGGTGGTCATCTTCACCGTTTTGAGTGGATTATTACTTGTAATATCAGTTTTTATTCGAATGCAACGATTTGGAACACAGAAATTGATGGACGCTTCTCTCCTTGCCCGAGAGACCGGGTCGCAGGTCATAAGGGAATATCCCCTATGGATATCAGTAATCGTTCTCCTTGGTTCAACCGGATATGTTCAGGCAGTATTTCCTGAATTATCCGGATCTCCGGTACATGAAGTTAGTACTGTTCTTGCAGCCATGAATTTTGCAACCATCATCACATCTCTTCTGACTCCTTATCTGAAGATAGAACCGGTCATGCTTATTCGGATTTCGGCCCTTGTGATTGTCCCGTTATTATTTTCATTTCTCATAGCTCCGGTTATTGTTCTTATCATGGGGGGAGTTGCAGGTCTTATCATGGTTTCTCAGGTAGCTTATCTCGCATCAGCAGAAGAACATCAGGGAATTGCCATGGGTCTTTATTCAACATGTAGTTATGCAGGAATGACATTTCTTCCTGCCATTGGTGGATTTCTGATCAGTCTTTTTTCATTTGAATTTGCCTCATTTATTATCGCTCTTGGAGCAATTGTAACTGCAATTATTATTGGAAGATGTTCATGCAGAGGATTTGATATTCATGGAAAAGGGGTATGAAATATCTGATCTTCTAATACAACAACAAAAGATATGGGACAATGAATACAGAACAAAAGGGCGACTCTGGGGGAAAGTTCCATTTGTACCAACTGCAGGATCAAATAAAGGGATTTTTTTAGATTTGGGATGTGGAGATGGTAAAAATCTCCGAAGAGGAGAAACCGGTACCCTGCGTATCGGTCTTGATTTTTCTATGCATGCTCTTCGTTTATGCCGGAAAAATCCTGATTTATGTGATGTCACCTGTTTGTGTGCAGATGTCAGACATCTCCCGATAAAAAATAATGCGATTCAATCGATTGATGCCCATCATATTCTTGGACATCTTCTTTCTCCGGACAGATATCTTTGTTCAAATGAAATAAATCGAATTCTCTCTCCGGGTGGCGAAGTTTTGATTACTGTTTTTGGGTCAGAAGATCTTCGATATGGTCATGGATATGAGGTAGAACCTGGAACATTCATGAAAGGAACCGGGATTATCACTCATTATTTTTCATCTGATGAGATCAACAAAATTTTCTTAGATATGGATCAGGTCTCATTAGAACCATGTTCCTGGATCATGAAGGTTAAAGGAAACGAATATGTTCGTTCCACATGGGTAGTTTCGTATAAAAAAGAGAATACATACTAAAAAAGTTTATATGCACGATACATTTGTAGCATACGCCGTAAGAAAAAGATATACCATATTACATAAATAGTAATCACCATGTCTCCTAGCTTTGCTGATTCAGAACAGGAAGACTTGTATGATCATGATCTCTCCCGTATTGGAGTATCGCTTCCATCTAATCTGCTACAGAATTTTGATCAAATTCTAAAAACACGAGGCTATTCATCTCGATCTGAAGGTATACGTGACGCTATCCGTTCATATATCAGATATCACAAATGGATGGCAGATCTTTCAGGACCCAGACAGGGTATCATTACACTCGTATATGATCACCATCAGAGGGGACTTGTAGCAGCAATTACGGATATTCAACACGATTATATGGAATTAATTCAAGCATCTCTTCATTCACATGTTACTCATAACCGGTGTGTTGAGGTCTTGCTGGTAAAAGGAGATGCACAGGAAGTTAAAAGTATTGCAGAACGTCTTATGGCACAAAAAGGTGTTGAGACGGTAAAATTAACGACGATACCCCTTGAGGGGTAATTCTTTTATTCTGTTCCCTCTGAAAGACAAGGGTTTTTCCGGTACAACCAGTTTCTGTATACTATCGGCGTGCTGATAGTTGTAAGCAGGCTCATGAAAACAATACCTGCATAAATATCCTGCCCGATTATACCTCCGGTCAGTCCGATTAATGCAACAATCATTGCCACTTCTCCCCGGGGTGACATTCCAAAACCGACAATTAACGAATCGCGATTGCAAATACCAATAAGTCGGGAAGGTATGGCACATCCTACCACTTTTGTCAGGATTGCCACAACCGTTAACACCAGCATGAATATTATTCCGTCAACTGTTAATGCATGAATGTCAACCAGTATACCAAGAGATACAAAGAATATTGATGCAAAGATGATCTGCAGGTATTCTGCACCCTCCTTCAAATCCTTGCTATGTCTAAGGCCTACACTCTCCATTGAAACACCTGCAAGGAATGCGCCAACAATTCCGGAAAGACCGACGAGATCCGCTACCATGGCATAAAAAAACGCAATCATCATTGCGGTTATAAAGGCAAATTCTGGAAATTTCTCTGCTATCCTGGATTGATCCAGTTTCATTAACAATTTACTAATTACTGAAACTCCCAAAAGACCAAAGATTGCCATAAATCCGATGGCCTTGATGAAGACAAAGACAACTCCTTCTGGGGTGAATGAACCGGAAACGAAATCTTCAGTGATTGCAAGCGCCAGAAGTGAGAGCACATCATCAATTACTGCAGCACCAATAATTGCTTTTGCTGCATCCGACTGAAGCTGGTTGATCTCACGAAGTACGTTAGCAGTAATAGCGATACTTGTTGCTGTAAGGGCGGTTCCAACGAAAAATGCCCCCTGCATGTCAAAGTGAAAGAGAACTGCTGTAATATACCCCCCTATCCAAGGGATGATAACTCCAAATCCGGCAATAATACTATATTTTACATTGAAAATTTCTCTGATATTAAATTCAAAACCAATTACAAACAGGAGAATAATTGCTCCAAGATGGGCAATACTACTTACAAAATCCGTGTAGGTGACAAGACCTAAAATACTGGGTCCGACAATGAGGCCTACCAGAATTTCCCCTATGACTGCTGATTGGTTTATTCGGGATGCAAGAAGGTATCCAGCAAGAGCAACAAAGAGTAGCAGGCTCATCTGAAATTCAATAGAAGAGATCACACCTTCTGGGCTCATAATTACTTATTTCTCCGTGATATGTGGTTTTGGTTCAAGTTCACCCAGGATACGATTTGTCCGGTCCAATATTTTCCTGATCTGATCCTGTGTGGCTGGGTGATCAGTATGGAGATCACGTAATGCTTTTGTTGATGATTCAATATCGGCGATATATGATGCAATTGCAGATCTCGTTAATGTCCAGTTCTTTTCGTTCTGGATTGCAGAATCTTCTGCTTTATTTCTCCTGACAAGGTGCCGGACTGCATGGGCAAGTTCTGTAAAAAGAGGTTTTGGGTCTCCTCCTTTTTGAAGATAAAAGTCTGCCCCGTTGTTTAGTGCTTCAATTACCACTTCTTCCCTTCCTTTACCGGTAAAGATGATAAAGGGAATAGATGGATTTTCTGACCTGACACATTTTAGCAATTCAATGCCGTCCATATCAGGCATATCATAATCAGAAATGATGGCATCAAACTGTTCAGACCGTAACCGGGTAAGTCCCTCATCTGCTGAGTCTGCAATTTCTACATCGAGATTTGCTTCTTCTTTTAAATAAATTTGTGTCAGAGTGAGCAACGTCTTTTCATCATCAATATATAAAACACGGGTCATTTTTTTAATATTTGTGATAGCACCTGAGCATTCCATTACGTGGTAATGTAGTATTATCTTCTCAAGGGAAATTTCTTTTTTGCCATCTAAAGAATAGGGTGTATATACTATATATTCAGGTTGTCAGTTGCGATGCTCACTTCCTGATAAGCCTTTTTGAGAAGTCGGTTATAATACCTGATATCAATCCCCTTTGGATCCCATGATGGATCAACAAGGAGTCGTTCTTCATTTCTGACCAGAAATGAGGCATCCATTCCAGGTTCTATAGTAACATTGTATTCACGATATGTATCCAGAACTGCTTGAGCAATACAGTGAGATTTGTATTTTTCTTTTCCAATCCGACGGGTAATTATCAGTTCCTCTGGATCTGTACTGGAAAGATCATGTCGGTATTTTGTATAGAGATTATGCAAAATTTCTCGTGCATGGTGAAGTTGCCGGGCATCCGGGTATTGAGCCAGGTGCTCTATCATATCGGTCTGCATTCTGGCAACATAAGGAGGGGTTGTTCTTCTGTTTATGGAAATACCCTTCATCTTCATCGTTCCATCTGTCAGTCTGCCAAAATAAGAACTAAATGATCCGCTTCCATCATTTTGAGGCAAAAATCCTACCCAGTCAAAATATTCACATTCGGTATGAAATTTCGTATGTTTTTCAATCCTTTTTTGAATGGAATCAATACAGCCTCCCTTGATGAACAGACAATCTATTATTGCATGAAGGACTTTTCCTCCATTCTCCTCGGTAAGTGTGATACATTCTTTCAGTATTCGTGTGGCTGAACGTGTAATCTCTTCATGTACTTCGATTCTCCCAAACCGTGCATTTTTGTATCCTGTGTATCCAAAGCAGGTGACGAGCATCCATTTCAGGACTCCGTCCATGCCTTTGTATGTTGGATCTGTTTTCTTTTTCAATTTCGTATACTGTCTGAGATCAAGAATCGGTTTCAGGACGGAGGGAAGAAATCCTTCGCTATTAGGATTCATCAAGGTTTCAGGTGATAGATTTTCTTTGACGATGATACTTGGATAAAAGGATGTAAAATCAAGCTGGGTTACATCTGCATATATACCTGGATGGGGTTGCAGCATATATCCTCCGCGATAATCAAGTCGCATGGATCTGACATTCCGGTTCGCTTCTGCATCACTTTTTCTGAATGGAACAGCCAGACCTCGTGCCAGTGCTTCATAGACTTCATATGTGGAGATGAGTGTTCCTGGTGTCAGCCGTGATGCCAGGTTAGGGGAGAGACCTGATAATCGTGATGCAAGAAATATTCCTCTGAGATCGCCTTCACGATACATGAAGCTCTGTCTGGTATCAATGATGATTCTGCCTTCGGGGATTTTTGCCCCAAGCCGGTGTTCCATTCGCCCATAACTAAAATATGATCTGGGAGATACGGTATGAAATATTCCGGTTCTACTGAACGAATTAAAGAGGTTGTATTCATGTGCAGCATTATAGAAGATCCCTGACCATGTATCATAGTCCGGAAACAGGATAATATCAGGATCCTGATCATTGATGATAGTGAAGAGATCATCTGCCAGAGTTTTTTTCGAACCTTCAAGGAACCATTTTTTTGTATCCATGGAAATCGAGATGTTTCCGGGATGATCAGAACGATGAGGATTTTCACTACAGGAGATTTTCATCAGATCAAGTTCTATTATCTGGTCAGGAGAGAACCGATTAGCATTGGCATATCCCCCAACGACCTGATTTGTACTTGCACAATAAAACTGTTCAGGCCTAATATCTACATTAAATAATTTTGCCTGGTAGCAGGTCTGCTCTTCAATTTGTAATGCAGTTTCCCTGTCTGCTTGTATATGAAATCCTTCTTCAGTTCCATATATGGTTCTGATAGTGCATGGTGTGACATCATATACTTCATCCAGTCCATCAAGGAGATCATAATACTGGTGCATATCCGGAAATGAGATCTTAAAACCCGGGTTCACGATATGATGAGTGCAGGATAACGTTTCACCGTTTTTTATCCAGAGGTCTACTCCATATTTCGTCCTCGAGACATCGAAAATGAAGTCATTTTTTACATGGGTCATATCAGACCTCCAGAGTGAGTTGCCTGGATGGGGTCTTTTTCATTTTTCGACCCGGCTTTTCGTTAATAGTCCTGTATAGAATAATCCGATGAAAAAAGGGTTCCAGGGCCTGTATGTATGTATCCGCATATGGGGTCAGGAGTAAAACGCCGGTACTTCTCGCTGCATGTTCTTTGCACCGGTGGCCGATAATGGGAAGTAAATCTGCACGTTCTTCAAATAAAGATCGATCATGTTCAATGATTATGAATGATTGATAGGCATCATCAAGAATTGTAAGGATCTGAAATGCAGTTAGGGCCCTTCTGACAACAAATCGTTCAGAAAATCTGAAAAGATCTGGTAGTATGATCGGATAATTGCCACACAGGTAGAGAATAAGTCCCTGTTCTTTCCTAAGAAATAATTCGGGCGCTTGGGTCAGTACCTCTGTTGGTGCAATGAAAGCAGTGAAGGTACCATGAGAGACTGAGAACTGTGATATGAGAGGAACTGACATGGCATAGCAGGATGTTGGTACCCCACATATAATACTAAAGGAAGCAGGGTGAAAGTGAAAAACACATATAAATAGTCCTCATTTCTCTTCAGAGACCTGAGGATTATATGAAAGGACCATATTTCTTGCTCGAATAAATTCTGCTATACTCCATGCCTGACAGATGGCACCTGCAGGAGCATGAGGGAAATCACCGTTGAATAATTCAGGAAGCATCCCGGCTCCTTCTGTGAAGAAATAATGCCAGAGGGGGAGAAGTCTTCGTGATGCACGATCTGGGCTTTCTCCATATTGTATTTGAGCGTCAATATACCATGAGATAAACCAGGGCCAGACCATTCCGTTATGGTAGGAAGCATCTCCAGTATAGGTTCCAAGATATCCGGGTGAATTAGGTGCGAGCGAACGCAGACCATATGGTGTCAGGAGATCATTTCGTATTCTTGCAAGTGCTTTTCTGCCTTCATCAAATGGAACAAGACCTAATGATAATGCAATAAGTTGATTTGGTCTGACTGAGGGATCATCAGGATCTAACACATCAAAGAGACAACCAGTATTTTCATTCCAGTATGCATAATAGGCACTTCGTACACGTTTTGGTGATACTGGATGATCAATTTCAAGATAATCACAAATTTCAAGAGCAAGTATCCAGAGTGCATTTATCTCAACTGGTTTTCCTTCCCGTGGTGTATATGGTGTATCCATCCATGTTGTACCTGAAGTTACCGTGATGAGATCCTTGTCAAGATGGGTTATCTCGGTATCAGGATATGCAGATATGAGCGCTTCAAGATCTGGCAAAATCTCATCAACAAAAGGTGAATTCTGGTGTGTCTGCAGGTAATGAAAAAGAGCCCAGAAAAGCCAGAGTGGAGCATCTGAAGAGTTGTATGAATCCGGAATACAGTTAGGGATAAGTCCTCCTTTCTGAGCCTTGAGAAACTTTCGAAACAGATGTTCTGCTTCTCGGTACTTCCCCCTCGATAGAAGAAGTCCTGGCATACTGATAAAAGTATCACGCCCCCATTCCTGAATGAACCAATGATATCCTGCAATTATTCCTCCATTTAGAAGACAGAGTTGTGATGCACGGGTTAAAAGATCAGGTGATTGTGTGGTATGTACACGAGAAGGTGGAGGGATGGTGCAATCCGGATACACCTGGAGTTCAATACTGGCATCGGTTACGGTCCCTGAAAAATATCCTGGTGAGATAAGTGTTTCAGTGAGATCTTTCCCCTGAATGGTATCTTTTGGGTACCTGGCATGGTAATATGGTATGTGGTTAATAGTGAATGGCAACTGGCATCTGAAATGATATTTGTTCCAGGTATATCCATCCTTAACCGGAGTTACAAATACTGACCGGTCAGATTCACATGCATGGATGTTGCGATCGATCATAAGTGGTCTGATGGTAAAATCGGCTGTGCCATCTACTTCCCATCTGACAAAAAGGCCGTGGTCGAGATCAATTGTTTTTGTTATAAGGGCCGATTGTAGAGATAATTCCTGGGTGACCGGATAAAGTCGTGTTGAAAGGATATATTGAAGCATCTCATCTGGTGGTCGTTCTCCCCACCATCCGGGTAGGAGTGAGATTTCATTTATGGTTTCGTGCAAGGCTGAAAGGATAATTCGTCCATCATCTATGAAAAGACCATGATGTCTACGAGAATTTCCTGCCCATGAAGTAGAACAAAAAAATGTATCCTCACTCATCAGAAATTCACGGGATGATGCAAGAGCCGTGTGGCTACGCTCTGGTCCGTACCATATCTGATCTGGAACATGTGCCAGAAGTGAAGTCATGGCCTGATGGCCTTTAAAATGCACGACAGGATATCTCCTTCGTATCTCTTGAATATACCGGATAATATAGAGCGATTATATTAATAAATTTTTTAGATAAAAAGAGAAGTGAATATACATTGGTTACGAGGTTTCAATAGCGCACGGATATTGGGGAGTATGTGTTTCCTTTTTTGATTGGATTATCAATTCATAGCTTCAAGATATACATACATAACCTGATCTTTAATAGAATCCCAGAAAAACCGTCGATCTACCTGATTATATCCACCTCGTGAAAGCCGGATCCGATCATGCTGATTATCAAGATAATAATTTACTCCCCAGGCAATTCCTTCAGGTGTTGGATCAACAACAAGTCCATTTATACCATGCTCCACATTCTCCGCAAGTCCACCAACTCTTGAAACGACGACTGGTTTATTTGCACTCCATGCTTCTAAAAGTATGATTCCAAATGGTTCATTTCTGCTCGGAATTACGACAATATCACTGGCATGTAAGAGTCTTACGTATTCTGAATCAGAAATGAATCCAGGAAGTTGAACCGGCCATCCTTGTGTCCGTTCTATAAGCCAGTCCCGCATACCTCCTCCGCCGGCCATAATAAATGCTGCATTCCAGTGTTTCTCCCGAATCAGTGGGATTGCATCCACCAGGATGTCTGGACCTTTCTGATAGGCCATTCTTCCTACATATGTAATCAATGGAGTAAGGTAATGTAATCCAAATTGTGTTTTGATTGCTCCAGGATCAATACTGACATCAAATTGTTCTTTCACGACCCCATTCGGAATAACGTGTATCTTTTCTGGGTCTGTTTTATAGAGCGAGAGTACTTCGCTTCGAAGTGTCCAGGAAACTGTAATGCATCGCCTGGCAATAAGACTTGCATACCACTCCTTACTACATATCTCATGGTACTCCCACCAGTCACCATGTACATTTCCATTTCGCCCATATTCTGTTGAGTGAAATGAAAAAACGGTTGGGCGATGTTGCAGGAGATGGAGTGCTTCGGTTACATGCCAGTCGTGGAAATGAATGACGTCAAAGGCCGGATTATCAAATTGATAAAATCGATTAACAAGCCCTTTTGAAAGATCTGCACAATATTCTACGATATTATTTCCACTGGGGCGATATGTATGAAAATATACCCCGTTCATCTCAAAGTCCCCGTCTCCTCTGGTGAAGAAATGGACTTCATAATCTTTGGCAAGAGCCTGGGCAAGGTATGTCGCTGCGTTTGATAGTCCTCCTACCCGTTCTCCGTAAAGGTTTTCCCAGCAAAAAATTGCTATTTTATATCGTTTTCCTGACAAAATTTACACCCATGACATTCTTATGAGAATTTTTTACAAATGAAGTTCGTCAATATCCTTTATTGTAATGCAGCCCATAATTCATGTCTTCTGGTATCTGCTGCAAGAATTAATTCCTGGCGGTTATTCGCTCTGTCGATTGCCTGGGCTAATGGTTCATCTTTTATAACTGTTCGGCACCAGTTTGCTAAATCGCCTTTTTGATGATGGTATGAGATAGAATCAGCAGGAACAATTTGCAGCATATCAGCAAACTGGTCCATATCAAATGCTACATGACCGGTATATCCTACCGGACTTGAAAAGTAAAATGCATCATCAATGGGTAGTGACCTGAGCGGATACAAAAATTCTTTCTTTTCCATTTGCTGTATGGATCTCTCTTCAAAATCAGCTAGTACATCCATATATGTGATGAATGCTTCATGTTCGGGTTGATGACTAAAATAGGTGTGAACTTCACCGCATGATCCATGCTTACATGACATGTAGTAAAAATGATCACTTATCTGAAGACACCGCCAGGTATGCAGGTCTTCACAAAAGGTCTTGGCACGTTGAACAGCCCGAAACGCATTTTTCTGTTTTCTGTTTTCAATCCAGGCAGTACCATCTTTTTCTGCATCAGCCCATGAAATCGGAAGAGGTATGGAAAATTCATCTCGGACTGGTGATGAGAGGATCTCTGAGGGTTTTATCATCTGGACATCAGATCGTTGGATCTCTGGACCCAGGTGTCTTAAAAACTCCAGGATACCTGATTCAACCCAGTAATGTTCTCCGAGTGTCTCATAGTCAATAAATACCGGCACAAAATCTCCGGGAGTTTTTGAGATCCAGTAGGCATACCGATCAGCCGATAACGGCCATGCTTCCCAGTCACGGCAGGTAAAACGAAATGCTATATCATCTGATAGTTTGAAATTTCGCATGATAACGGGGAGACCGGCACATTGATAGAGGTAATTAGGACTGCGCCATTCCAGTATATTGTCTACTCCCTCAGTAAGACATGCTTTAAATCCGAGATCTTTTACTGTCGCTGCTATTCTGTTGTCAAAAAGAAATTCTGTATTTTCAAATATTACTGGTTCTACACCAAATGTGTCTTTCAGGAGTTCACGATGGAGGTTTACCTGGTTGCAAAATTCTTCCATCGTCCAAAAAAGGCTTGAAATACTGTGAAAATAGGTCTGACCAATCATCTCAACGTTTTTATGCCGGGCAGCCTGGTTAAAAAGTTCAAGAACGTCAGGTGCCCATTTTTCCATCTGCTCAATGAGAACTCCGGATAGGGAAAAAGCACAACAAAATCCGTCATCGAGTTGATCTAGTATTATTGAGGTTGCTGGTTCGTAACACTTATTGCAAACACGAAGAAGTATCTCCTTATTGGCATCATCAAAGTAGCGCTCCATCGGGTCTTCATAGTTTCCAGATAATTTAGGCTTAAAATTCTTTTTCAAACGATATGGTTGATGAACTTCAAAACCTAAAAAAAAACGCTGATTCATATATACTCCGGTTCACGTAAAATCAAGGATCGTATTTCGATACGAGAGAGATTTGACTGAGCCATAGTTTTACTATTCAGGTAACCTATATAAACCATGCGGGATACGGAATCCGAATAAAAAAAACAAAATGAACGATAGAAAAAAATAAACCCGATGCCATGAGATGCTACAGGAATGGATGGATCAATGCTTCAGGCACTCACAGATCCTATAATAATACTTTTCATTTTTTGTACAATTGTCGCAATATTTGGCAGTTTTTTACGTTCCTGGATATTGTCTTGTTTGTTAATTTTATTAATTAGTCTTCTGGTAATTATTATTGCAATAACTGCTGGTCAGGTGGCTGGACTTGAAGAACAGATACGATATTATATAACGGCTCATTATGTCTTTTTTTCGATAATAACACTTACCCTTCGGGACATTATTCTCACAATAATTATTATTCTGGCATTTCAGCTAGCCCTTGCATTTCATATTACCAAAGTAGATGATGAGTTTCAGAAAAAATTTTTCTGGCTACCAGAAAGGAAATGTTGTCATTATGAAATGGAACATACTTTCAAGGTTCTATCTGAAAAAATGAAAGGGAAAAAGAGAAAATAATCAATATTTTTATTTTTCCGGTTTTTTTCCTGCTGCAATCAGATTATATGCCAGATAGGGAATATTATCCTCAATAAAGGATTCAACCTTTTTTGCGATCATAAATAAAGGTCCAGCCAGGTTAAAGTGAGCAAATGAACATCTGAATATTTCTATCTCTTCAAATCCTGCTCTATCTAACAGATCATACATCTCTTTTGCACTGTAGTAGTGTTCTGCAAAAGAACCAACCCCTACCCGCCTTATCTTCATCTTTGCTCCAATGCTATATAGGGCGGGAAGACTTGATGTGAAGATATTTTTCCCAAGGGTACACACCGCAAGCCTACCTCCAGGAATTAATACTCTTAGACAATCGTGAAGGCTTTGTCCGGGATTTTGTAGGTAGGAAAATGCCAGTAAGCTTGAGATTGAATCAAACGTTTCCGATTCAAATGGGAGCATTTCTGCATTTCCTACAACATACGGCAGATAAGGATATCGCTCCTGGGCTTTCTTTATCATTCCTGGGCTTATGTCAATACCAGTGGCAGTCCGGTTTGTACCTTCTTTAAGATACCGATCCAGAAAAAGACCTGTCCCACATCCGATGTCTAGTAAATGTCCCTCATGATGAATTTTACTGAGGACGGCCCCTGCAATGTGGTCATAATATATTCTGCCTCGCTCCCGGTGATCATATCGCTGATCATACACATCGGCAATGTCATCATAATGTGACTGAACCCTGGCTTCAACCGATGGTTTCATTTCTGTTATGAAAACACCTCCGCAACTATTGTTGCAACCATGGCATTGATTTGAAGATACTCATTCCCTGCATGGGTAAGTTTTGCATCTACATCGGCCAGCCGGGTGACAATTGCAGGATCATTATATTCCCGCTCTGTGACCTGAAGAAGGGTTGTTATGATCTCTCTTCCTGACAGACCCTGAGTGATCATGAGATCCTGCAATCTCTTTTGTGCATTGGCAACATCTTTTGCTTTCATAGCATGGAGTGCAATACATACTTCTTCCTGAGTATCGGTTCTGCTGAGTGTATCTGGGTTAAAAGGGGTATTTGTTTCAATCCTCACCTGAAGATACATGATAGCTTTTCGGAGGTCTCCTGCAGATGCGGCAACGATAAGACCGATCTCATCTTCCGGTACAGGCTTTTCAGTTTGGATATCTTCCTGGATTCGGTTCAGACAATTTCGTATAATTTCACGTGATAGGGGAGTAAAAAAAAGTGGAAGGCACCGTGATTTTATGGGAGGGATGAGGGATGAAGCCTGGGTAGTACAAAAGACAAATCTGCAGGTTCCACTGTATCTTTCCATCGTTCTTCGAAGTGCATGCTGGATATCATGGGATAGTGCCTGGGCATCCTCAAAGAGCATGACTTTAAATTCTGCGTTAATAGGACGTATTGAAGCATATGAAGAGATAATATGTTTGAAATTTGAAAGAAATGATTCGTCAGAACGATATAGATGTAAAAACCGTTCATCTGATTCAAGAGAAGATTTTCCTCGTTCCATGAGATCAGATGTCCGGAAGATTGTTACATTATCCTGCCAGGAATCACCGTATAGTTCCCGAAGCGTAGTCTCAATAGAGACTGATTTACCTGTTCCGGGCGGACCAGATACTACGAGATGTGGGAGGTTTTTTGTTGCGGCACATCTCCTGAGAACCTCACAAACCCGCTCTTGTCCCAGAATCTGATCAAAACTGACAGGACGATATTTTTCAATCCAGAACATCCAAAAGCCTCTCCCGTATATATTCAAGGGCATCCCTGATAAATTCGGATCCGTTGATGGTTTGAGTAAGCTCCTGAATCTCTTCAGAACAAAGATCTTTGCAGAAATGGGTAATATTTGGGATCGCCCGAGTCACTTCATCAATTATCGGTACGGTTGCAACCTTCGAGGTCCGGGAGAGGGGATTTAGATCTATTGCTATTACCTTTTTTCCCATGGCAATAAGCGCCTGTGCCCGATCCCCATCTTCAAGAGGTACGAGAATGACATCTGCTGAGTACATCCCGTCAAAATGACATAATCCCCTGTCATGGTCGAGCGGGATATAACGGGATACATCTCCTTCAACCAAGGTGATTCCCTGATCTTTCAGGAGATTTGAAATTACCTTCACCCGTTTGTCAGTACGATGAAACAGGTTTACCTCTACCCGTGCTTTTGATATTACCTGGAGTTCTGCAATTTCTTTTGCTACAAGTGCTGCAGTATTTCCATTCACCGATATAACTGGATGTCTTGCTACGAGAAGAAGGGCTGCTGCAATTTTTTCTGCTCGTAAAGCAGATTCAGTAGTTTTTTCTCCAAGTAAGTAATCAAAGGCTTCTCCTCTTCCATGAGCTGTCAATCCTTCGAGCGAGACAACTCCTGTTTTTGTCGATGCTGCCAGTCGTTCACGAGTAATAAGTGAACGATACCGGGGATGGCTTTCTGGGATCATGAACATCGTTCTCCATGTAAAATTCTCGGCCCTCCTGGAGATAGTGAGAGTCGGTATACTTCTCCAAACATATTCAGAATTGCTTCTGCCGTTTTTCCGATTGCAAACACCCCGCATCCAAGCATGGTCATACTTGCCAAAACCCTGTTATTATCGCAGACCTTCAGCACTGTTCGGACCTCTTCAGAAATAAGTCCACTTTTCTCTGCAAATTCTCTTGACGCTAAAAACAACTCATCCACTGTTTCAGGAATATAATCTGGAAATGCTTTGGATATCTTATCCATCCAGGATGGGGAAGTTAAAATCGATGATGTTTTTATTGGACCAAGAGTTATTGCATAGATAGGTCGTAGATCCATTAGTCTTCTTATTTCTCCATCAGGGCCGGGAGTTTTTCGAATAACCGCACCTCCACCCTGGCAGGCAGAAACATCTCCAAGACCTGTCCGATGCATTACTTCTACCTGGTGTGCAATTTTTATGCAATCATGTGAGGAGAGTCCTAAATTATAGAGTGAGTTTACAGCATGAGCCGTCCCTAAAAGAGCGGCAGCAGACATGCCATATCCACTTCCGATTGGAAGGTAACATGTCGTCTCAATAGCAGCATGGACTGCCATTTTTTTAAGGAGATCCATGATAACTGGTGAGGTATCTCCTATTTGTTCTGGTAATCCGGTTTTATCACTTTTAAAAATTTTAACCGATGATATTGGATTTTGTCTGGCAACCACCCTGACTCCTTCTGAAAGAACAAGCCCTCCACCGATACTTCCGGATTTATCTGGATTTTCATGTATGACCGGAAGAAAATATCCAGATATATGGCCTGGACAAAATGCAGTGACGCTGGCTGATTCCATGATTAAAGGTGCCTGGTAATGATTCGCTCAAAGATTTTTTTTGCAATATCCTGTTTTTTTCCAGAAATCTCATGAGTTTCAAAAGAGTCCATAATAGTATATCTTCCCTCTTCTGATCCCAGATTGTCAGGAGTATTGGCAAGAACCATAGAGACTTTGTTCTGAAGGAGTCTTTTTCCTTCTTCATGGGCGTTTGTCCCTAGTTTGAATGCTACTGTTATTGGAACATTTTGGATTGCAAGATCGATTAACTTAGGAAGTGGGTGTAATGTCAGGTTTACGGATTTTCCACTTGGAATCTTTCCTTGAAGACATTCCGGAGCAAAATCAGAGATTGCTGCAGCACTGATGTATATATCAGGCCTCTTTTCCTTCATTACCTTTTGTATAGCTTCTCCCATGGAGGTTGCAGTTGTGATCCGAATATTAGTTCCGATATTTATCTCGTCACGGTGAATAATAGTCACGTCTGCACCAAGTCGGAATGCTTCATAGGCAAGCTCTTGTCCCATTCTTCCTGAAGATCTTGTGGTCAGAACACGGACATCATCTACCGGTTCTTCACATCTTCCGCTCGTTATTAATATGTGTTTTCCGGATAAAGGACCGCCGGATAATAAGCGTTCACACCAAAGAATAATCTCATTGATGTCAGCAATCTTGGCCTTTCCCTCTTCTATCCTGGGACCCACTATAGTAATTCCGGATTGAGTGAGCAGGTCAAGATTTTTTATGACGATATCATGCCTGAACATTGCATGATGCATAGCAGGGACTATAATAATGGGCATTTTCCGACCCAGTGCAGTCGTCGCACACGTTGTAACAGTCGTGTCATCTATCCCGCATGCAATTTTGGATATCGTGTTTGCCGTACATGGAGCGATCAAAAATAGATCTGCTAGTCCGTCATCACCACAATAGGTAACATGCTCTACATGACCGGTTATCCGGGTAATCGTGTCTTGTCCACTTGCATAGGTCAGAGCATCAGGGTGAATTATGGAACAGGCTGCCTGGCTCATTACTGGTTTAACCTGAGCCCCTTTTCTTTTCAAAGCATGAATAAGGCGAACTGTTTCAACTGCTGCAATACTTCCGGTAACTCCGAGAAGGATCGTTTTACCATAAAGAGTCATGATATCCTCACATCTGTTACTGTATGTACTTTTCCAGGGCCAATCTTTTTAATGGCCAGATGTTGACAGGTAGCTTCATGTCCTGACTCCATGAGAATTCTTTCAATTTTTTCGGTAGTATTGCCTATACCATGAACATGAAGCATTGTCCCTGACTGCACATGATCCAGAGCAATGGAAAGAAATCTGACCGCCTCATAAAAACCCATATGAATCCGA
Source organism: Methanospirillum hungatei (assembly GCF_019263745.1). Taxonomy (NCBI): domain Archaea; kingdom Methanobacteriati; phylum Methanobacteriota; class Methanomicrobia; order Methanomicrobiales; family Methanospirillaceae; genus Methanospirillum; species Methanospirillum purgamenti. Next base: position 253,762 of record NZ_CP077107.1, read on the forward strand.
TCATATGGTCCGGCAAGATTATCTCTACAATCTCCTTGTGTGACCGTAATGCGTGATGTTAATTTGTTTTCAAGAATATTTTTCTTTAAATATGTGATTGAATCTGGATTAATTTCAATTGCATGGACATGTGCTCCTGCTTTAGCGAGCGGGAGAGTGAAGTATCCAATCCCGGCAAACATATCACAAACCTGTTCTCCGGGTTGTACTAGATTGGCGATCCGCTTTTTTTCTTCGCGGTTTCCTTGTGAAAACATAACCCTGGTCGGATCAAGGTGGTATTTTATTCCTGATTCTTTGTGAAGAATGTCACCAGTAACTCCGTAGAGAGTAGTGGTGTCAGGAATTCGCATGTCTCCTTTATGTCCCCGGTACCAGATAATTGCCTGCGGATTATGCAATCTGATAACCTCATTTATGTCTAAATCTAAAGGTTCAGATCCATGGAATGCGATGATCGGTCCAATCTTTTGAAATCCTCTCCCGTTTCTTTTCCGTTCTGGAATTATACCAGAATATGGATATCCGTCTTTTACCGGGATATAAGCAGTTTCTCCATATACATATGGTTTTCTGGTTGTATCTACCCAGGATGCAGATGTATACTTTTTTATATCCCTAGAGGGGATTTCCCGGACATTCATAGAGTAGGGGTATGAATTATACGACCAAAACCCGATCATCATCTCTGATGATATGGACACATTCACCAGATGTTATATTTCTCCATGACTGAACTGGAACTTCTTCCGTTTTTCCGGTCACTTCGTCCATAAGTCCGAGTGTCTCTCCATCCTGATAGACAACGAGCATTGGAGTTCCATCTTTAACTGACCCTATGTATCTGGATTCTGTGGATTCCGGAACTGTTCGTGGGATACCTGATGCCAGATCCAGGTAATTAATGGTTTTTCCTTCCGCTCCAAGGATTTCTCCATATGTATTCCTGATATAAATGACATCTCCTTTCGTATATCTCGGAAGACGAACTGCATAGGTAATCCGGTATAATTTTTTTCCCTCTTTTTCCCCAATCAGTGTCGGGTGAAGTGAATACCTGCCTCCCATTTTTCTGGTGATATCACGGGAGATCTGTTCACCAAGGGTTTGTGTCCCGACAATGATGTCAAGACCCTCCCGACCTTCTTCCATCCGGGTTACAAATGAAAGGCGATCACCTTGTAATTGTAACTCTTCTTCTGCCTGATATGCTATTCTTTTGGCTCGTTCCTGCTCTTCAGGTGTAGCTTTTCTTCCTTCTGCACGAAGTTGTACAACACCCTGCCAGTAATTTCCGTGGTATCTGCTACACCGGTCACAGGAATCATATTGCCATAGTATCTCTACCGTACAGGCTGCCTCAACTTTTTGACCATATAATGTTCCGGCTACTGAAACATGTGCAAAAGACCGGTTTTTACTATTTTCGTCAAGTTTTATAGAGACTTCAGGCTTTCTAATATCCTGAAACAAATGAATGGCGGAGAGCGCAGCTTCATATTCAAGATCCTCTCGGTTTCTTTCACAATCATTCCACCCACTCTTATCCCGCATAGAATTACAGCTCGGGCAACGGACCATTTTTACCCGGCCATCACAGGAAAACCAATCGATATCAGATGCACGACATTTTCCGCAGATATCGCCTGTTTGAGACGGGCCACCACATTTTGGACAAATTGCCTCTTGTAAATCCATATTTATCGCTTATATCCGTAAGATTGTTACGTAGGGTATTCCTTCGATAAGTCGACAAGAATCATTTTCTATAACTCCATATCGGGTCGCTAAATCAACGCACCGATGCCCGAATATGGTAATGTTATCAGAGGTCATGAGAACGCGGACCACCTCTTCTTCTAAGGCCGGTTCATTGCCAAAGAAAGATTCTGTAATAGATATTGAAATATCTCCTTCTGTGAAGGTCTTTCCGATTAGTTCCCGGTCGCAGAGTCCTATGACTTCTTTGTTGTCTGCAGATCGGTGAATACGAAGTAACATCCTGATATGATCGGGTACCAGAGGGAGAAAAACCTTTCAGGTAGATCAAAGCGAGATGTCAATACCGTATACTTTATTCGGAGTGTGCATATGTATCCGGTAGAGGTCATTTTCAGTGATGGTCCCCTGCTCGAGATGTCTCATGGTAAAACGTGGAACCGATTTTGGTCCGATAACTGCTCCGGGTCTGCTGTTTTCATCCATGTAATCGCTCTCCATGGTAAATTCCCGTTGTTGTCTACATAACTCCGGAATAGCTTCATGTTTTGCAACCAATGAAGGAGTAAGGGGTGTGTCCGGGGTTCCAAAATGTTTTATTACCTTATTCGGATCTAGGCCTTCTGTTTTTGCCATCTCGACCATATCAGAGCATGGACCAGATTCTGCGTGAATTTGTATGGCACATCCGATATCTGCTGCTAGTCTGAATCCATGAGATACAACCTGGTTTGAGAGGTTTGTTATCTCTTTAGTGGTGTCGTAATGAGGTCTGCCGCTTTTTATCGCTATAGCTTTTCCTTCAGCAACATAGTGTGCTGCGCAGGCGAGCCCTCCCATCATGATATCCGCAGCTTCTGAATAACTCATGCGTTCAGCCAGAACCGTTATCTCAGCCGGATGGACCCCCAGAATTGGAAAAACTATTAATCCTGTTTTATCATGAATCTGCTTTGCAATATCCAGAGTCTCATCAAATACCTGATTGAAATCTTCTCCGGTAGTGGGATGAACTCCAAGAGACCATGATGGTTTTGTCACAAGACAGATATGAGTGCCACCTGCCCGCTGGTACTCCTTTGCAGCTTCGATACCTTTCCCATTTCTGGGATCGATATGAATATGATCATCAAGGATTGGATACTTCGGTGTCCTCATCCATCCACTCGATTCTCATCATAGGGTAATCACCTTCTCTTGCTATACAGGCATGGCAGGATGCTTCATTCACCCTGATGGTGAGTTCAACATCAAGCATCAGACCAGTTAGTTCACTATACCCAAAGCTGTTAGGGATCATGAGCTCACGATCAAGGCTGACCGTTATGTCTGTCATATATGGTTGTTGAATGTGCGCATTTTCTATTGCTTTCTCAAGGGATGAAGCAGATTCGCGGGATACTGGCACTCCTACCCATTGATGGTATAAAGCGCCCAGTTTTATACCAGCTTCAAAGGCTGCTCGTTCCCTGTCAGTAATCATATCTTCACATGAGTGATTTCAGCCTATATAAGATCCCGCGTTTTTCCCGAACATGTCTTGAGAATTCATATGGTTAACTAGCATGGAGTCTAACAGGTATGTAATGGCGATACACCCTATAGAATTCAGATATGGAACCCCTGAGATGAAGCAGGTCTTTGGCGAAGAACACCGTTTTCATTGTATTATTGAGGCAGAGATAGCTCTTGCAAAGGCTGAAGGATCTCTTGGAATGATACCTGATGAAGATGCGGCTGTTATTGCAGAAAAAGCTCAGGGGGCATCACTTCAACGATCAAAAGAGATTGAAGAAGAGATTCATCATGACATGATGGCTGTTGTCCGGGCTGTATCAGAAGTTTGTGGACCGGCCGGGAGATGGATTCACTATGGAGCTACATCCAATGATATCCTTGATACCGCAACCGGACTTCAGATTCGTGATGCGCTCGATATCATCGAGATTAAATTAAAAAATATTCTATCTGTGCTTCTTAAAAGAGCAGAAGAGACTAAACATCTGGTATGTATTGGCCGGACACATGGGCAGCATGGCGTTCCGACAACATATGGACTTCGGTTTGCGATCTGGGCGAGTGAAATTGGAAGGCATATTGAACGATTATCGCAGATCCGTCCACGAGTATGTGTCGGACAACTAACCGGTGCGGTTGGTACACAGGCAGCCCTTGGAGAGAAAGGTATCGAGATACAAGAACAGATGATGAAATTTTTAAATCTTTCATCAGTTGATGTCTCAAACCAGATTATACAACGTGACCGATATGCTGAATATTTCTGTTTCCTGGCAAATCTTGCTACAACCCTTGACAAAATCGGTGTAGAGATCAGATCTCTGCAGCGTACAGAAATAGGTGAAGTTGAGGAAGCATTTGGTTCAAAGCAGGTTGGATCTTCAACTATGCCTCATAAGAGAAACCCAATTAAAAGTGAACAGGTATGTGGTCTTGCCCGAATTATACGTTCGTCAGTTGAACCCGCTTTTCAGAACAATACTCTCTGGGATGAACGTGATCTGACCAATTCTTCACCAGAGCGAATTTTATTTCCCGAAGCCACTATTCTGACAGACCATATTCTGAAAACGATGGTGTCTGTTCTTGAAGACCTGAACCTGAGGGAGGACCGGATTAAACAGAATTTGTCAATGCTTCATGGAATAAATATGGCAGAATCAATCATGATTGAATTGACAAAAAAAGGGATGGGAAGGCAGGAGGCTCATGAAGTAATCAGAGAAAAGAGTATGGAAGCTCTTACCACAGGACAACCACTTTCTGTTCTCCTCTCTCAGACACCCGAAGTTACCCGGTTTATTCAAGCAAGAGATATTGAAAAACTGCTTTCACCCGAGTCATATATCGGGACATCAGTCCGGCAGGTTGAGCGGGTAATTAAAAAATTAGAATCGTTATATCTGTAAAAAATTAATCATAATACCCGGTAAAGATAGATCCATATCGTTCAAATTTAAAGTCTGAACAGTCAATGACATCTGTGGAAAATTTCCACGTCTTTTTTGGTTCCAGGTAATCTATCGTTGCATAGGCATTACCTATCTGATCTCCATCAGCATTAAAGAGATTAAATGTCAGTACAATGATGTCAATTGTTTTATCATCCAGGTTTCTGATTTCACCTTTAATGTATGCTTTATCCCGGGAGATACGGTCAATATAGGTCTTTTTAATTGAGAGATTTACCATTGAATCTTCTGTACATTCAAGATACCCAAATGGACGTGAGACAAATATTTTTCTTCCGTTTGAATCTTCTTTTTCAATGGTACTCTGGACTTGATAATTTACTGAATCATATACCGGAACAGAATTTCCGTAATCTTCAATGGTTATCACCTGATCTGAAAAGACAGATACTGGTGATACAATTATGAGAAAAATCAATGTGAAAAGGATCGAAAAAAAGGCAACCCCGGTTTTAATTTTTTTATTCATTCCCTATGTCATGCCCCCTGTATTCAAAAAATACATCATATAATTCTTACTTATTTTAACAACTTCTGATTTGTTCACTGTACCTATAAGACTACCGATAAATAGGCAAAAATCAGAGTAATGATAGGATTCTGGTCAAGACTGTTCAAAACTAAAACAGTTAAAAAGGGGGGGCCAGAAAAATGATGAGTTATTGGATCAAATTTGGTAAAGAAATTTTTACCGTATGCAGTCAATTAGCGAGATTTTTTGAATAATCATGAGACTTATTACCATCCCAATAGTTATTCTGATTCTTTTTGTAATTTTTTCGATATTCACACCGGTTCTTCTGCTCCAGGCGAGCGAACCGATTCTTCCAACAGAAATGAGACAAACCTTTGCCCAAGTATGTGCAGATGGTTCATCAATTCTTGGAAGATATGAAACATGTGTTGAAGTATATGATTATCTTATCACCAAATATCCCGAAATTGGTCACTACTTTGAGAAAAAATCAGAATATCTTCAAAAATTAGGAAAGTTACAAGAGTCAGTTACTGCACTTGATGGGGCTATCGGGCGAGAACCAGAAAATATTGAATATCTGCTTAAAAAAGCCAGAATTACAAAATCATTAAATAAAATTCAGGAATCAGATGCAACATATTCCCGTATTGATCAGATTAAACCAAAAACCGCATCTGGTTTTGATTATTCTGGAGACGCAGGCTTAGATCGGGGTATGTATCAACAAGCTTATAACCAATACACACAGTCACTTGCATTAGATTCTACGAATGCTCAGGTTTGGGAAAAAAGGGGAGATGTCATCTTCGCCCTTCTTACTATTCCCACAGCAGGGCTGAATGCTGATGATGAATTAAAGACACAGGATCTCTATACCGAAGGTATAAAAAGTTATGAAAATGCTATCCGGTTAAATCCTGGAAAAGCAGTTGAAATTCAGTTTAAATTGACAAAACGATCAATAGATGTAGTTCCAAAAACAATTGGAGACCTGGAATCCAGATATACGCAATATAAATACCTTGATAAAAACTAGAGAGGCAATGAATGAATCTGAAGAAAAATCTGGGTTTTTCTATTTTAATTATTCTGGGATTGATATGGATTATATTCCCGGTTCTGGCTGAACCTTCTCTCTCTCATGAAGAATGGAAGAATATTCTTGCCATAGGTGATGAGATAGATTATCTGACTGGTGCAGATCTTACTCTATTCATCTCTCCGGATCATTATTATCAAATACCGGGTCAGCAAATTGTTCTATCAGGAACACTGAAAGGCATATTTGGACCACTTTCTAATGCTTCTGTTCTAATTGAGCGGTATAATGGTACAAATTTATCTTCTGTTTTAGAAACGGTCACTAATGCTAACGGAGTATATATTCTAACAGATTATGTAAATGAAACTGGACCTGTTGATTATCAGGCTCAATACGTTCCGAAAGATAACAGTCGTGAATCCTTGAAAAGTGACAGATATCAGGTACTTGTGAATTGGCAAGGTGAACAAAATATCTTGAATGAGGAAATATCCTTTGTTAATTTGAATAGTACGAACGGTTCATTTCAAAATTATGGAGAAAATCTCTCATTGTCACTCAATGCGAATTCTTTAGAATTTGTTCCTGGTGAATCTATATCTCTATTCGGATATCTTGTCTCTTACCATAAACCAATACCCTATGCACCGATAAAGATATATCCTGATATTTATTCTAATATTACCGATCCGATAAATCCTCTTGTTCCCGGACAAACAAAACAGGATGGGAGGGTAAATTTTTCCTACCATCTTTCCGGTCCGGATTCAGTTCATTTTTTCTTATCCTATCAAAAGAATCAGAATGAACCAATCTATAGATCAAATACAATCTCCTTTATCCCTCTTGAATCCGGAATAAATCCCCCTGCTCGGATAGTTCACGAAAAAGAGACGATAATTGCATATCTTCAAAATGAAACGGTTGATCCTATTCAGAATATTACCGTGTTTGGTTGGTACAATGGAAATGGCGGTTCTGGTGTTCCACTCTCTTCCTTAGATCTTGTATGGTATAATTTTGGTGAAAAGATCTGGGATAGATATCAGAACAGCAGCCAGGTTCTGACGAATGCAGATGGAAAATTTGAATGCACAGTAAAAGCTCCACAGACACCAGGAATGTACCTTCTTGGGATGAGAAGAAGGCCGGGAAGTGTTACTTCAAATCAATTATACTCAAATGTTCTTGCATTGTCTGTAGTAATCCCTGAATTAAAAGAAGATTATAAAGAGGTTCAACCTACCGGGAATATTCTTTTGCAGGCACAGCAATCTCCAATCCGTTTATCTGATAAAATAGGTATTAACATATCCCAGAAGGGATTTGATGAGTTGGACACAACAGAACTTTCGCTTCTTCTATATTACTCTGATAATGGATATGAATGGAAAATTTTTCCGTATGAAGAGATAAAACGCTTTTCTGAAGAACAAAAAACAGTTTTTATCCAACCGGATAAACCAGGATACTGGTACTTCAGGGCATCCTATACCAATCTTTCACAGGAAATTGTAAGCTCTGATGTTCTGGTTGTTCCGGTTCTTCCTTCTGAAAAATAAATTTGTAATAATTTTATATTAATCCAAATATATGCAATATTAAAAGAAGTATTGCTCCAGGTATTCCTGCTATCGCACATACTATCACCGATAACCATCCTATTTGGATATCAGGAAAACCCAATAATGGGAAGATATTCAGCACTTTTACTATACCAAGTAATAAAAGACCCAGGATTGAGTTAATAATAATTTTGGCAATATTTTTTAAGAGGATCCAAAGGACTGCTAGTACAATCAGACAGAGTACTAACAAAATCAGTGTACCTATCATACATTCTTTCTTCAGATATTAGCATATTAACCTTTCAGAACGCAGATGATATGGAAAGAATTTTTCATCATACCTGATGATGGTTATGATGTGAAAACAAAAACTATCTTTTCATACTGATAATCAGACAGGAGTATAAAAAACATGGACGCTATCCGGTTTTTTCGTATATATGATATCGGAAGGGAAATTGATATTCAAAATTTGGAAATTGCTCTGGCACGAAGTTATTATACAGCCAGAACAAATTTTCAGAGAATAAAACCCAAATCTATCAGGATAGAAGATCCTCCGCTATTATTACGGATGCATCCGACTGAAGTGATTATTTCCGGACTTCGGTATGATTTACAGGTTTCTGCCCGGATATTTGATATTGGTGCTATTAGTATCTGTTTTGTATATGAGATCGATGAGAGTAAAAATGATATTTCATTTGAGGAAACGGGCTTATCATTTTTTAATGATGAAATAATATCTGATCTTTTTTCTTCACATCTCACCACCCTGAAAGAAATACTAAGGCCCCATATCACCGACATTCAAATAGATGAAACCTTTTTTGAGGATTATTTTATTTTCTTTACTGATAATCCGGACAAACCAATAGATGAAGCAGTATTGCTACTCGGTGAGAGAACCCGTTTTTCACACCAGATGAGAGAAGAAATTCTCAAAAACAGTATGAGTTATACCGATGATGATGTCACTATTCTATCATGGGGGGCAGCTCTTTTAAAAAACCGCGAGGTTCCAACCGATCTTTTTGATCTTATTGAATATGCAAATGTTCAGGTCTTGGAATTGAGGTATTATGACCAGGAACTTTCACGAAAAATGGAGAAAATGTATGATGATATTGAACTTGCTGACCGTTCTACCTGGCTGTCACGCATGAGATTGTATCATCAGATCATGGCTGACCTTATGGAACTTCATGCCGAAGTATCCGAAATAACCGAGAAAGTAAATAATCTCATCAAGGTTACTGAAGATGTATACTATGCACGGGTATATGCCACCGCTTTAAAAGTACTTCGAAGCCAGCTCTGGAGCGATAGTGTCAACCGAAAAATTGAGGTTATTCAGGAAAATTACGCTATGCTGTCTGATGAAGTCCGGATTCAACATTCGAATTTCCTTGAATGGGTCATTATTATTCTCATCACCATGGAGTTTGTGCTTGCTATGTGGGAATTTATCTGGTAGGTTTTGGCATGTTAGTTCATAAAGAAGCAATCAGATCCGAACTTCGGGAGAGACGATGGAGTTTGCCTGAAGATGAACGAATTTTGATGAGCAAAAAAATTTGCATGACCCTTTCACAGGTAGTTCATCCATGTGATACGGTTCTTGTATATTGTGCAAAAGATCCTGAAGTTGAAACCTGCTGGTTCATTGATCATCTCCTTCAGAATGATCGGAAAGTAATAGTCCCGATTATTGAAGAAGAAACAGTAGGTCTTCGGTTATCTTATATACAAACCCGTGAAGTGCTCACCCCAAGTACTTTCCATGTTCCAGAACCTGTCGGGTACGAAATCCCTGCAGATCCAGAGCATATATCCTGTGCGATTATCCCTATGTTGGGATTTGATCAGACCGGAGGAAGAATAGGGTATGGTGCGGGTTATTATGATCGGTTTTTATCTGAGCATTCACATATAAGGAAGATAGGCATTGCCTATTCAGTTCAGGAGGTTCCCACCATCCCGGTTCAAGAACATGATATCCGGATGGATGTTATCATAACAGAGTCAACTACGTTTCATTGCTCATAGGAATTAATATGACCGTAAAATCAGGAATCAGACTTGAAGTTCGCCGTGCTGCAGAAGAAGACGCAGGAAAGGGGCTTGCTCGGATTCATCCGGCAGTGATGCGGGCTCTCGGGATAGTAAATGGTGAGTTTATTGAGATTCTTGGAGGAAAGCGGGCCGTAGCAGCTGCATGGAGTTCCCAGAGTGTGTCACAAGGCAGGAATGACATTGCAATAGATGGCGAGATTCGAAGTAATGCCGGATGTGGGATTGATGACCGGGTAATTGTTCGAAGAGTAATTGTGCATGATGTCAGAAAAGTTGTCCTGCAACCAGTCACGAATATTTCTCTTAATAATCCTGAACTACTACTGGCTAAAAAACTCAGGGGCAGACCGATCATAGAAGGACAAACCGTCAGAATTGATCTGATTGGAAATACAGTTACATTTGTTGTTGCTTCTATCGAGCCCAGGGGTACCGGGGTTGTAACATTTACAACGGAGGTTATCCTTCATGATACACCATACCGGACAGAAGAGAAAAAGTCAGAAGAACTCTCAATCCATTATGAAGATATAGGTGGATTATCCCGGGAGATTAGTCTTATCAGGGAAATGATTGAGATACCTCTTCGGTATCCGCAAATATTTGAACGTCTTGGTATTGATTCACCAAAAGGGGTCTTACTATATGGTCCTCCAGGAACAGGTAAAACTCTGCTTGCACGGGCAGTAGCAAGTGAAGTGGATGCTCATTTCATTCCGTTATCAGGTCCTGAGGTGATGAGCAGATATTATGGAGATTCTGAAAAGAAAATCCGGGAAATTTTCGAAGAAGCCAGACAAAAAGCTCCTTCAATAATTTTTATCGATGAAATTGATTCTATAGCTACCAAACGGCAGGATACAACCGGAGAAGTTGAGCGGAGAGTAACTGCTCAGATTCTTACGATGATGGATGGTCTTGCCAGTCGTGGTCAGGTCGTTGTCATTGCTGCAACGAATATGCCTGACTCTATCGATCCCGCACTTCGTCGCGGAGGACGGTTTGACCGGGAGATAGAAATTGGCATACCAGACCGTATTGGCAGACTTGAAATTTACCATGTTCATACCCGTACCATGCCTCTTGCTGATGATGTAGACCTCGAATATTATGCTGAAACTAGTTATGGATTTGTCGGGGCAGATATCGCGCTGCATTGCAAAGAAGCAGCTATGCATGCTTTACGAGGAATTATGGGTCGGATGAAAGAGGATCAGGAAGTTCCAGCTGAAGTTATTGATTCTCTCATGATCACAAATTTGGATTTTCAAGAGGCCAGAAAAGGAATAGAACCTTCTGCCATGCGTGAACTGTACATAGAAATACCAGAAGTACCTTGGGAGATGGTAGAAGGACTAGATGCTGAAAAACATGAGATAGAAAAAATTATTGAATGGCCGGTTCACAGGCGGGATGCTTTTGAAAAATTAAAAATAAAACCCCCAAAGGGAATTCTGCTATTTGGTCCGCCCGGAACTGGTAAAACTCTGATTGCAAAAGCAGTTGCTGCCAAATCCAGAATGAATTTTATCTCCGTAAAAGGGCCTGAACTTCTTTCTAAGTGGGTTGGTGAGTCTGAAAAACAGGTTAGAGAAGCTTTCAGAAAAGCCAGACAGTCAGCTCCTTCAATTATCTTTTTTGATGAGATTGATGCACTGGTTCAGAAGCGTGGTCAGGAACATGGTGGAAGTTCTCGAGTCGGAGAAAGTGTCTTATCTCAAATCCTTACCGAGATGGATGGTGTGGAAGACTTATCTGGTGTAGTAATTATAGCAGCAACGAACCGGCCCGATCTTCTTGACCCCGCCCTTCTTCGGCCAGGAAGGCTTGAAAAACATATTTACATCAAACCTCCGGATCAAAAAGGAAGGAAATCAATTTTACAATTATACCTAAAAGATCTCTCATCTCTTCTGGATGAGGATATTGACTATGATGAAATGGCACAGGAAATGAAATATTTTGTAGGAGCAGATATCAGTGCTTTTGTCAGGGAAGTAAAGATGAATCTTCTCGATGATATATTCACGAAACCGAAAAAACCTGATGATGTTCCAAAAATTTCATCCGATTATCTGAAAGACATTTTATCACGTCAACAAGGGACACTTGATAATCAAAACCTTGAGATATTTGAATCTGGTGCATGGGCATTACTATATCCCAGAAGTAAGCAACAGATCCTCCTCCGCTCTGCTTATATTCTCAAACAGGTAGAACGAGCCGGATTAATTACAGAACTCTCACCAGATCTAAATGAACGTGCCACCGCACTTCGGGATATGACATTCTGGCAGGATAAGGATTTTTCTAAAATTGAGGAACATACAAATCAGGTCGAAGAAGCTTTGCATAAACAAATCAATAAAAACAAACCGTTTATTAATTCATCATAATTTTACCCTTTCTCTGTTCAGCAAATTTAATCAAAAAATCGATGATTTATTTTTTTTATTAAACATTATTTATTAATCTTAACTCACTAAATTCGCTTTGGTAACATTTTAACGCTGTTTTCTGATTTTGGAAAAACCTGTTATGGTTTTATCAACATAAGTGGAGTATTATAGAATGACTCAAAAACCTGAGCGAAAGTGGTCAGGTGTCTACGATTATGTTCAGAAAATTTCCTTCATATAATATATGACTGAGGAACTTGATAAGAAAGAAGACCCTATGATACAGGGAGAATAAACCACATGAATGATAGTCCACCAGAAGATTTCAGAAATATGGAAGATATATTACGAAAAATACTCTCACAAGCCTTTGGCCAGGGACAAATTCGTCCGGGTGTCATTGGGGTAAATATCATAATGGCCGGAAATCTCCCCCCCGGTTTTCCTTTTCCTGGAGGGTCAGGTCCAGGCCATGATATCGAACACCCGCCAATAGAAGTAATTGAATGGGATGATCGGGTTATTGCTACCTGCGAATTAAAAGGGCTGTTTGATGAGCAAATTAACGTAGCAATATCTGAAAATACTCTCCATATAATTGGCTTTGATGGAAAAACACGATACCGGAGTTCTGCACCATTACCTCCTGTTGTTGAATCATCCTGTGTTCGCACTTTCCGAAACGGGATATTAGAATTAGTATACCTTATGCGTTCTCCTGAAGAGAGTCAGACTGTTGCACAAACTGAAATAATGAGTGAGGAAATAGGTTCTATTCAAGAACCTGAACATGAAAAAACAGGTTAAATTATCCATAACCGGTAATTTCATATTTCCATTCAGTTGAAGAGAGACGACATGCTTCCCCTTGTGTTACCATTTCTTCTACCATTTTTTTAAGCATAACTGGGAAAATTGCCCCAACTCGTGTCTGAACCGGTTTACCTCCACAGAAGAAGATAAAAGTCGGTGTTGCCATAACCCCATATCGCTCTCCGATATAATCAAATCTGAGAAGATTGAGTTTCACGAACGAAACCTCTGTTCCAAAATCCTTTGCCAAATCTTCAACCGATGGCATAATTCTAATACAATGAGTACAGGAAGGACTGTAAAACATCACAAAAACAGGTTTTTCATTTCTCTCTACCAGTTTTTCCCATTCTATATCATTGATTTCCTGGACATTTTCTTCAGTCATATACAGACCTCTCCTGTCATGATATATATAGATTGATTCGGGATTACATCTCACCAATTATTTATGAGAAAAATTTATCCTTATCACCTGCTCGTTTCTACATATACTGAGCAAAATCCTCATCGTTTAGAAGCATTTTTTGATGCAGTATTTGCTATTGTTATGACAATCCTGGTATTAGGTTTGAATCTGCCAGATAATTCCCAATTCTTATCACCTGGAGAAATACTTGAAGAGATGTTACCTCAGTTTATTCATTTTGCATTAGCTTTCTTTATTCTCGCTGCATTCTGGAGTGCTCATCACCGACTGTTTGTATTGGTTAAAAAAGTTGATAGTATTCTCATCAGACTGACATTTATTCTATTATTTATCACCTGTCTGTTGCCATTTACGTCCAGTCTTGCCGGAGATAATTATTCTCAGGAATCCGCATTGCTGTTATTTCATCTAAATATGTTTTTTTTAGGTCTGTTATTCCTGAGTCAATGGATATATATCAATAAAGCTAGATTATCTGTTCCAGTTACTCAAACATTATACCGGTTTATCTTTTTTAAATCCTGTATTGTTCCTTTGGTATCTTTGATTGCAATCGGAATACTCTTTTTTAGTCCATCCTGGAGTTCAGCAAGTTATCTTTTCATCTTTGCATTTGAAGCACTCATACTGCTATTCAAACCTACCGATCTTCAAACTGATGCAAATGGTTTACCATCAAAGATTAATTCTATCTCTCTTATGATAGGTATACACCCAGATATTGATGCAGTTCTTCATCAGGTCTCTGAAGAAATGGAGATAAGTAAAGATAAACTTGTAGAAAAAATTTTGCTCAGATGGAGTTCTGAAAATCGTGTTAACACCGGAAAAGAGACTCAGCTTTGTAATCTTAAAGTTCAAGAATTAAACAAAATTGGTTGAATCTATGAAATTTAACCCACTTACATCCATTCATTTCTGACATTTCGAATCGTTCATTTGGATTCATCGAACGATGAACTATAATAGGACTAAAGATAACGTGTATTCCATGGCTGAGGAATCGTACCGGGAGACCGAAATAGATGGTCAAATAGTAAAATGGGATCCCGACCAGATACGTAAGATCCAAGAGCATCCGTGTTATAGTGAAAAGGCTAGTCACACATTCGGACGGGCCCATTTACCTGTAGCACCGAAATGTAATATTCAATGTAACTATTGTGTCCGCAAATTTGATTGTGTCAATGAAAGCCGCCCTGGTGTTACCAGTGAAGTTCTTGACCCTCAGAAAGCATTTGAAAAAGTCCGCGACATTATCAATGAATATCCATATATTAAAGTAATTGGAATTGCCGGACCTGGTGATCCACTGGATAACGAAGAAACATTTGAAACATTCAGGCTGGTACATGAAGAATACCCTCACCTTATTCTCTGTGTCAGTACAAACGGCCTTCTTCTTCCGGATAAAATCGATCTTCTGGAAAAATACGGCGTCACAAACATTACTGTGACAATGAATGCCATTGATCCCGATATTGCAGCAAAAGTTTACCAGTATATAGATTTCAATGGTCGGCGATATTATTCAAGCCATGAAATGGGAGAAATTCTGGTGTCAAGGCAATTGGAGGGAATAAAGATGGCAGTTGAACGAAAAATGTTGATAAAAGTGAATACTGTGTATATTCCGGGTATCAACGATCATCATATTCCTGATATTGCTAAAAAGATTAGCGAAATGGGAGTGTTCATTCATAACATTATTCCATTAATATCCCAGGCAAAATTTGCTCATATTACTCCTCCAACCATGGAAGAAAAACTTGCAATGCAGGAAAAATGTAAACCATATGTCAGGCAGATGTCTCATTGTCAACGATGCAGATCAGATGCAGTTGGCTGCCTTGGCAAAGATGTTAATTCATGCATCGGCAGAAAAACATAAACCTCATCTTTCATCATATTCTTTTTTAACCACGACTTCCAATATTGCGTACCCCCCACTGAGTTGGCGGGAGGAAATCCTATGAAATTTATCCTCCCTTTCCTTGTGTTGCTTATAATCATATGTGTTGTTAGTGGAGCGGAGGATAACACTTCGGTCGAGAATATCACTCTGGAAGATCTGATTAATGAAAATGATTATGTGTTATCTCATGACTCTCAAAACCTGACAGCCCTCCAATTTCGTGCTTTAATTTTTTTTAATGAAAAACAATATCCTGAAGCCATCAAAGCAGCAGAACAATGTCTTGTTGTTGATAAAACCTGCAGTTTTGCATGGCATATCATAGGAAGTTCATGGGGTTTTTTAAATCAGCCTGAAAAAGCGGTTGAAGCATTTCAGAACGTAGTATCATTAAATCCTGATGATCCGGTTCAGTTTAATGTGCAGGGTGTGGCTCTTTCCAGGACGGAAAAATTTAATGAAGCTATTCAGGCATTTCAAAAAGCAACGGCCCTTAATCCATCTTATGCTGCAGCATGGAACAATATGGGTGTCACTTTTTATGGAATGAAAGAATATGATAAAGCCCTTTCAGCTTTTGATAAAGCGATCTCATTCAAACCGGATGAACCAGAATTTTATTCCAACAAAGGGTATGTGCTGCTTCAGAAAGGTGATTATTATGGAGCACTCTCAAGTGCAAAAACAGCCCGAAACATGGATCTTACCTGTGTTCCTGCCTGGTTTGTTTCTGGTGAGGCACAATTTCATAACCGTAACTGGAAGGATGCATTTTTTTCATTTGATGGTGGATTTAATGCCCTGGCTAAGAACGAACTCTGGTATTATCAGGGAGCGAAAAATACCCAGATAACAAAGGATATGCAACCAATGGATGCATATTATGTGGCTATTGCAAGTAATGTCAAGTTTACAGGTATGTGGGAGCGAACCACAATAATCAATTATAAGATTAAGCGATACCAGGATACCATTGATGTATATGACCAAATTCTTGCCATTACTCCTGATTATGCCGAAGGATGGAAAAAGAAAGGGTATTGTGCAATAAAAACCGAGCGTATGGAAAGTGCTCGTGATGCTTATAAACGGGCCATGGAATTTTATCCAAATGATCCTGAGGTTCTTTCCTCATATGGGTATGCAACCGGAATGCTCGGTGATTATCTAGATGCCATGAAAAATATTGACAAGGCTATTGAGGTCGAACCAGGATATTCAAGATCGTATCTCTTTAAAGGTCTCATCAATTCTTTTTATGGACAGCGTGATGACGCTATTGCAGCACTTCAAAAAGGGCTGGAATTTGGAGGAGATAAAAGTGAAATGTTTGATGCTCTGTCAAATGTTCAGTTTAAAAATGGGGATGTGATTGGTGGTTCAATCAGCTCATTTAGAAGCATTCTCGGTTTCTGATATTACGCATGATATTGACCAATATCGGGATTTTCTATTCCAAGCTCTTTATCAATAGCAACAATAATCCTGTTTAGTAACCGTTTTACATCTGTATACATCTCTTTGTCAACAGGTCCGCCAGCCTGATGCCATACAACTTTTTGCCTGAGTAAATCTGTTAGTGTTTCCACTTCAGTCCCTTTGAACTGTGTTGGAAGAATAAGTTCGGTCAGATAATCCTGAATCCCGGGCCAAGCTTGTTCAGGAGGAAGAGAAAATTTTACTTTTAAATGAGTGATATTTACAATAAATCCTCTTCCATATTTACTGGTGGGCATATGACTTACCATACCTGTAGTATTGAATAGTAAATGTATGAAGTTTTCATTAGATCAAGCTTTTCAACAAGGATTTTCCCATTAAATACCAGGCTGGAATCATCAGGGGATTTTGCATGAGTGATGTGATTAGGTGGGATGGCCGGTCAATATCTCCTTTTTTTGAAATGATTTCCCTGATTTTAGGATCTGCCAGGATCTCAATAATTCGCTCCATATCCTGGATTGACACCTGTTGTCGGATAGTATACATATAAAATCCTTTTCTGATTTCATGACCAAAATCTGCTTTCCAGGAATGTTCGTATGTCTTCATTTTTTGTATCGAATAATCACTCTGCTCAATCGCTTCTGTTGCAACACGTGCTGCGTGTCTGGCTGCACGTATTCCGGTGTAAACACCACCACCTGAAGTTGGTTTAGCCATTGCTGCTGCATCACCTGCTATCAGAATTCTGTCGTCATATGTTCTGGTTAATGTTCCAAGTGGTATGGTTCCACTTACAAAATGTGTACAGGCTTTCTTATATGGTTGGATAAATTTCTGGAACAATTCCTGTACCTGATGAATTCCACAAAGTCCTATCCGTGTTCTTTCAGGATGAATAGGAATCATCCACCCAAAAAAATCTGGTGCAGCATTAGGGAAAATACGAACATGTTCTGTTGGAGTTGAACAGGCCACATCACATTGTAGTCCGGAAAGGTATACTGGAGCCCGTGGTATACCAATCATTCTGCTTATTGAACTTCTGGGTCCGTCAGCTGCAATTAGCATTGAATATTCTATTTGTTCTTTTCCATACAAACCTTTTAGATAAAGAGATCTTGATGTGCGCGAAACAGCTGATGCAATTGTTTTGAGCCTGATGTCTGCACCAGCATCTGCTGAAGCTGTAATCATTTCATGATCCAAAGCCCCCCGGTCCACGACGTACGCCATATCTCTTCCTGCATCAAATGAACACATGGCTTTCCCAGCCAGAACATCTGCGCCGGAGACTATATTGAGGACAGAGGAATCTGATACTTCACACTCTGTAAAAGCACTATTAGATAATAAACCAGCACACTGAACCGGGTATCCAATGTGAGCCTGTTCTTCGACAAGTAAGGTGGATAGACCGGATTTAGCGCAAATTCGAGCCGCTGTAGATCCTGTTGGCCCTCCTCCCACAACAATAACATCATATTTCCGGTTCATAGTCTGGTATATACTCTTCATGACTGCCTATGAACTCACCGGAGGGCATACCTTTGTGCTTGGGAATCCTATTGCTAGAGGAAGATGGTACCAGAACCTGAATTTAAGTATAAGCAATGTATCATAATCCGCAATGATGTAAAGATGAGTTGTGGAAAAAAATGTGCACAGGCAGGACATGCTGCCATCGTCGCTTATGAAAAAAGCTCATTGACAATGAAAAAAGCATGGATGAATGAAGGGCAGAAAAAAGTTGTCCTAAAAGTATCGGATCAGAAGACCTTGTTTGAATTAAAAACTCTGGCAGAGTCAGCAGGAATTGCTGCGGCCCTAATTCAGGATGCTGGAATGACTGAAATTCCTCCGGGTACGATCACTGCTCTGGGACTAGGTCCGGCGAAATGTGAAGATCTTGATAAAATTACCGGTTCACTTTCATTATTATGATTCGAAGTCCCTGGGAGATTGATCAGGAACTTGGGCTTTCATGGTATCGGACTGATTTTGCCGGAACCGGAGGAACTCTCCGGAATACACCAGATGACTTTGAAGTCTCTGAGATTGCCAATCATACAATGAGTACCGGCCCTTATCTCATCTGCGTATTAAAAAAGAAAAACTGGGACCAACACCGGGCAATAAAAGCAATTGCTTCAGGTCTTGGAATAAGTCAGCAACGAATTAGTTTTGCCGGAACTAAAGATAAACGAGCTATAACGACTCAGTATATTTCTTTATATAATTGTTCAGAAAATGATATTTCCCGTCTTTCAATTCCTGATATGTCTCTTACTCCGGTTGGAACATCTCAACATCCTATTGGACTTGGAAATCTGGAGGGAAATGAATTTAAAATTCGAATTCGAGGGCTTTCAGATTCATCATTAGTAGTATCTCCTGAATCATTCATTCAGACCATCGCTGAGGGTGTTCCAAATTATGTTGGGTACCAACGGTTTGGTGTGATACGTCCGGTAACCCATCACATCGGATTAGAGATTTTAAAAGGAAATTATCAGGAAGCAATCAGGGTGATGATTGGAAAACCCGGAATTCGTATGGAAGAGCGGGAGCAGGAAGGAAGGGCCTGCTATCTTGATACAGAAGATCCAGCTCAGTGTCTTCATCTTCTACCAAACCGTCTGTCTTTGGAACGATCTGTTCTCCATTACCTGGTTAGCAGTCCACATGACTACCTTGGTGCTATTCGTTCACTACCCCGGACACTTCGATCGATGTATGTGAGCGCTGTGCAGTCCTGGATCTTTAATGTTACCTTAAGTTTACGTATAGAAGAAGGACGGTCTTTGTATGAACCTGATGTTGGTGATCGGTTGATCTGGCCGGATGGCAGAACAGATCAGACAACATCTGCAACTGTTCGTGCAGCCACAGTTCAGACAAAACGAGGGAAATGCGGATTGGCACTTCTTCTACCAGGAGGAACCTTTGTTCCTGGACCTGGAGATGATGATAAAAATATCTCACATATTCTGGAGCAACAGGGAATAACTTCGGATATGTTTGGAACTATTACAAAAACTCTTGACACAACTTTTGCTGGATCATTTCGTCCGATTCTGATGAAAACAGATCTGTCAATAAGTCATATAGAAGAGGATACTATTGTCAGATTTTCTCTTCCTCCTGGACAATATGCAACCACTATCCTGCGTGAGTTAATGAAATCGGATCCGATCAGTATGATATGATCTCCTGATTAGGATCTGATAACCCGCCATTTTGTTATGAGATTATCTCCTGCCATATATTGGGTAATAAGATCCAATTTTAAAAGATCCGCAACATCACGAGGATACAGACCTGTAACCAATGAAGGGGTGTCTTCTCCACCGGCTATGAAGGGAAGATGGATTAGAGTCAGTTCATCGATTAGATCATTCTGAAACATCTGTCCGTTCAGGGTGGATCCCCCTTCAATCATGAGATTATGCACTCCGTGTTTATTATAAAGAATCTTCATTAAATAAGGTAAATCTACTGATTTTTCTCCACAAACTTCTATTATTGCACCTTTTTGCGCAAGTTCATTACATGTTTCATGGGATGCTGATTTTGAAACCGCAATAATTGTAGGGGCGTCGGGCGATAGAACATTCGCATCAGGAGAAATATCTCCTTTTGATGTTGGGATAACCCGGATAGGACTTTTTCCTGGAACATGACGAACGGTCAGAAATGAATTATCGATTCTGATAGTGTTTGCACCGACCATAATAGCATCAGAATCAGCTCGTATCTGGTGAAGAAGAACTTCAGCTTCGTGAGACATGAACTGCATAAGAAGTTTGGATGAAGCGCCCCTGGTAACGGTAAGTTTACCATCAATGGTGACTTCTGATACGAGCATGACATGAGGGCGGGTGTGCTGGTCGGACATATGTAGCGGTACTATTGGATGGAACAAGACTAATAGATAATGTGAGATACCAGATAATCTTCAGTTCTGACCAGAAGAAAGTTCATTACCCAGTATTCAGGGATACGATTTCTATCGGTAGAAATATCACTCATGGCTCTCAACGGTACGTGAAGAATGAATATAACTGCATTTCGGTATAGGTTTATTAAGCATCTTGAACCGATAGCAGAAATATGTAAAAAGGCTGGTTTTACCCCAAATACCATTACAATTTTATCTATAGTTGCAGGTTGTCTCTGCTCAATATCGTATTTTTTTCACTCATTTTTTATTGGAAGCCTTTTACTTTTCTGCTCGGCGATTCTTGATCTTGTTGATGGCTCAGTTGCGAGAATGACCGGACGTGAGACTCCGTTTGGTGCTGTTTTTGACTGGATAGCAGACAAGTATGTAGACACGATAGTTCTCCTTGGCGTTGGTCTTTCCGGAATTCCGATCATATCAGGGATAGCAAATGTCCCCCATATATGGGATTTTGGAATTGTAGCAATTGCAATTATTGGTTCAATGATGAACACGTTTATCAAACCGGTAACTTATGCTGAGATAGGATTTACTGAAAGAAAGGAAGGGAAAATTGACGATCCCCTCGAAGGTATCGGCTTTTTTGGAAGACCTGAAACAGTTCTTGTCCTCGTCCTTGGCGGGTTTACCGGATTTATCTGGGTGTCAGTGTTGATTATTGCAGTCTGCACGAATATGTCTGCAATTCAGAGAATTACCTATCTTTATAAACGATACTCTTAATCTCTTTTTCATATGTTCCTACAAGATTACCTGCAAAATCTCCAAGAGTTGGAATAAGTCTGAAAAGACTGTAAGCTAAAGCAATTAAGAATATGAGAGCCACACCTTCTGCAAGAATATTATGTGCCCAGAAAAAACTTGCATATCCAATCTCTGGATTTCCTGAAATATCGGGAAGGAAAGAAAAAAACTGGCTTGAATATGCCATTATAACTCCAGCATTTCGAAATAGATTAAGTATGTAAATGACGGGAGCGATAAGAAGAAAGGCTAACACCTTCTGTTTTATCGTAGTAGGAACAGCAGATGCTACACCCAGCATAATTGCGATCGCCTGTATTCCAGTACATGCGAGAATAATTTCAACTCTGAATATCCCACTTTGAAATGTATTCCATAATACAATGTCCACCTGGTATCCGATAAGATCCAACACATACCTGGTATGAGAAACGACAAGAGATATGAGAGCGTTTCCTACCTCTTCAATGAACGCAAACGGCGCATAAATAATAAATGCCACCCCGGCAGCACGAGTAAGACTTAATACAGCAATATTTTTCCTGAGAAGAAGCCGAATCGTAATGAGTAAGAATGGTATTGAGAGAACTGCCATGACCGGATACAAGATATTGCTTTCTTCTATCCAGGATGGAAGACCTCCGATAAAGACGATGATTATCGTTGTCCATGCTAAGATCCCTGCATACTCCCGATGTATACCCGGAAAAAGAGCGAGTAAGAAAAATAGACAAGAAACAGGAATTAGGAATTCAAACATCCTCATATTGTCTGAATGAGAATGTGATAATTATTCTCTATGGAAGAGGTTATTCACACGAGTAAGGAAGTACTGCTGTATATTTTAAATGTATCTTTGTCAGACTTTATGAGTATGTTTTGTGAGAAGTGCGGAAAATTACTAAAAAATCAAGGTGGCTCATTTGTCTGCACCTCTTGTGGCTGGGAAAAAGAGGGTCATGGCGAGACTAAAATGAAGATCACCGATAAGAGAAAAGAAAAAGAAATCGTCATTGTAGAAGACACCGAATCACTCCGCACACTTCCAACCATCGCTGTAAAGTGCCCGAATTGTGGGAATGGAGAAGCGTTCTGGTGGCTGCGGCAGCTTCGTTCAGCTGATGAAAGTGAGGTCCGGTTTTTTAGATGTACGAATAGTAAGTGTAATCATACCTGGCGTGAATACGACTAATTTTTCCTATCATTTTTAACATCCTTTAAAAAATTATTTTTAAATTTTTTTGTGAATATTTCTAAAAAATTTAGGGATGTTCATTTAAATTATGCAATTTCCTTTATGGAAATTCTTAAACGTAAGAGTTATATTAATTCACCATATACTCTCTTCTCTGCCATGGAAAATAGTAAGATGAATAAATTTAGTATTTTCGATTTCCCTTTCTTCGATTCGTTGAAATGGATCGCCGGGTCTGAACTGAGGTTCTGAATCTGAGCGATTCATTAACCAGACTTTTTACCCAGGAATCTACAGAGACTTCAATCTCCTCAGGGGTCAGGTTATACATACATGGCCAATGAATAAAGTCGGAAATTTCTGATAATTCCCATCTCCTTTCATCAGATCCGGGTTTTTCATCTTTCCCAAGATTACATCTCCCTTCACCAGTATCTGAAGTAAATACAAAGAAAGCACAGGCTGAACAAGGTCGTATTTGTCTTTTTTCAGGGGGGGTAACGGTCATATATGTGCTCTAAAAAATTATTGATTGCTTCATTCTTTATAATCCGAATACCGGAAGATACTGTAAAACTGCTATCATGAGAAGAATCATAATTATTACTACGATCCATCGAGGAATTTGAATCAGTTCAGGAATAGTTTCTACAGGAAACGTTCCAATAGTTAATACTTTAGAATTTATTATGGGATAAAAATGTGCAAAAATTCCAGTACCTATTAGTATTCCAACCGCTCCTCCTATAAGAGCATCCATCTGTCCCTGTCCTATTGCACCTGCAACAGTTCCCGGACAATATCCAAGAAGAGCAAATCCAATTCCAAATAATAGTCCCCCAATAACATTTGAACCTATTGAACCAGGAAAGGTGTGAAATTCAATCCAGCCTAGAGTTTTCATCAGATGTATTCCAATCATCCCAACGACAACTGCAGAGATCATAACTTTTACTACCGTAAAATCGGTAAGGAGAAGTTGTCCGATTATAATGTCATAACTCGTTACTCCTCCTTTCTGAAGACAAAACCCAAACCCGATACCGATGAATAATCCGAAAAATTTTTGAAGTAGGCTATTTGTATGGTATTGTTCGAACATCCTGTCACCTTATAGAGAATATAGCAGTATTGCTGTCACAATTCCTGCAATAAAAAATCCAATAACTGAAACCATGCTAGCAAGAGATAATTGAGCTAGACCGGAAATCCCATGTCCGCTGGTACATCCCCATGCCCATCTTGCTCCAAGCCCCATTAAAATGCCACCTATGAGAGCAGTCAGAAATCGGAAAAGGAGATTATCTCCAAAAAATGTGTAAAAAGTGTGTGGAATAAATATAATCTGAAATGTTCCTGATATGTATGATGATAAGAAAGAACCAATAATGATGCCTACAACCATCATCCATTGCCATTCAATTACGGGAGGAAAAATAGTATAATATTCCAAATTTTTTACTTTTTCCGGATTAAATGCACTTTCAATCATTCCGGATGTCCGTGAAAAAGCGGTACTACATCCCAATGGTTTATTTGAAAATAAAAAGGAACACCAGAGAAGCAATCCGATACCTGCACCAGCCAGATATGGTGACCACCTCGGTTCCAGCAACAATTCAAGCATACCAATATTCATTCTTCTAATGATTTGAATGGTTCGATGAAACCATAAAATAGTGAAATAATTATTAATTTTTAAAATGTTACAAAAGAGAGATTTTTGAAGATGATAAAAGAAAAATCAGGAGTTTTTCTAAAAATTCAATACCTTGTTGATATAAAAATATTCTATCAAGAATGTCCATTTTTGGATATTCATCTTCTGTTATTCCTGTATCTTTTTCTACCAACATTAGAAAATTTAAAATATCGTTCTCATATAATTCCGGATGAAATTGTAGTCCAATAACAAAATCTGCATATATAAATGCCTGATTTGTACAAGTTTGCGAAGAATAGAGATGGACTGCTTTTTCTGGTATTGAAAAGGTATCCTGATGCCATTGAAATATTTCAAGAGTATTCGGAAACAGGTGATCTATTTCTGAATGAATCTTGTGTTCATTATTTCGACAAATATGAGTCCATCCAAATTCAGGTACTGGGAGTCTGGTTACTACGCCACCTAATACGTCTGCAATAAGTTGAGCACCAAGACATATCCCCAAGACAGGTATTGAAAGATCAATAATCTCTTTGATATACTTTTTTTCTGAAATAAGCCATGGAAATATATCATGTTCATATATGTTCATCGGTCCGCCCATAATAATGAGAAGAAGGACTTCATTATGGTCCGGAAATGGTTCTCTTTCCCAGACCTTTATCTCTTTTACCGGGATGGATTGACTGGCTAACCACGAAGTAATATAACAAGGTGTCTCATATGGTGCGTGTTCAAGCGCGACAACATATTTTCCTTTTGATAGTGTTTCGATTTTTAAAATTTCAGACATGTTTTATGTACTTGATTTATTCTTTTTTAGCATCTAAATAGTATCATGAACTGGTATTCAGCTATTGGAATTGTGTGTCTTTTATTCTGTATTATATCTCCGATTTATGCAGATATTTCTGTCCTGCCGGTTTATTCCGTAGGAGATGAGATTATCATCGGTGGAAATACAAATTACAATACTGACAATAAAGTTCTCATTGAAATCTGGCCTGCATCTTTTGGTCCTAAAGGTAAATATGAATCATCAATGACTGGTGGCGGTTCAGGAGTTGTTCCTGTAGTATCAACAAATGGCACCTATTCCTGGAGTTTATCATTCAATTCTGCAGAATGGATGCCTGATTCATATATGGTACGGACTGAGGTAATAGGGAAAGGATATGTAGAGACCGTAATGTTTGATTTGACTGAAGAAAAAATGGAGACTGGTAATACACCTGTCCCGACAATAATCCAATCTGGTTCCGAAACGGTAGAAGAGAATAATACTCTTGTTCCGACATTAACCACTATTCCGGAAACAAATATAACAACTCCTTCACCTGTTGAGACTCAGAAAAGTCCTATATCTGGCTTTTGTGTTCTTCTATCACTGGTTCTCGGTGCAACCATGGTTTTCATTATGAAGAATCGCCAATAAATTCCTGTAACTGAGCTCTGAAAAATTTTTCAACTTCAATCATCGTTTCTTTTTTTCCCCGAGCAGCAATGAGATTTCGCACATCACCTTCCATGTTCGCAAATGATATGGGCTCTCCTCTATCTACAAGTTCAACGTCAAATTTATTTATTATTTCACGAATGATGGTCCGGGGGGTCCCAGGAGGAAAAACAAGGTCATATAACTGCTCATCTTCCATGCTTCAATCGTTTGCCATTATACATGGATGAGCATTTCCTTTTGAATCGGAAAAAGAGTTTATTTTCCTATTGCAATCCGCCTGGACATAATACATTTCCCCCCTCTGACGCCACCAATAGGCTTGTCAGGCTTTCCTAAGGAATTCATACATCTGCCCATTAGGGCTGCTCCTCTGGCAAGCCCATCATCAACAAAGACAACATGATCAACAGGTTTTTGAAATAGTTTCCTGTCCATTATTCCCTGGAGAATATATTCTGGTTTTTTCCCGGAAATTGCTGCCCGTCCTGTAAATCCTATTGAGGTATCCGGATATATCAAATTCTGCTGGTCAACAACATCAATCATGCGTAATGCCATATCTGCACAAACTCGGTCAATAACCTCGTTTAGAATTGGCATTGAGTGTTTTGTTACTATCTCCTTACCGATCTCACCAAGTGCATGGAGGTTGGAACCATTTACTCCTGCATCAACACCAATCAAAGCCACTCCTGATTGTATGGCCACTTCAGCGTAGACTGGTACCATCCCATATCTGGTTCTATCTTTTGGAACAATTTCTACAGATATGAGTTCATGACAGCGGGAAACATATGAACTGACGGTATCTGATATCTTTTTTGATCCAATAGATCCGGAAAGTCTGCTTTTTTCACCAAAAATATCAAGCGCGGTTCCGTTTTTCTCATTAACAAGACCAGTCCCTTTTACAATAGCATCCGGGATAGCCCCTGCCAGCCCACAAAAGTTACCAATTGTTTTAGAAAAGGGATTTGTTGATTTTAGATCCACCGGAGAGGTTATGCGACCATCAAGAGTTGTTCCAAAATCGATGGAAATACAGGGATTTCTAAAATCAACAGGGGTCCATTTTGCGCCTTCTTTAATCCCTGCCATAGCAAGTTCACCTTCCATCTCATTTGCTACCATCTCAACTCCGGTAGTTCCCTGGGGAGGAACAACGCCTGCAACTGCCCCTGTAAAATTAACACGATCTGCAAATGAGAAGGGCTGGAGTTTTTGTGCCTGGTTCATTTTAGACATCGGGGGTGTCATCTTTTTTGGAGGAACCCCTGCTTCAAGACAGCCATTTGCAAGAGCAATAATAAAATCCCCTACTTGATCAGGCGAGTCCATGGCTGCCACAACTCCGGTACTCCGGACAACAAAATCAAGATCCTTTTTTATATCCAGTTTGGCATCTTTATGACACTTAATTAGTGTGTCACGCACCAGTTCAGTAACTGATTCACGTGTCAGCTCGGTCCCATCCAATGTCCTGCCAAATACTTCTTCTCCAGGTAGGGGACGCCGCACATCCCGGCTCATACTGACTGTTTTATTAATTACATAGCACATCCCGGTCTCAAGATTAACACCTGTCAGAATACATTTTGTCGTGGTGTTCCCCATCTCTACTGATGCCACGATAAAATAGGGTTTTTCGTCGTATTCCCGGTGTTCCATTCCGGGCCCCCTCACAATAAGGGGTGGCGGAGGACTTTCGACAATGTAAGGTTTCGGAAGTGGCTTAAAAAATTTGTCGAAGATTCCCGGATTCATAAAAACCTGTGACTCAGGGTTTGCGATATATGTTTCGATTTGAGTGTCAGATAAGTCAAATGTATATCTATAAATGTGACATCTTTCAGAATCTGATGAGTATGTCAGATCCGCATTTTTGTCAAAATTGTCAGTTCTGTGTTCCAATCCTTGGTAAAAGCAAAGAGATATTGCGGCTTGAGTGTTGGAAAAATCCCCCAGTTCCGGTTTATGTTGGATCAGATAGCGACGGTAAATATAAAATCATACATATGCGATCAAAAGTTGAGCCTGCATGGAAATGTGCTGAATGGAAAGAGAAAAAGATGGGATTCTGGTGATTTTTTCAATCCTTTTACTCATATAGATTCTTTCCCTCTATCTCTTTTTCATCATCAAAAAAAAAGAAACGGGCTCTTTATGTTCTTTCCTGTCCATAATATTCAACAGAATATTTGAGGGATTGAAATGGTCGTGAGAAAAATTACTGATAAGATATTATCTGTTGGAACTATCGACTGGGATAGAAGGATTTTTGATAATCTTATTCCACTTCCAGAAGGCACTTCATATAATTCTTTTCTGATCAGAGGGAAAGAAAAGACAGCTTTAATTGATACTGTAGATCCTGTCCATGAGGAAGAATTTATCACAAATCTTGTGAAGGCGGGATGTGATCGGATTGATGCAATCATTATCAATCATGCAGAGCAGGATCACTCAGGAAGTTTGCCGGTAATTCTTGAATTATTCCCTGGTGCAAAGGTATATTGTACAGAGAAATGCAAAGACCTTTTATCCTCTTTACTGGATGTTCCTCCCTCTCGTATTGAGATTGTAAAAACCGGAGACAGTCTTAATCTTGGAGGAATTTCTCTTCAATTTATTGAATATCCATGGGTTCATTGGCCAGAAACGATGGTTACCTATTGTCCTGAAGAGAAAATCTTATTTTCCTGTGATCTATTTGGTTCACATCTTGCAACCTCTTCTCTATATATGGATGATCCATGCCGGACAGAAATTCTGGCAAAACGGTATTATGCAGAGATTATGATGCCATTTCGGAACAGCATCAAACAATACCTGGCAAAAATTCAAGAGATGGACATTGCAATCATTGCTCCAAGCCACGGTCCTCTTCTAAATAATCCTCAGTGGATTTTAGAAAAATATGTAGATTGGACGAGCGATTCAGTCCGGAATACCGTTCTCATTCCTTATGTCTCTATGCATGGCAGCACCGAAAGAATGGTTCGGATGTTTACCGATTTTCTTATGGAACGGAGAATTGGTGTCAGACCTTTTAATCTGACCGGAGGAGATTCAGGTCTGTTAGCGCTTGAATTGGTTGATGCTGCTACGGTTGTGTTTGCAACTCCTACCGTTTTATTTGGGCCCCACCCGGAAATGGTAACTGCTGCATATCTGGCAAATCTTGTAAAACCAAAAACCAGGTTTGCCTCAATAATTGGGTCATTTGGATGGGGTGGAAAAACTGTTGAAACACTAAAATCAATGATTCCCCATATTAAAGCCGAATTGTTAAGCCCGGTTTACATCCAGGGAGCACCTGATGAAAAATCCAGAGCAGACCTTCTTGCCCTTGCAGAAGCAATTGCAGAAAAGCACACATCTGATCCCCTCATATCTTGAGACTGTGACAGATCTCGGTTTACAAAGAAAATGCATATAGATATGACTCATCCGGAAAATTTCAGGGAAGTTATTCGACAGTCTCCAATAGTATACCTTATCGGAGTGGCTGGCGATTCAGGTTCAGGTAAGACCACATTTACCCGAGCAATATCCGATATATTTGGAGATGAACTTGTTTCTTCTATAACGGTGGATGATTATCATCTGTATGATCGTAATGACCGTGCAAAAATGGGTATTACCCCACTTCTTCATTCTGCAAATAATCTGACATTACTAACTCAGAATCTCAGGGATATTAAAGCAGGAAAATCAATTTTAAAACCAGTTTACTCTCATGAACACGGAACTTTTGCTCGGAATGTGCAATTTGAGCCTACAAAATTTGTCATAGTCGAGGGACTCCATCCATATGCAACTGATGAACTTCGTGCGCTCTATGATTACACGATATTTGTGGATCCAGATAAGGATGTTAAATATGACTGGAAGATCCGGCGTGATATGGGAAAACGAAATTACAATCGGACCGATGTTGAATCAGAGATAAAAAAAAGAGAACCTGATTATCATCAATATGTCGAACCACAACGATTGATTGCTGATGCGGTTATTCAGATAAAATACTCCGCTTATGGAAAAGAAGAAGGGGAGAAGAGGAATGTATACCAGGTAATTCTTTCGATGCCTGCACAGGAGTATTGTTTTGAAGATATTGAACTTAATATCGATCTTTGCGATTTATTTAAAAAATCTTCACATAATTTTTCATTATCATGCATATCACAAAACCCGGATAATCGGAAGATGAGAGCACTTGTTGTCGATGGGGAACTAATGCCTGACACCATTCATAAAATTGAACGGCAGATAGAATACCAAACCGGAGTATCTCCTATCAATATTTTCCGAAACCAGGAACACATAACCGGCACGGATCTTGTCCGTCTCATGCTTTCATGGCAGATTATTAATGGAAGGATTTCTTTGTCTCTACCTAACCATTCACAAACCGCATCCCTGATATAATTAGCGTCAGTATTGAATAGGGATGAAACAGATCGCCCTCTATGGTAAGGGAGGTATCGGGAAATCAACTACATCAGCAAATCTTTCTGCAGCCCTTGTTAACAAGGATCTTTCTGTAATGCAGATTGGATGTGATCCGAAACGTGATAGCACCCGGATGCTGATGGCAGGAACCTTAATACCAACAGTACTGGATTTAATCCGGGAGAGAGGCGAAGAAAACCTTACTCTTGAAGATGTTGTTTTTACCGGATACAAAGGAGTCAGATGTGTAGAAGCAGGTGGTCCGGAACCTGGAGTTGGCTGCGCAGGCAGAGGTATTATTGCAACATTTCAACTTCTTGAGCGATTGTCTGCATTTGACGAAGATGTCATAGTGTATGACGTACTTGGAGATGTCGTGTGTGGCGGATTTGCGATGCCAATGAGAAAGGGATATGCTCAGGAGATTTATTTGGTAACATCCGGCGAGCTTATGTCATTGTATGCAGCGAATAATATTTGTAAAGCGATTGTCAGAATTTCTCAGAATGTCAGACAGGTTTGTAGACTAGGAGGAGTAATCTGTAATAGTAGAAATCTCCCAGATGAAGAAAACCTTGTATCAGCATTTGCGACAGCAGTCGGTTCACGAATCATAGCATATATTCCACGAAGTGAGATTGTTCAACATGCAGAATTACATAATCAGACAGTTGTTGAATATGCTCCTGAATCATCTCTCACCCACAGTTATGAATTATTGGCAGATGCAATATTAACAAATTCAGAATTTGTTATACCCTCTCCGTTAGAGATAGAAGAACTGGAAAAATTAGCTAGATCATACCTTCCTAAATTCCATCCAGATCTTAATTCTCACAAAAAAATATAGGTTTTGCGAAAGTAATCTATTTTTTTTTCAAGAACAAATTCTCATTTTTTTTAATTTAAATCTTCAATTTGAATTTTATTATATTATATGTATAAATTTATTTTCACTTTCACCCTGCTTTTTAAAGATTTAAATAGGGTACTGTAGACGTTCTAGTATTAACAGGGTGACAATAATGCTGGAAAAAGCAGGCTATATGCAAAAAGCGAAAACGATAACAATTGATGAAGAAGGATTCCCTACTGAGATCATTGAACTTGTCCTTGACGGAAAAAGGTTTGGCATTGGAATGGATGATTTGAAACGGGCCATCAGAGGAAAAATTTCTGCAAGAACATTTCAGTTACGAATGAACTGGAAACAATATGTAAGTTCTACAGTTGGTCTTGCATATTTGTCATATTCAGGCAAAGCAATGAATATTGAATTGATTGATGGAAACAGATATACTGTGTCGCTCGATTCATTGAAATCATTATTATGCAAACGTTCTACCTATGCACCTGTTGCTCGTCTTCCCATGAGTAGCGCAATAAAATTTCCTTCTCTTGCTGGTGACTCACAGCGGATGCTTGTCACCTGTTAATCTCTCTTGATCATCATTTACGCGTTCCAGGTATATTCTCTGTTAATCCGGAAAGTTTTCCTGATAATCAATATTTTTATTACCATAACCTTTAATTGATTAAACCGGTAATATTTCCACGGTTTTCTAACAAAGAGATGGCACACAGATTTTATCACAATAAATTCTTAAGCAGATTAGTTTTCTCTCGTAATACTCACCTCTATGCTGGATTACCCTCGGATATCAATACATTGCGAATATGGAGTTTGAATCATCTATGGAACGAAATCTTGGATTTAAAGAACGAAGATATATTGAAGAACTCAGGATCCTTACCAAATCTACCGCTCTTGATTGTTTAATTGATGACAAATTTGATAGAATTATTTATGTCATAAAAGCCGGGGACATGGGATATGCCATCGGAAAAAAAGGTGATAATATCCGTCGTCTTCAGGGAGTTACTGGTCGAAAAGTTGAGATGGTTGAATTTGCCGAAGAACTCCAGGAATTTCTTGCAAATATATTTAAACCCGCTCAGATTCTTCGATTCTCATGCGATGATCAATCTAAAAAGATGAACATCGTGGTTTCTGATAAAAATGATGTAGGGATCGCAATTGGAAAAGGGGGATGCACCATAGAAAAGGCCCGTCTTCTCATTCGCCGGTTCTACGGGTATGAAATTGGTGAAGTATTTCCAGAAGAGGGAACAGTTTGAAAAAAGCAGAAATCCTGGACGAAATCTGGGAAGTCATTGAAGACAGAGCAATCAATCCATCAGAGGATTCATACACGACCAGAATTCTAACTCATCGAAAAGGAATTGATAAATCTCTGGAAAAAGTCGGAGAAGAATGTTCTGAGTTTATTATAGCTGTCAAGAATGGTGAAAAGTCAAGAATTACTGAGGAAGCTGCAGATGTTATTTTTCATTTGATGCTTGCATTAAAACGTGCAGATATACATGTTCAGGCGGTCTGGGACGAACTTAATTCAAGACGCCATTAACATTCTGTTGTAAAAAGGTCTGGTCGTTGTATCACATGTAACAGGCCAGATCTGACAGCAGTATCCAGCCATCCGTATCCGTAGCATAGATAACCTAAGGCTGGGATATTAGAATCCTGTTTGTATAAAAATTCACCTTTTTCTAGATTCAATTTTGCTATGTAAAGGCAATGATCTGATGCTTTCGAAAGTGGTGATCCTATCATCAGACAATTGGATACTGATGGAATAGCACACGAAAGCATTGAAATATATCGT
This sequence comes from Methanospirillum hungatei, assembly GCF_019263745.1. Classification (NCBI taxonomy): domain Archaea; kingdom Methanobacteriati; phylum Methanobacteriota; class Methanomicrobia; order Methanomicrobiales; family Methanospirillaceae; genus Methanospirillum; species Methanospirillum purgamenti. The sequence continues at coordinate 286,805 of NZ_CP077107.1, forward strand.
TCAGTTTTTTCATTTAAGTGTGTTTTATCATATTCTTTGGGAAATTCTATATTCCGCCATGAAATTGGAAAAAATGGAATAGAATAAAGACCCAGATAAGATCCGGCACATATCCAGCCATGAGCGTATGCTAAAGAAGCATAATAATTTACGATGTCTTTATTCTTATAAAAAAAAACAGAATCATCAAGATATGATTCTATCATCTGGATTATTTCAGTTGTTAAATGATAATATGGAGTGTTTTTCACACAACATATGGATATCTGATGAACTAATGATTTCAGAATATCTGAATAAGTCTCAAGGTTCATATCCGGCAAAAATTTTCAGATATTCTTCTTCAATCTCATGAAGTGTTCCTGGTATAACCAGAATATGAAGAGGTGGGCCAAAATCTATGTGTTTTAGTTGGGTTGATGATCCTGCTGCAACGATTGGATTATCTGAACCTGCCCGTGCTATTCCAACATAGAGAGGAATTGTGTCTGATGATCCCTCCATCAGTTTTTCAAGTAGATCAATTCCTTCATGTACGGTCATAAATCGGTTTTCTTGAATATCTAGATATACAGTCGTGTGAAGGTTTTGTTGGATGTTTGAAAGAATTGTATCAAGAGGAGTTTTTGGAAACCAATTTTTTGCAGGATAAGGAATGGAACAGGATTTCCCAAACCGGTAATTCTGCAGACCTGACAATCCACAAACAGCACTTACAATAGATGAACCATGGATAATTTTTGTTTGAATATCCTGCTCTTTTGCTCTTATCCGAAGGTCAGCATGGGTTGTTGAGACCATAGGATCTCCTCCCGTAAGAAAGACAGCATTACCGCTTTTTGCTGCGGTAAGGATTGGTTCAGGGTATTGTTCTACATCCTGACGTTTGAGGATAGTTATTGGTTTTTTGTATAATTCGCGCATAAGATCCGGATTTGCACCCATTAAAATTGAAGTATATGATTCAAGAAAAATCGTGTCTGCCTGCTCTATTGCCCGCAATCCTTTAATCGAAATATCATCCAGGTCATAAAGACCCAGCCCTACGAAGATTAACATGAAAAATCAGGAAGAAAATTCCAATGTTCCGTTATCAAAAGAGAATTGTCTCCAGTTCATAGACAGACCCATCGATCCTTGTAGTCTCATCCTCTTACCTTCATCCGTAATTTGTATTTCGACAACGATATTCATAAGTTGTTTGACAATAGCCATTGTTTTTTGATCAAATGATTCACTATTTAAAAGAAAGACGCCAATAGAGCCCATTTTTCGAAGCTTGGATGTAACAACATGTAAAAACTGATAAATGATATCAATTTTCCGAAACATGAGCATTGAGGTTAACGAGAAAATACAATATCGTATTGGGGTTGGAAATAATTGATCAGGATCATCCGTAAAATCCCCTTTCATAATTTCTTCAGTTAATTGTGAGAATTTTATATCCATTCCAGTAAGATCACTCGGGCTACCGACATATTTTATCTTCTGGGTATCTTCAATTGAGGTAAATGATGTTCTGGATATTGCATCAATAATTCCGATATAATTCGTATCAAATCCATTTCCACTAAAAAAATCCAGAAGTTCCTGTGACTGGTTTTCTGTAGCCAGCACAATCATGTACTCTTTAATCCTGGGTTTAGCAAGAAATGATGCAACCAGTTCCCCATCGCTAAAAGCCGGAGCTAGTACTAACATATTAGTACCGGGATTTACACCCCCTTTCTGATCTATCACATCAATGCCAGTCAGGTATTTGTACATACGTGTTTAAAAAATTGATTTGCTATCATATTAACCCAATGATATTAGTCTGAGAACAACTGCCTATAACTTTCTCCTATATCGAATCCTTTTATACTTATCATAAAGAAGTTATAAGGTCAGTTATTCTGAAACTGGGTATCCTTGGTAAGGGTAACGTATATCTTCAGAAAGAGATATGCACTTTTCAGGATATTTTTACTGTACATTCACAAAGACTCCTGCGTTACTCTTGAGGATACTATGATTTACCAGATATATGAATGGCACCTTCTTCGCGATATTGATAGTATTCCTCAGGTTATATGTTTCATGATATCCGGAATAGAAATGGAGAATAATCCTAGTAAGATGAGACGGGTTATCGAATGGTGTCTTGAGATATCTGATAATATTCAGAAGAAGAATCAGGAATGCCCCGGAATCAAAGAGATAATTATTCACATTAATACAGGTTCACCTGAAAAAAATCCTCCATATATGTCAGAAATTAGGAACCTTTCAACAATTGCTACCGTTCATCTTCATTATGGAGATCATTCGGAAGTATTTGGAAATGGTGTTCCAGTAATAATTGCAATCGGAAAATCCGGGCGGGAAGAAATAGCAGATGCAATACAAGCAATGGCTTCGGACAATATTCTTCCTGAACATGTTACGAATGAAGTTTTGGAAAAATATCTTACCTTTTCTCATACACCTGATTGTGTGATTAAGACAGGGGGAGCGCATCTTGTTGATTTTCTTATATGGCAATCAGTATATTCAGAATTATTTTTCCTTGATTTAAACTGGGAAAAAATTCGGAAAATAGATCTTTTACGTGCCTTTAGAGATTTTCAGGCGAGAAACAGAAGATTTGGAGCTTAAGTCCTACAATTTCGTTTCTTTTTCATGTCCTGACGTTCAGAATAAACTCTAATGGCACGAAGCATATCCAGTTTTCGAAACATCGGCCAATAAGGTGCACAGAAATAGACCGCTGATTCATGTCCGTTTGCAAGCCAGGGTAAGAAATTTGATGTCCGGCATTCATTACCCGTCCTTATGATCAGATCAACAGGCGGAAGAGTGACATTTTTTCCATACAGGTTTTCTTCAAAAAGATCCGGGGTGATATCTTCCTTTTTTATTTTGTTATTCTTGATATCGTTGAGAATTTTTGAAGTTGCCCGAAGCATTTCATTTCTCCCTCCATAAGCCAAAGCCATATTGAGATAAAAATTATCGTAATGGGCAGTTGCTGCTTCGGCCTGTTCCACTGCACCTCGTAGATCTTCAGGAAGCATATCCCGATCACCGATCATCTGGATACGAATTCCATATTTATGAACACGTTCATCAATACTGATGCGACTGAGTTTTTCTTTAAATAATGTAAAGAGGTTCTGGACTTCCTCATCTGATCGGCTAAAATTTTCAGTTGAAAATGTGTAGAGTGTTATATGTCTGATGCCTAGTTCCTGTGCCCACTCTAATACTTCTTCGGTCCGATCAGCCCCTGCGCGATGTCCTGAGGCAGTGGCAAGACCTTTCTTTTTTGCGTACCGGCGATTTCCATCCTGAATAATCGCAATATGTTGTGGAATATGCGTAACTTGTTTTGATATCAGATATTCGTAAACATGTTCTATTAATCCCCGTATCATAGTGGGGTCACCTCAAGTATGATTCCACCATCAGGATATCGTTCGATAAAGTAAGCTGGCCCGGAGATAAAATCAGAGATCTCATCAAGAATCCACCATCCGGTTTCAATCCGGTCATCAAATCGTTCGAACAAGGATTCATCAGAATCTCCTGGAATGGTTTCATTTTTACCGTCACATTCCCAGACTCCGTAAATTATCGTCCCGTCATCTGTTATTTCATCAAATTCTCGAGCAGTATTTACAGCGATACGTCGTAGTCGCATTCGAAGCTGAACTCTGTCTTTAAAGTCAGATGAACACCAGTGAACCTTTGGAAGAGATACAATATGACTGGCATTTTCCCAACCGCCCTGAACGGCATTTGATACATCACCCCTGAGGAGATATCCCCTGTTTCTCATTTCATCTGCATTATAGTCACCCCATTCTAGTTCATTGATATTTAGAAAATCAATATTCGGTAGATAATGCTCAAGATCATTCAGGTTAGGTAGTGAGGGAACTTCAATGCCTACATCCAGTCCTGCTTTTTTAGCAATTAGAATACTTTGGTGAAATGCAGTGTCTTCAAGATGGCTCCATTGATCTGATGGAGGATGAAATCGTATTTCATCAACCAAGTTTTTAATAGAATGTATTGTTTTTTCATTCGGAGCCATTGCAGTATAAAGATGAATTTGATGAGTAGATCCAAATTCCTTTTTAAGTGCACTGGTATATTCAATAAGCCGATCAAAGTTGTAAAAAGGTTCTCCTCCGGTAATACCTGTCCCAAGAGCTGACATTCGCTTAGCTACCTGGATCATTTCTTCAGGAGAGGATATCTTATGCTCATTCGCATAAATGACATCTTTATTTTTACGTTCCTGCGAAAGCGGACAATACCAACAATCACGATGACATTGCCCGGTAAGGAAAAGAACTAATTTAGCTCCTTCATAACAGAGTTTGCACCCGGCAGACAGCCTACTATGAGGAGGAAGGTCTTCAGAAGTATTATCATCCATTGCAAATCAGATAATTTCCATCTATATTCTCTATAGAGAGATAAATAGTATCCGGAAAAAAGTAAGTTATTTAGAAATTTTTTTCTGTGCCAGATTAGTCATCGCCTGAAGATCAGTTTCTGCTGATAACTCTAATGCATTTGATTTCACAGCATTTTGGACAAACCGTTCTCCTTCATCAGACCTGATAAGAAGGGTTGTCCATCCTTCAGGTGTCCCAACACTTCCTGCTGAAATATCTGCCTGTAATGCAGAGAAATCATTACAGCTCGAGCACCCTTTTCTGATTGCTGATTCTATTTCTTTTAAAGGAATTGTAGTGACTGTTCCATCATCAAGGGTCAATTCAAGTTTCCCTTTCACATCCATTTTCACTATTCGGTATGCAGGAATGGAATGCTTTTGTCTGATGATATCTTCCATTAAAGGATAGTAATTAAAACTCTCTGTGCAGAATAGTCCAAATATCAATCGAATGGCAGTCCCAAAAGGATGGACAAGATCATGAGATGATTCTTTCATTAATCGTGCAGCTTGAACAACACATGGAGTTCCAACAATAGCGAGACGTTTTAATTTTTTTGTTATTACTGCAGTTTTTAATGCCTTTAAAACAGGTACGCTCCAATTATATCTGCTCCCAGCATGTTCCAACATTTCTCCAGAACTGGTAATCAGAATAGAGATTGGTTTATGTGTCCACCGATCCTCTGTAACAGTAATGACACCATCAATGAGTCCGGATTGAAATGCATTGACAAGAATAGCGGTTACAGCACCACCACTCTGTTTGTGAGAAATTTCAGAAACTGCCCGTGCCCCAGTAATTGTTTTGTAAGATCCAAGGGGATTTGCGAGGTCTGGTTTTGTTCTTGGGCATACCTCATAGCATGCCCCACAAGGTACCTGATCTGTTTCTTGTTTGCAATACCCTGATGAAACGGGTCTCATAATTCCAGGATCATCTGGGAAAAACAGTGCATCTGCTGGACATACTGCAACGCATGCCCCACATCCGGAACATATACCATTGTCCCATACTTCTTCCTGTAAAGCAGTGTATGTTTTCTTTTTTGTCATTTTTTCACTCCCAGGTATATTTTCCGGCAAATGGTCTGGCGCTGACAGGAGCAATTCGTGTGAATGAATTATTCAATAGGGAAGTTGGATCAATGTTGTAATAGGACGAAAATTCTAAAATATACGGTTTGATTCTCTCTAGATCTTCTGATGTTGCAGGTTGCGCATTGCTTCCGATACCTAAGGTCCAGTCTTCAACCGTACCTCTGATAAATATTTCACCACCGTGAATGCCTGATGCAAGTCCCATTTCCGCATATGGTTCATCATCTGAAAGTCTGAACATTATAACCAGACCTCCTGCCATGTATTCTCCAAGGAATGCTTTCGCAGATCCACCTATGACAAGAACCGGACGTTTATCCATATATTGTTTCATATGGATTCCTCCACGATAACCGATATCATCACGAATAAAGACTTTTCCACCTCTCATACTATGTCCGGTGGCATCACCGCTTGCACCGTGAATAATAATTGTACCCTCATCCATAGTATTTCCTGGAGCGTGATCAGCATTCCCAAATACTTCAATGGTCGGGCCCTTCATGAACATTCCCAGATCTCCACCTGGTACACCGTTGACGGTGATTTTTACATTTCCAGTCAACCCGTCTCCGATAAATCTCTGGCCCATAATATTATTCAGGATAATTTCTGATGCACCGTCACGGACTGCCTGCCTGATCTGCTTATTAAGGGGTGTGTAATGGATCCCTGCTGCATCAATGGTTATCTGTGTCATGTCAGGCTCCTATCGCATTCACATCTAAAACATCGAGCATCGATTGATCAAGCATATACCCACGTAACCGATCCCGGTTCCCTCGAAGAGATTCTATACTGTTAATACCAGCTGCTCCCATGAGTTCTGCTAGTTCTAATGTCCAGGCATCAATGAGATTTTTCACATTGTTTGCTGCCTCATCAGGATTCAATCGGGTAACCAGATCTGGCCGCTGGGTTGCGATACCCCATGAACATAGTCCACGATAACAGGTTCCACATACTCTGCATCCCATTGCAACAAGAGCTGCAGTACCGATATATACAGCATCAGCACCCAGACAAATGGCCTTCGCAACATCGGCACTTTGCCTTATTCCTCCGGAAGCGATGATTGACACCTCATTTCTGATCCCTTGTTTTCGTAATTTCGCATCTACAGCGGCTACTGCAGCTTCGATTGGAATACCTACATGGTCTCTGAAAACGGATGGTGCTGCTCCAGTGCCTCCCCTGAATCCATCAATGACTACAGCATCTGCTCCAGACCGGGCAATACCAGCAGCAATTGCAGCAACATTATGAACGGCAGCGATTTTTACAAAAACTGGTTTTTTCCATTCAGTTGCTTCTTTTAAACTAAGAACTAACTGCTTGAGATCCTCTATTGAATATATATCATGATGAGGAGCCGGACTAATAGCATCACTTCCTTCTGGAATCATTCGGGTACAAGAGACATCGGCACAAACTTTTTCACCTGGAAGATGTCCGCCTATTCCTGGTTTTGCTCCTTGACCTATTTTAATTTCAATAGCCGCTCCACGTTCAAGGTAATTTACATCAACTCCGAATCGTCCTGATGCTACCTGAACGATCATATTATTTTGGTACGGATACAGAGCTTCGTGAAGTCCACCCTCACCAGTTCCCATAAATGTTCCAATCTCTGAAACAGCTTTTGCCATTGCTTTATGGGCATTCAGGGATATCGCACCATAACTCATATGACCAATCATTATGGGAGTTTCAAGTTTGAGATTTGGAACAAGTTCTGTAACAAGGCTTGTATCTTCCTCCGGAGTCTGAATGAATTCTAATTGTTTTGGCTTTTTTCCGATGTATGTACGAAGTTCCATCGGCTCTCGGAGGGGATCAATGGAAGGATTTGTAACCTGACAGGCATCAAGAACCAGGTGATCGAAAAGAATGGGATATTGTCCTGCATTCCCCATACCTCCCAGGAGAATTTTGCCACTTTCAGCTTGTTTAAAGATATTTTCTTTTATTTGTGCAGTCCAGACTGGATGAGACCGGTAATCACAGGGACGTTCCTTTATGGATATTGCATCACGGGGACATTGCGAAATACATCGATGACATGCAACACAATTCCGGGTATTGGTAATAATCCCTTCAGGTTCCATCCTGAAGACATTGTATGAACAATTTTCCACGCACCGTCCACAGAGCATACACTGATTTTTATCCACAACAACCTGGAACTTTGTCGGGCGTGAACCAATTATCATGTTACAGTCCTCCCAACAATTGGATGACCCGCTTTCGGCATGTATATTCGGCTGATTGCTGAATCAATTGTTCTGATAGCCGCTTCTTCACTGGATATGAATATCCGGTTATCATGTTCGCCAATAACTAAAGGTCTGAGTTTGATCCGGTCAGAAAATCCAACAATTGAATCTGGAGAAGCCACAGCGATTGCAAATGGTCCATTCATCATTGCTGACCCATAAGTCAGTCTAAGTGCTGTTGTAAATTTTTGCTCATTTTCAGGCATTCTTTCTATTTCTTCCCAGAAAGGAGGAGCAAGAGCCCGAACAGCAAGCTCCTGGGTAAGGCCATGTCTTCGTACAAGGAGGTCCATCAAATATGCAACAACTTCAGTATCGGTGTACATCGTACAGTCATAACCGAAACTTTCAATATAACGCCTGTTAGTTCCGTATGAAGTTATTTCACCATTATGGACCACACTCCAGTTCAGAAGGTTAAATGGATGTGCTCCTCCCCACCACCCGGGAGTATTTGTCGGATATCGATTATGTGCAAGCCAAAGATAGCCTTCATATTTTTCAACACGATAAAAATCAGCAACCTCTTCAGGCCAACCTGATGCCTTAAAAACTCCAATATTTTTTCCTGATGAGAAAACAAGCGCACCTTTGATAGATTTGTTCACTTCCATCACGATATGTTTTACAATCTCATCATCCGGAGTTTTACTACGTTGCATGAGCCGCGTTTTAGGACGGAAAAAGTATCTCCAGGGAGTATGGATTTTAGTGATACCATTCTGTTCCCATGTTGGGATTTCTTCGTCATGTTCAATCATTCCCCATGTTTCCAGGAGATCTTCTACCTGGGTTTTTGGCTCAACCAGGTTGTCATAAAAAACATGGATAGCATATAGATCTGCATAATCCGGGTATACTCCGTATGCTGCATATCCGGCGCCTTCACCACTTCCGCGCTCGTCCATTATCGAGAGTGCGTCTCTTATGGAAGAACCATCCATGAGCTCACGCTGTTTATCTATTACACCAATAATTCCACACATATCATCACATAAGCCATATTGGCAGGTATTATCAGGCAACGAACATGATCCGGATAAATCCGGCATGGAAGCTTACTGCTTGTACGATTCATATAAGCTTTTCATCTTTATTAACCTGACCGCAATAGGAGAAGCGCCTTCTGACTAATAATTCTAAATTATTAAAAAAATCAAAAAATATCTTTTTATTTACAATATTGAGAAATAATTTATGATGATCATCAATGAATAGCAAAAGAAAAAATTTTTTATTAGCTTTCTCTGAAAGAGCTATATTTAAATTCAAATAGGTAGAAGTATGTTTCAATGTCTGATGCAAAGGTCAGCGAAATGCTCGCACGGATAAAGGCGGATAATGTAAAATTTGTTCGCCTGCAGTTCAATGATATCCTCGGCATCCCCAAGAATGTGGCAATCCCGGTCATCCAGGTTGAGAAGGCCCTTACTGAAGGCATCTGGATTGATGGTTCCTCAATCGAAGGTTTTGCTCGAATTGATGAATCTGATATGATTCTGAAACCGGATATGGATACATACCAGATTCTTCCATGGAGACCGGCAGATAAACGTGTAGCCCGGTTTATATGTGATGTATACACGTATGGTAACAAACCATTTGAAGGTGATCCGCGATCAGTATTAAAGAAAAATCTTGATGAGGCAGCAAAATTAGGATATACCTTTAATTGTGGTCCAGAACTCGAATTTTTTGTATTTAAGAGAGATGCTAATGGTCAGGCCACTACGGAATTTGTCGACCATGGTGGGTATTTTGACCTTGCACCAAGTGATGCTGCAGAGGACCTCAGAAGAGAAATTGTTCTTGCTCTTACCGAAATGGGCTTTGAAATTGAGGCTTCTCACCATGAAGTTGCAGATTCTCAACATGAGATAGACTTTAAATATGGAGAAGCACTTTCTGTTGCAGATAAAGTAATTACTTTTAAATTTGCAGCAAAAACTCTTGCTCTCATGAACGGGATGCATGCAACCTTTATGGCAAAACCAATCGGAAGAATCAATGGTACTGGTATGCATACCCACGGATCATTGAGTAAAGACGGTAAGAACGTGTTCTTTGATCCGAATGCAGAGAATCAGCTATCCGATGTCATGCTCTATTATATTGGCGGTCTGATGAAGCATGCAAAAGCACTTGCTCGTCTTGGAAATCCAACCATCAATTCATACAAACGTTTAGTTCCCGGCTATGAAGCTCCGGTATATATTACCTGGAGTGCTGCAAACCGATCTGCCATGATTCGTGTTCCTGCTGCTCGTGGAAATAGTACTCGTGCAGAACTGAGAAGTCCTGATCCAACCTGTAATCCGTATCTTCTCTTTGCTGGAATGATCGCGGCAGGACTTGACGGTATTAAAAATAAGATCCTCCCTCCACCAGCAACTGATGTAAATATTTACCATTTAAGCGATGAAGAGAGAAAGAAACGTGGTATTGAGATGCTTCCAGGCTCCCTTATTGAAGCAAATGATGAACTCTTGAAAGATAAGGTAATTTGTGATGCGTTAGGTCCACATATTGTTGAGAATTTAACAAAGATTGCCATTGCTGAAAATGATGAGTTCCGTCTGACCGTTCATCCCTGGGAAGTTGAACGGTACATCAATAATTTCTAATTTTCCCTCTTTTTTCCAAATATATTGATAACTCCTTATAGTTTCTGATTTAATGAATATATGATGAAAATTCCAAGAGAACAGGTATGCGTTCTGATTCCTACTCTTAATGAAGAACCTACTATTGGCATAATCATCCTTAAATTTCTTGAAATCGGATATTCAGATATTCTGGTAATTGATGGGAATAGTATAGATAAAACCAGAGAGATAGCCTCTGCATCTGGTGCCACAGTAATCGTGCAAGAAGGAAAAGGGAAAGGATCTGCTTTTATTCAAGCAATAAAGCATATCAAAAAACCGTATATTATCTTAATAGACGGAGACAATACCTATGATCCTGAACAGGCAGATGCATTAATCAGTCCTCTATTATCCGGATATGATCAGACAATTGGGAACCGTCTATGTGGTACCAATACTTCCGCTTTTCATCGGTTAAACCTATTAGGAAACCGAATATTAAACTGGCTATTTAAGGTAAGTCATGGGCGGTACTTGTACGATATATTAACTGGATATCGTGCTTTTACTCTTGAGTCGTTACAGAGAATGCGCCTTTATGAAGAAGGTTTTGGTATTGAAACTGAAATTTCTGCTGAAGCGGTTCGGAACGATGATCGCGTTGCCATAATTCCGGTGACATACGGAGAGCGGGTAGGAAGCGATACTAAACTTGATCCCATTCATGATGGTTTGAAAATTGGACGAACAATTTACCGGTTAGCAAAACTAAACAACCCTCTCTTTTATTTTGGAATTATTGGATTGTCATTTCTCATCGCTGGTGGAGTTATTGGAATATATATAATCATTGACTGGCTCAAAAACATAGATCATATACCTTTGACAATATTGGCTGTTACGCTCATTATTGTTGGAGTTCAAATTATAATGTTTGGTATTCAATCAGACATTCAACTTGCAAATCAGCGTGAATTTCTTCATGAAGTGAGAAAACTTCGCAAAGAACGATAAATAGATAATATATATTGTAACCTTTATCTAATATAATAAATAATATTTATAATGCAGCTGCGGTAATAGTCTAGCGGCAGGACAGGGGCTTCCCAAGCCCTTAGCCCGGGTTCGATCCCCGGTTACCGCATAGAATCAATTGTATAATCTAATAAAATTCTTCTCAGAGGTTTTTCTTTTATGATATCAAAGAATATTTGATATCCTTTATCATTTTTTTATTATATTCTAAATTACAGAGATTCATTGCATTAAATCAGCTAGGGATGAAAGACTTCTGTTACGTTGTACCTATTTCTGGATAGAAAATATAGTATTTGGGAGGAACGGATTTTGTCATGAATAAAAAATGGTTCACGATTTTCGGTATCGGACTTATCTTCGGAGCTATGATTATCGCCGGATTACTCCTATTAAATTCGGCGAAACATGAAACACCTCCAACAGAAAAAGATGTGAGAAATATTTCAATTGGCATCAGAAATATATCACAATCAAAAGATAGTACTGGTTTGTCTATTATTACGTATTCTCTTATTACCTCTCCATTTCAGTATGATGATCTTATACTTGTAAAAATAAACGTTAAAAATGAAGATAATAATGAGTTATATCATTCTTTTTCTGAAAAAGAAATAGGTGATCACATATTACTTGCTAATGATAAAGATGAAACAGAAATTTCATTGTCATTTTCTTTAGAAAAACCCTTTCCCAAAACAAGTTTTATTCACCAACTATCATTTATATCAAATGGAAGAGCAATACTTCCATTTACAATTGAAGGAGGAGAAATTTCTACTGAAAATTTAACATGAAATCAATAGGGTTTATTTTCTTTAATAATTTTTTTTACTCGTTCGATTTCTTTCATTTTTCTGTTATAGTCATCTGAAACTTCCTGTATTATTTCTTGAAAAATCTCTTCAGGGTCTTTACATATTTGAAATATTTTTACTGGTCTTCCTTTCTTCTCCATGAGATGACGGACAACATCAATCCATCCTTTCTTCATAAGGTCAGTAAGAGCAAGACTCACTTCTGGTTGACGCAGGCTAGTAAACTTTTCAATATCTCGAGAAGTTAGTTCTGCATTCATGAGCATAAATACGAGAACACGAGCACAATTCTTTTTGAGTCCAATATCCCAAAATAATTTTGCTAATATTTCATCGTCATTTGTTAACTGCTGAATGGATTCTGTTATTACCATAAATGTCTTACATAATATATCCTGAATAATATATGAGAAAGATCATGAAACTAGGTGAAATACAAAATGCTTTAAAAAGGATTACGTATGAATTTATCTTATTCTATAAATTTCGCAGAGAAGAAGATCTTATTTAAAAAAATCTTATACTTTATTATTTTTATTTAAAGCCTTTCATAATTAAGTGGAATAAATCTTTTTTGTAAATTTTGTATTTAATCATATTGGTTAATGGATTATTATATCTACGCTATTTTATGAAATTCATATCGTTGAAATTTTAGAAAATCGTTCTCTCGAGTATAATTTTTTAAATATAGAGAAATTCATTGTCTGATGCATTCTATTATTTGAATTATTTGATGGGAAATATCCATACAGACATGAAGGGAAATATCATGGAAAATTATTGTTTATATTGGTGATAATATAGAGAAAGATTATATCCATTGACCCAAAACTCATATAAATCTCACATTATATTGTAATCACCATATGTCCTTTTTGTGTAATTTCAATAGATATAAGCGATTATTATCAGTGTCTGACATTTTAGGAATAATTTTCATTCATATTATGGATTTATGAATCATTTGCTTTTATATTTGAAATGTCAGAAAAATGAAAGAATCAAATATTTGGTTAACAATAATAAAAAACGGATAATTTTTCTAAGTTATTTTAATATATTTTTTTGTAACTATTCAGCCGGTCTCAGCGCCCTTATCCCGTCCATCTGAAAACCTACTCTAATATTAGTCCTCTTCTTCTAAAAATTCATTTTTACCGAAAGATCTTTTTATAATGACTATTAACGTTAAATTATCAAATGGACTTTCCAGAAGAACTCAAAGCCAAAATACTTGAATGTCCTCCTGAAGTAATTGCATATATTGTTCACCTACATGAAAGAATTGATCAATTAGAATCCAGAGTCAAAGAACTCGAATCCAGGCTAAACCTCAATAGTCGAAATAGCGGAAAACCACCATCTTCTGATGGGTATGCTAAAAAGAATCGAAATAAATCAGATTCTCGAAAGAAATATCCGGGAGGTCAACCCGGCCATAAAGGGACAACCTTAAGGCAGAGTCCTCATCCAGATCATATCGAATATCATAAACCTCATGAATGCTCCAAATGTGGACATAGCCTTGTTTCTGGAAAAATACTCGGCATTGAAAAAAGACAGGTTTTTGATCTTCCCCCTCCTCCCACAATCGAGATAACAGAACATCAGTCTTTCACTATCTGCTGTCCTCATTGTGGTTTAAAAACATCAGGGGATTTTCCCGAAGATGTTACACATCCAGTTCAATATGGATCCAGAGTCAAATCTTATCTGACCTATTTTTCTCATCATCAATTAATCCCTTATGAACGAGTAACTGAAATCTGCTCAGTTCTTTTCGGTTTTTCTGTTAGTCCTGGAACAATCGTAAATTTAACTCACAATCTAGCGAAGAAATTACAATCATTTAAGGATGATATTGTAAACGTTCTTCAAAATGAGCCCGTAATCCATAATGATGAAACTGGAGTCAGAGTAGAAGGAAAACTTCATTGGCTTCATGTGACCTGTACTCCTAACCTAACTCATTATTCCCTTCAGAGAAAAAGAGGTAAAGAAGGAATGGATAATATTGGAATCCTTCCTGAATTTCATGGGATTAGTGTTCATGATTTCTGGGGTCCTTATCTTTCCTATTCCTGCGAACACAGTTTTTGTTGTGCTCATATTATCCGAGAACTCATCCGGGTTGAAGAAGAAACCTCTCAAAAATGGCCTTATGATCTTATTGAGTTATTATTAGGGGCAAAAGAAAACAAAGAGATATTTCATGGAGTTGGGGTTCCTATTCCTCCAATCATTCGTACCAGTCTGATGGAGTCATACGATGAATTGATACAGATAGGACTGGATGAAAATCCTCCACCGGTTGTAGATGAAGTAAAAAGGGGCAGGAAGAAAAAGGGATTTGTACGAAACTTACTCGAAAGGCTAAAAGAGTGGAGAGAGAGTGTGTTGAGATTTATAAATGATCCTCTCGTTCCATTCGACAATAATCAGGCCGAGAGAGATATTCGTATGATGAAGGTAAAAATGAAAATATCAGGTGGATTTAGAAGCTTCGATACAGCCAGTGCGATTGCTCTGATCAGAAGTTACATCTCAACTATAAGAAAAAATGGAATTAATGTTATTGAAGGAATTGTTTCAGCATTTCATAATTTTCCATGGTCACCAAATAGAACCAAAGATATTAGTGGAGAGTCGTTACTCTCTCAAAATCTTGCATTAGCCTAAGCCGACTGAATAGTTACAAAATTTATTAGAAAATAACAATTGAACAAACATCTAGTTGCTATAGAAAGTATTCGAAGAGAACTAGAGAGAAAATGCTCGAGTAATAATGAATTAAAAAAAATGGTTGATATTAGGAATTATATCGCACACAGAAATTTTATACTGCATGATATTATTAAATTAGATGATATGGCATATCCCTATGATCCTAATAATACTCCAATCCAAAATCCAGAATATCACATGAATGTCGATGAATTTTTTAATTTAACAATAAAAGCCATGAGAAGTATTCGAAATATTATATTCTCTCTTTCATTTTATATTCAGTACAAAGAGAATACGAAAATAGAGGGTACTAATGAGTACATACCAACAATGAAATGGGCATAGTAATATGATAATTGTTTGATTGGACTGAAATAGTTGTGATTTTTTTCAAAAGTTGAATTTTTTATATCGATTTCTATTTTTTCCTTTCTATTGCCTTGACAATTTCCTCTAGATTTTTATTTATTTTTACTAACGGGTTTTCCGAAGGATGAAGTAAATCAAATTCCGCAGCAGTATCTATAATAAAAGACTCAAATTTCTCCTTTTGAGATGAATTATAATATTTTACATCTACATTAAAGAGTGGGATCGAAGGAGTATCATTTTTTACAGGACGCCATACTAACCGAAAAACTATTTTCTGGTTCGGACCAAGATATGAAATTCCCTTATTAAATAGAGGCAATTCTGAAATTTTTTTCTCACTATGATACACAAAATCAGGATTAAATGCGAATTTAATATCATACGCTGCACCCAGACCATAATTAATTATCACGAGGTTTTTTAAAGAATAGTGAATATCATCGGGAGCAAGATACATAGAGACAGAAGGGTCTGTTTGCAACTCCCTCATTTTTGCAGTTTCATCTACAAGTCGATTTGTTATTATTGTATAAACAATGAGAACGACTAATGAAAGGGCAGAAATTACTAATGTTATTATTCCAATTAAGAGTGAATAGTCATCTGATGTCATGTACTGATGAAATTGGAAATTATTGCTATTTGATGATGTGGGTTTAGATAATAGTGCCAATATTCATCTATACATTGTATCTATCAATCTCATTTCAACATCTTTTTCCTATCCCCCTTCCAAAACTTCATAAGATACCCCTATGAAACTCACCGACAACGAAATTCGAGACATCAACCGCTACCTCGAATCTGGTAAACCCCTCCCCGATTCCTACCGGTTCATCCTTTTTGATGAGAAACGAGAAGTAGAACTCGTCTGGAATGGAAAAACCAACGAAGTCTCAACCGCAGTCCTTCCCTTCCAAATCATCGAACAAATTGACGAACCCAGAAAAGAAAAAGACACCAAAATTCAACAAACCCTCTTTGACCTGGACGACCGGGGCAGACAGATCAAAGGATGGACTAACAAACTGATCTGGGGAGACAACAAACTCATCCTATCCAGCCTGAAGAATGGACCTCTTCGGGAAGAGATAGAGAAACAGGGTGGAATCAAACTCATCTATATCGATCCACCCTTCGATGTCGGGGCCGACTTCTCAATGAGTATCGAGATAGGGGATGAGAGTTTCATAAAACAACCGGGAATCCTTGAAGAAATTGCCTACCGGGATACATGGGGTCGGGGAGCGGATAGTTTCATTTCAATGATCTATGAGCGGTTAGTGCTAATGAGGGACTTGCTTGCAGAAGATGGAAGTATCTATGTTCATTGCGATTGGAGAGTAAATAGTCTTATCAGATTGGTTTTAGACGAGGTATTCGGGAAAAATAATTTTAAAAATCAGATTGTATGGCAACGATTCAATTTTCATGCAGATTCTAAACGATATGGTATTGTTGTTGATGAAATTTTATTTTATTCTTTTTCTGATAAATTCATTTGGAACCCATTATCTGCACCAATTAAAGAATCTTACATTTCAAGTCATTTTAGAAACCAAGATCCCGATGGGCGAAAATATAAAATGGCTGACATTTTAGCAAAAGGGCAGGGCCCAGCTAGGAAATTCGGAGATAGAATCCTAGAACCTCCTGCAGGTACTCACTGGAGATTTAGTCAAGAGAAAATTGATGAATTAATAGCTGTAGGGAAAATAACATTTAGCAAAACAGGCCGCCCAGCTGTGAAGTTGTATTTAGATGAAAAAGAGGGAAGTGCGATACATTGTCTATGGACTGACATTCCCCCAGTTAATCCTATGGCTGCCGAAAGAATTGATTACCCTACCCAAAAACCAGAAGCCCTCCTTGAACGAATCATCAAAGCCTCATCAAACGAAGGCGATCTCGTTGCAGACTTCTTCTGTGGTTCTGGTACTACTCTTGCAGTCGCCGAAAAACTCGGTCGAAAATGGATCGGGTCAGACCTCGGAAAGTTCGCCATTCATACTACCCGGAAACGAATGATCGGAGTCCAGCGGGAGATCAAAAACTCCGGAAAAGACTTCCGGGCATTCGAAATCCTCAACCTAGGAAAATATGAACGCCAGCATTATATCGGAATTAACGAAAACCTCCGGGACGAAGAAAAACGAAAACAACTCGAACAGAAAGAGAAAGACTTCGTCGATCTCATCCTCCACGCCTACAAAGCAGAACCAGTCGCCAACTTCTCTACCTTCCACGGAAAGAAACAAAACCGACTTGTCACTGTCGGTCCGGTCAACCTCCCCGTTACCCGGCTCTTTGTCGAAGAAATCATCTCTGAATGTAGACAGAAAAGGATCACCAAAGTCGATATCCTCGGATTCGAGTTTGAAATGGGACTCTTCCCCAGTGTCCAGGAGGAGGCCAAAGGAAAAGGAATAGACCTTGCTCTGAAATACATCCCCCGTGAAGTCTTTGATAAACGGGCAATAGAAAAGAACCAGGTCGTATTCCACGATGTCTCGTACATCGAAGTCACTCCCCATATCAAAGGCAACTCAATCTCTGTGGAGCTCTCGGACTTTTCGGTTCACTATAATCAGGATACCATAGCGAATGTGGAAGAAAACCTCAAACCCGGTGGAAATAAAATTGTTGTCGATAACGGCCAGATAGTCAAGATCTCCAAGGATAAGAAAGGCATCACCACCCGGGAGCCGCTCACACAGGCCTGGACTGACTGGATAGATTACTGGTCGGTTGATTTTGACTTTGAAAGCAAGAAAGAGATCATCACCGTCTAGAACACCGATGGGGAGATAGAAGAGATCTGGTCCGGAGACTACATCTTTGAGAATGAATGGCAATCATTCAGGACAAGAAAAGATCGGAGCCTTGAACTAAAGAGCATCTATAAAGAAGTCCTCCCAGGCAGACGGAAAATAGCCGTGAAAGTGGTCGATATTTTCGGGAATGACACCATGAAAATTATCGACGTATATATCGGAGACAAGTAACATGGCAAAAATCACCGTCCTTGATAAAGAGATCACTCTCTATATCCAGAATGAAGAGGATTACATCTGCATCACTGATATTGCCAAGTACAAGGATCCAGAACGAAGCGATGACATCATCCGTAATTGGATTCGAAACCGGAATACAATAGAATTTCTTGGAATATGGGAACAACTGAACAACCCAAATTTTAATCCCGTCGAATTCGACGGGTTTAGAAAACAGGCAGGACTCAACAGTTTCACATTAACATCGAAACAATGGATTGAAAGAACGGGAGCAATAGGACTCATTTCCAAAGCGGGAAGATATGGGGGAACCTATGCTCACAAAGATATCGCCTTTGAATTTGCCTCCTGGATATCAGTAGAATTCAAACTCTATCTCATCAAAGAGTTCCAACGGCTCAAAGAAGAGGAACAAAAACAACTTGGATGGGATATCCGGAGAAACCTTGCCAAGATTAATTACCGGATTCATACCGATGCAATCAAGGAAAATCTTATCCCGATTGAACTCTCGAAAAAGCAGATAAACCAAGTATATGCTTCAGAAGAAGACCTCCTCAACATGGCACTCTTCGGGATAACCGCAAAGGACTGGCGGGAGGCGAACCCGGATAAGAAGGGAAACATACGGGATTATGCTGACATCTCTCAACTCGTCTGTCTCTCAAACCTAGAAAACCTCAATGCTCATTTTATTAGCGATAACCTCCCCCAGAGCGAACGACTCTTAAAACTCAACAAAATTGCCATACATCAGATGAAACTCCTCACCGAAGAATCTGGCGTGAAACAAATCGGAGGTAAATAAATGGCACTTCATCCGGACTTTCCCAGTGATCCCTACGCAATATTAAACCCGGACATCCGGTGGTTCCCAGCTGATGAACTCCTGAGAACACAAGGATATGAAAAACTCCTCCCCCCGCTGGTTGCCACATTACGAAAAAAGGTTAATGCCTGGCGGGAAAGCGGATATGAAGGAGCAAGTGCAACCAGCCGGGCACTAATCAGGTGGTGGTTTGAAGAACCGCATCCGATCCCAAAATCAGATGGAACCCTTTTTAATTTTAGATACTATTTTGCACAACGGGAAGCCGTCGAAACCATCATCTACCTATACGAAATTGCCCAGATAAAAGACAAATACGATCTACTCCGGTATGATAGTTCACAAGCCATTTCTGCCGGAATGTTCCCTGAAACATGGAACAGGTATGTCATTAAAATGGCAACCGGGAGCGGGAAGACAAAAGTATTGAGTCTCCTCCTAGCCTGGAGTTATTACCATAAAATCTACGAAGAAGACTCTACGCTCTCACGGAACTTTCTTGTCATTGCTCCGAACATCATTGTCCTTGATAGAATACGGGCAGATTTTGATGGACTTAAAATATTCTTCTCTGATCCTATCATTCCGGATAACGGGTATGAAGGCCAGAACTGGCGTGATGATTTCCAGCTTACCCTGCATATCCAGGACAATGTCCATATCACCAGAAAAACCGGGAACATCTTCCTGACTAACATTCACCGGGTCTATGACAGTAATAACCGGGAACCATCATTCGAAGATGAAGATATGATGGATTACTTCCTTGGAAAAAAGCCAGTCGGAGCAACAACCGACTCAAAATTAGACCTGGGAGATATTGTTCGTGACATCGATGAACTCATGATACTCAACGATGAGGCCCATCACGTCCACGATGAAAAACTCGCCTGGTTTAAATCAATTCAGGATATCCATAACCGGTTGTTACAAAAAGATGGGAAACTCTCCATGCAGATAGATGTGACCGCTACCCCTCGGCACAATAATGGAGCCATTTTTGTACAAACGATATCAGACTACCCCCTCGTTGAGGCGATTCATCAGAATATCGTGAAGCATCCAGTCCTTCCGGATTCAGCAAGTAGGGCAAAACTCATCGAGAAGAAGAGTTCCAAATACTCAGAAAAATACGAGGATTATATACATCTCGGATATCTGGAATGGGAGAAAGTCTTTGACGTCCATGAAAAACTAGGAAAAAAAGCCGTCCTTTTCGTAATGACTGATGATACAAAAAACTGTGATGAAGTATCAGAATATTTGCAGTCAAAATACCCCAAATTAAAAGATGGAGTTCTTGTTATCCACACAAAAAATAACGGAGAAATCTCTGAATCCAGCACTGGAAAGTCATTAGAAGAGTTGGAACGGTTACGAAAAGCCGCCAATGAAGTTGACTTGACAGAAAATAATTACAAGGCGATTGTTTCGGTTCTGATGCTAAAAGAAGGATGGGATGTAAAAAATGTCACCACTATCGTAGGGCTCCGGGCATACAGTTCAAAGAGCAATATCCTTCCAGAACAGACTCTTGGGAGGGGCCTTCGGAGAATGTACCGGGGGGATGATGATATCATTGAAACGGTGAGTGTTATCGGAACCGACGCATTCATGGATTTTGTTGAAACTATCCGAAATGAAGGTGTTGAAATTGACCGGAGAAAGATGGGTCAAGGTACAGAACCAAAAGCCCCCCTGGTTATCGAAGTTGATAATGAGAACAATAAGAAGGATATCGAAGCATTGGACATTGAAATACCAGTCCTATCACCGAGAATATATCGTGAGTATAAAAACCTCTCACTCCTTAATGTATCCACTTTCACCAACAGAAAATATCCTGTCATTCAATTTTCAGAAGAGGAACAACGGGAAATAATCTTTCGTGATATTGCAACAGAAGTCGTAGACCATATTACAAAACTCGACACCAGTATCGCCCCAAATTATCAGAGTGTCATAGGATTTTTTACCCAGGTAATTATGAAAGACCTCCGATTGGTGAGTGGTTATGATATCTTGTATGGAAAAGTAAAAGAATTTGTAATTAATGGACTATTTGAAGAGAAAATCGACATCAATTCCCTCAACATTTTAAGAAATCTTTCAGAAGTTGATGTTTCAAAAACACTGGTCGAGACATTTAAGAAGGCCATTAATGAATTGACCGTCCTTAATAAAGGAGAAGCGGAGATTAGGGATAGTATCAAAATCAGCAAGTGTCGGCCTTTTGTTGCAAAAGAACAGGGATATTTAATTCCGAAGAAAAGTATTTTCAATAAAATCATAGGGGATAGTGAATTGGAACTTGAGTTTGCAAACTTTCTCGAAAGTTGCGATGATATCATTTCCTATGTTAAGAACTATTTCGCTGTCAATTTTAAGATCGATTACCAAAATCACAAAGGAGAGATCTCTAATTATTATCCGGATTTCATTGTGA